>JANQHL010000170.1 GCA_028277085.1 Flavobacteriaceae bacterium
TTTGGTTGAAGGCATTGCTGTTTGTTCCTGGAGCTAAAAGTGCATACACACTTGAGCTATTACTGTACCACGCAATATCATCCGGATCTCTGTATTTAAGAAAAGTCTTGTAAGGTAAGATAAAGTCGAATTGCTGGGAAGAGTTGTGCGGTATCTCAAAAATTCCAGATATGGTAAAAACCGCATCAATTTCTTCTCCAGCTTCTTTAATCCTGAGGGTTTTTCCGATAGGGTCAACCCGCTCTCCAAAAAAACTGGCTGCCAATTCACGCGAAATGACCACGGAATTCACTTCAGCTAAGGCGGTATTTTTATCCCCAGAAAGTAAAGGGTACGAAAAGACCTTAAAAAAATCTGCGCTGGCCATTACACCAAAGGCACTCAATTTTTTGTCCTTGGTTTCCAAGCTAGCGCTATTGTCAAATTCATAAACCGCAGTCGCCAATTCCACTTCTGGAACTTCCTCCTGTAAAGCAGTAAGCATTAGGCTGGAGTTAGAAGAAAAAGTGGCTAATTCTCCCGGGGCTACAGTCACATTTCTACGCACTTGATACAGCCGCTCATCGTGTTCATGAAACGTATCCATTGCAAGTTCATCCGATACCCAGAGGTATACAAGCAGTACACAGGCCATACCCGATGACAACCCTACCAGGTTGATGAAAAAGGTACTCTTGTGTTTTTGGATTTTCCTTAAATACAATACAATATTGTGCTTAAACATTTTTTAGGATTTATGGTGATGGCTCAAAAAGTGTCTGTCATTTAGAATTTTTAAGAATCGTAGTCTGTTTTTATAGAATCTTTCCTGTTTAATACTATTCATCCCGGAGCACTTCTACAGGGTTTACAATCGCTGCTTTAAAACTTTGCCAACTTACCGTTAGCAATGATATGACCAATGCTGAGGCCCCTGCTAAAGCAAAAATCCACCAACTGAGAGTCGTTTTAGATGCAAAACCCTCAAGCCATTGATTTAGGGCATACCACGAAATGGGAATGGCGATTATAAAAGCCAACCCCACCCATTTTATAAAGTCTTTATTGAGAAGGGAAAGTATTTGTGTAATTGTTGCACCATTTACTTTTCGTATTCCAATTTCCTTGGTGCGACGGGTCATGGTGTACGAAGCCAAAGCAAACAGCCCCATACATGACAAAATAATTGCCAGGAAAGAGAACCAGGTAATCAAGGTATTTACACGTTCATACTCTTTGTAGTACAGGTTCAACTTTTCGTCGGCAAAAAAATGGGTCAATGTAGCCTGAGGAAACAATTCTTGCCATTTTTCTTCCAATAAACTGATAACTTGTAATGTGGCTTCTTTTTCTGACCGAATGGCAAGGTATTCCCAAGTGATAAGATCTTCAAAATCTGTGAAAAAGTGTGCCAAAGGTTCAGTAGCTCGTTGAACCCCTTGATAACTAAAATCGTCTATGGTGCCTACTACTCGATATTGCCTTCCCCCTTTTAGCCCTTCTACTAAAATTTGACCCTTCGCATCACTAAAACCAAGTCTGGCCATAGCGGTTTTGTTCAAGACTACGGTATTTTTTAGTGTTGTTGGGTCTTTGTCAAATCCATGTCCGTTTAACAGGTTTATTCCAAGGGTCTTGAAATAGTTTTTACCAACATATGATTTTCTAAGACTAATGGTAGGCACATTACTATTCCCAATCGGATAAAAGGTATTGTAGTTTTCGTCGTAATCCCCAGGAATACTTCCTGTGAAATTGATGGCTTTGACTAATGGGCTGTTTTGCAACTCTTTCGAGAGGATGTCAAGTTTTCTTGAGGCAGCATCAAGGTCTGAATGTTGCCATTCATTGGTTTCTAAAACGATGACGTTCTCATTGTCGAACTTTGGATTTTTATCCAACATAAAATTAATCTGTTTCCTAACAGCAATGGTACCCGAAATCAAAACAATGGCGATAACAAACTGTACAATGACGGAAGCGTGTTTTGTGAATCCAGATTTATTTGAAGTAGTAATTTTTCCTTGAAGGTTTTCAACAAGCTTACTTTTTGACCAAAGTATGGAGGGTACCGTTCCTGAAAAAAGCCCCATAAAGATCCAAAGGCCAAAGAGGAGGCCTGCCAAAAGATATGGATTCAGGGATTGAAGGGTCAGGTTTGTCTCAAAAAGTACATTAAAAGTTGGCAGTAATAGGGTACTAAAAAGAACTAAACCAATTACTAAAGCAAAGAATCCAGTGGCAAAAGACTCTAAAACAATTTGTTGCGTTACATGTTTTTTTAGGGCACCATGGACTTTTTTAACCCCAATTTCACGCGTCCTTGATAGTGAAGTGACTATGGTTAGGTTAATAAAATTGACCATAGCTATACCGATAATCCCTATTGCGATTATGGCCAAAATAATTATCAGCATTTGATTCGATTCTTCGGCGGCATGATATTCTGCATACGGAAGCAATTTTATTTTCGTATTGTTTTCACCTTGAGGGAGAAAGTTTGCTTTAACGATGTTGTCGAGTTTATGCTCAATTTGGGATGGATTGATACCTTCTTGAAGTACTACATAAGTCGCTGAAAAAGTATTGTACCAATCATGAACGTCTTTTATCCAGGGTGAAATGGCCTCTCCACTCTCATAGGAAGTTACGATGTCGAATTTAACGGAGGAATTTTCGGGAATCTCAACTACTCCAGAAATGGTCAGAAAAATATCCTCAAACCCCACTTGCAGTTGTTTTCCCAAAGCTGCGGTCGTTCCAAAATATTTTTTAGCAAAAGAAGCACTCACAACGGCATTAAATTTGTTGTCAAGCACATTTTTTGCATTGCCTTCTTTAAAAGGAAAACTAAAAACGGAAAAGAACCCTTTGTCCACATAAAGAACATTCTCCATGAAGGCATTGTCACCGTTGCTCAATCGATAACCGTCCCAATCAAAAATTCGAGTGCCATTGACCACTTCAGGGATTTCTTGTTGCATCTGTGGCAACAATAGGCCTTTGGTTTCTGAACCAGTACCTTCTTCATACACCTCCTGTATCCGATATATATTGGAAAGATTTTCATTAAAATGATTGTAGGTCAAATCATTATAAACATAAACGACCAATATTAAAAAAGAAGCGATTCCCACGCTAAGGCCAATAACATTGATACCAAAAGTGGCCTTATTGCTCCTTATATTTCTGAGAAAGAGTTTTAAATTGTGTTTTAGCATGATTTTCCTTTTTGATTGGTTAACGATAGCTATTCACTTCTCAGGCTAGCTGCAGGGTTTATCATGGCTGCCCGTATTGCCTGGCTCCCTACGGTTAGTATCGCGATTATCAAGGCTATCAACCCTGCTCCGATAAAATACCAAACTTGTAATGGAATGTGATAGGCAAAGCCCGAAAGCCAGTTGTTGGCCAACAGATAGGCAAGGGGTAACGCTATCAAAATCGATATCAGGACTAGTTTGGCAAATTCACTGGAAAGCATCATTACGACCTGGGCCGCACTTTGTCCCAGTACTTTTCGAATACTGATTTCCCTTTTTCTCCTTTGGATGGTAAAGACCGCAAGCCCGAATAATCCCAGGCATGAGATTATTGTAGCAAGCACAGCAGAATATTTCGATAAAGTGGCGACCCGTTTTTCCGCTTCGTATAAGGCTTGATAATTTTCGTTTAAGAAGTTGAACTCAAAAGGCATCCCCGAAATAAAATAATCTTGATAGGCCCTTTGGATGCGTTCAAGGGTGGCGGTTTCGGTTCCCCGTTCCATCCTAACCATAATATTGGAAGCGAAATTGCTGTTGGTCAACGTTATGAAGACCGGCATCACTTTTCTGTACAGTTTATCAATATGGAAGTTCTTAACCACACCAATGATTTCTTTGTCCTCACCCCAAAGGTTTACGGTTTTTCCAATGGGATCTTTCATTTCCATCTGCTCAATGGCCGCTTCGTTGAAAATAATTTTTTCATGTTCGGTCTGGAATTTCTTGGAGTAGCTTCTGCCCTGCTTCAGTTCCATTTGCATGGTTTCTATAAAGTTGTATCCACCTGCTATTTGGGCAAAAAGCCCATCGATTTCTGTATCTTTTCCTGGCCAGTCAAGGCCTGTGGTGGTTCCAAAGTCAGCCATCATGGTGTGCCTAAAATTGGAGGTATTTACAACGCCAGGAGTATTTTTTAAAATACCCACAAAGTTCTCAATATCCTCTGTGCTCATGCCCGCCGCACCTTCTGCTCTGTTGAGATTGGCCTCCATTACTCCAGAATTGAACCAAACCACATTGTCTCTATTGAATCCGAGATTTTTATTTTGGATATATTCCATCTGTTTGTAAACGATAAAAACAGAAACGATTAAGATTACCGAGGCTACGAATTGAAAGACAACCAATCCCTTGCGGGCAAAGTCACTTTTTAGATTCTGAACCATTTTACCTTTTAAACTATGTAGTGCAGACAGCCCCGATAGATACAGTGCTGGATAGATACCTGCCATAAATCCTGTGGAAAGTGTTATCAGCACAACACCCAGAATTAGGTCAGTATCAAAGCTCAAGGCCAGTTCCTTTCCTGCGATGCCATTAAATTGGGGCAACAATAACCGAACTAGGAGCAACGCGAAAAGCATGCCTATTGCTGAGATCACTATGGATTCGGAAGTGAACTGTGCCATTAAACTTCTTCGTTCCGCACCCATGGATTTTTTTACCCCTATTTCCTTTATTCGGGTGGAAGCCTTTGCCGTGGATATGTTCACAAAGTTCACACAGGCGATAACCAATATCAATAGGGCAATAATCGAAAACAAGCGTACATATTCTATTCTTCCACCTGCGACTTTTCCGTTTTCATAATTGCCGTGCAAGTAGCGATCTGCATAGGGTTGGGCAAAATAGGTCTCGGGGGCATTCTCATTTCGAGTCCTTAGAAAGTTTTTGATCTTTGCATTGAATTCATCAAGTTTCGTACCCTTGGCAAGTACCACATAGGTCTGGGCATCGCTATTGTTCCATTCCCTAAAATCCTCATCATAGGCAGCCAAAGCTTCAAAATTGAACACGGCATCAAACGTTTCTGAAGTGTTTTTTGGAAGTTTTTTAAAAACACCCGAAACGGTATAACTTCCTCCGAATTCGTCATGTAGACATTCTACGGTCTTGCCAATGGCATTGGTGGTCTGAAATAGTTTTTTTGCCATTCCTTCAGATATGACCACCGAATTCATAGTGGTAATTGCTTCATCAGGATTTCCATAAAGCAGCGGGAACGAGAACATGTTAAAATAGTTCTTGCCGGCAAATTGGATGGCCGAGCTAAAAAATTGTTCGCCACCATCGGACAACAGGAATTTCTCCCCTTCAAACCATGAGTTGTGCAATACGGTAGTTGATTCTTCAATTTCTGGAAACTCGTTCAATAAGGCTTTTGCCAAAGGTCCTTGGGTAGCATCATCGGTCTCAATACCGTTTGGGGTAGGTAGACTTTGCAATATCTGAACGAGACGATCGCCCTTTTTATGAAAACTATCGACCGATAGTTCATCCATGACCCAAATGGCGATAAAAAGGGCACAGGCAAGCCCAATGGACATACCAATCACGTTGATCGAAAAAGTGGTTCGATTCTTTTTGATGTTTCGGAGAAAGAGAAGAAGATTGTGCTTTAGCATGGTTTATATACTATGATTGTTTTATTCATCTCGCAAAGATTCAACAGGGTTGGCCGTAGCTGCCTTTAAACTTTGCCAGCTTACGGTAAAGAGCGCTATAAAAAGGGCCAAAACCCCAGCAAGTGCAAATATCCACCAGCTTAATTCTGTTTTGTAGGCGAACGCCGACAACCATTTTTTCATAGCATACCAAGAAAAAGGAACGGCTACCAAAAAGGCCAACCCGACCCACTTGACAAAATCAATATTCAAAAGCGAAAGGATTTGGGTAATGGTAGCCCCATTGACCTTTCGAATCCCAATTTCTTTTTTCCGCTGTACAACAGTATAGGAAGTCAAACCAAACAGTCCCATAGCTGCAATTAGGATGGCTAGAATGGTAAATATTTGGAAGGCTCTGCTGAATTTTCGGTCCTCTTTATAAAGTCCTTCAAATTGTTCGTCCAGAAAAGCATAGTTATAAGTGCTTTGTGGAAATATTCCAAGCCATATCGTATTGAACTGTGCCAAAGCTTTGTCCATTCCTGCCAATGATAAGGCCTCATTATTCAATTTCACCAAAATATTGTCCGTATCCTTATAATGCCTTATAATCATGGGGACTATTGGTGATTTCATTCCAAAATGATTATAATCCTTGACTACGCCTGTTATTGACCAATCACTTCCCCCAAATTTTACGGTTTTTCCAACGAGACTTTGCGCGTTATCAATTCCCATAAAATCAACCATTTTTTCGTTGACAACAATATTGTCACTAAAACCCCTTGCCGTTTCTTCGAAAGCTCCCCCAGCAACAAAGTCCATTTGCATCAAATCAAAGTATTCCGGTCTTACGCTGTAATGGTACCAAATATGCTTTGTATCGGTCTGTCCATTTGGGAAAGTCAACCCGAGACTTGAACTTACTTCCCCGAAATCATCTCCCGGATACGTACCTGCTCCTGTAACATTGCTGACGTAAGGACTGTTTTTAAGTTCATTGATAAAAACGTTGATGTCTTGGTGGAAAAGGGAATCTTTCTCACGATTGAACACTTGTCCACTTAGAGCAACAACTTGATTAAGGTTAGCTCCAATAGGCCGATTTTTCAAATAATGGATTTGTTTATTGGCCACAAATGTCCCGGTAAGCAAGGCGATGGTGGCTATGAATTGACAAATAATAAGCGCTTTTCTGAAGTTAAGACCGCTTTTTGAGGTCTGGGCCTTTCCTTTCAGCACTTTAGCGGGGTTATAACGGCTCAATACCAAGGTGGGATAAAAAGCCGCCAAAGTAGCGCCCAATAAAAGAATACCAAAATATGGTAACAGGTCTTTCAACTGCTTGCTGTCAAAGCCCAAGTCCTGCTCCACAAAAGCATTGAAACTGGGGAGTAAAAAATAGGCTGCCAGAAGGGCCAGGATAATGGCAATTCCGTTTAAAAGGGCGGATTCCAGCAAAAACTGTAGAACCAATTGTGCTTTTTGGGCACCAACAACTTTGCGAACACCAATTTCTTTTGCACGTTCCAAAGATTTGCTACTTGATAGGTTCATATAATTCATCCAGCTTAGCACCAAGGTGATGAAAGCTATTATTGCCAAAAGCCTTACGCTGCTTCCACTTCCGTTAGCTTCAGCCTCAAAGGGCTTATTAGAATACAAATGGATGTCCTCAATAGGCTCAAGGTGGTGTTTTTCCTGAAATTCAAACCCCTCAGGTCTAAAATTCATTACTTTTTGATTAAGCAATTGGGCATCTGAATTTTCTGCAAGTTTAAGATAGGTGTAATACACATTTTGGTTCCACGTATATTCCCAATCCCCTTCGAAAACCTTCCATGAATAAAAGGTGTTAAAGGAAACAAGCAAATCGTTTTTAATATGGGTGTTTCTGCCGCTGTTATCCATTACCCCGGTGACCTTAAAAACCGCGGTGTCATCCCCAGCTATTTTTAAAGTCTGCCCTATTGGATTTTCATCGCCAAAAATCTTCTTTACCAGGACGGAGTTCAATACCACGGAATACGGTTCTTTAAGGGCCGTTTCCACATTGCCTTGGGTCAAACCGTGGTCAAATACATCAAAATATTCTGGGTCTGCTAAAGACCCAACAATATTGTCATAGGGATAGTTATCTTTAAGCACCACCAAATTATTGATACGCCTAAACCGTACAAAATCTTGAATTTCTGGAAATTCCGCTTTAAGTGCAGGACCACTTTTTATGTAGGCTTCAGCATCTCCCGGCACATATTCGTCTCCTTCCAGGTAATCCATATAGACTCGGTATACATTCTCAGAGCCTTCAAATTTGTCATAGCTTTTTTCATGGTTTACGTATAGCATGATCAATACGAAAGAAGCAACACCAATGGCCAGCCCAAAAATGTTGATAAAGGAGTACATTTTATTCTTGAGCAGATAACGTGTTGCGATTTTTAGAAATAGTTTGTACATGTCTTCATTGTTATTCGGTTCGTAAACTTCTTACCGGGTTCGATTTTGCTGTTTTAAGCGCTTGAAAGCTTACGGTGATCACAGTTACAAACAAAGCCCCAAAAATGGCTGCTGCATAAATTGACCAAGACAGGTCAATCCTGTAGGAATAGTTCTGTAACCATTCGCTCATCACATAGGAAGCAATTGGTACGGCCATCAAGCAGGAAATTAGGATTAAGACTACAAAGTCTTTAGACAGCAGTTTCCAAACGTTCATTGCTGTGGCGCCTAAAACCTTTCGTATTCCTATTTCCTTTGTTCTACGTTCTGCAACATACGCCGCTAACCCGAAGAGTCCAAGGCAGCTGATAAAAATGGCAAGCGCGGTAAAAACCCCTGCTAAATCAGCAATACGTTCCTCAGATTGAAACTTTACTGCATATTGATCGTCCACAAATTGATAATCAAAAGGCAGGTTGGGGAAATGCCGTTTAAATATGGTCTCAACTGCTGCAAGATTTTCAGCAGTGCTCTTTTGTGGATTTAACCTGAGATTATAAAAATTAGCGACACCAAATTTATCAAAGGCATACACACCTTGTGTCACAGGTTCAAATGGGGATTGCACAACAACATCTTCTATTACTCCAATGATTTTCAAAGGAGGATTCGGATTTTCAACATTGGTATCCCTTAAGTATTTGCCTATGGGATTAGTGAAGCCCATATATTTCATGGCTGCCTTATTGATTAGCACGGTATTGGAATCTGTTGCCATTTCCCTGGAGAAATCCCTTCCCATAATGATGTCCAGATCAAGAGAACTTGCATATTCCGGGGAAACCAGGGTAAAAGCTAAACTCACTTGAAAATCCTCAGGTTTCCCATCCCAGGTAAAACTACCAGTCCTTGACCATATTTCGGTTGTTGGCGCACTGGAGGTAGACATCTCAGTAACTGCCCGGGATGCAATGAGTTCACTTCGCATAATGTCTTTTTTTAAGGCGAACTCAGGACCAGTAGCCGGGAGCTGAATTAGCCCTTCCTTGTCGTATCCAATGGGGCGGTTCTTGGCAAAACGGATTTGTTGAAGCACCACAAGGGTTCCTATGATGAAAGCGACTGAGGCTGTAAATTGTACCACTACCAAGACCTTCCGTGGCAGTATGGAAAGTGGCCCAAACTTAAGAGTGCCTTTTAGGGCTTCTACTGGTTTAAATGACGAAAGGTAGAGCGCCGGATAGCTTCCGGAGAGCAGGGCAGTAATGGAAACAAAAACTAGTGAAGCTATCCAAAATAAAGTGTTGTACAACGGAAATTGCATCTCTTTTCGTGACAGTTCGTTAAAGTCTCCCAGGAAAACCAAAACCAGAATTATTGCTAGCAGGAAGGACACCAGCGTCACCAAAAAGGCTTCTCCTAGGAACTGATTTATCAAATGCCCCCTATTGGAACCGATGGTTTTTCGAAGCCCAACTTCTTTGGCCCTTTTTTCCGAACGCGCTGTGCTAAGGTTCATAAAATTGATACAGGCCAGTATTAATACAAGAATGCCTATTATGGCAAATAATCTTACGTAAGTTATACGCCCTCCAGCCTGGCGGCCCTCTTCAAAATTATTTCGCAGATACCAATCCTTCATAGGAAATAAGAAAAGTTCAGGATTGCTTTGAGCTTCAGGGAGTTGATTCTTCTTGGCGTCTTTGATTTTGGTGGTGACCTCTTCCATGGTCATGTTATCAGCAAGCTGTACCAATAGCTGAAACGAGTTGTTATTCCAATCATCTCTTGCCGCTGTCACCCATTCACGCCAGGCCACGTAGCGTTCCCATGGTATTAAAAAGCCAAGTCCGTGGAAGGAGTTATTGAAAGGGATATCCTCATAAACTCCTGTCACGGTTGCATCAAATTCGTTATTCACTCGAACGACTTTTCCAATGGGATCTCCTGATCCAAACAATGCCAAAGCAGTGGATTGATCCAACATAATGGCATCGATGTCCTGAAGGCCGTTTTGTTGGCCATGTATCATTCTGAGATCTAACATTTGCGTGATACCAGCTTGTACGGAATTCCCAACTCGCGAAATGATTTTATCTTCGAAGGCAAGGCTTTGTGTCCACTCCCAAGAAGCCATTACAATATGCTTGAAAAGATCACCGTACTGCTCCCGGAGTACAAATTCTAAGGGCCTCGGAACAGCATTTCCGGTTTCGATGACACCATTTCTTGTCCGATTTTGATAAACCTGTGCAATTTGACCCTTATTTTCAAAGTACTGATCGTAGGTCACCTCGTCGGCAACCCATAGTCCGATCAATAGTGCAACGGCCATCCCAATCGCTAATCCCCCGATGTTGATGAAGGAAAACAGTTTGTTCTTTTTAAGACTCCGCAGGGCAATCTTTAAATAATTTCTTACCATGATCTCGTTGTTTTGATTGATGAGGTTATTCTGTCCGGAGACTTTTGACTGGATTGGTCATAGCTGCACTTATCGATTTAAAACTGACGGTTAACAGTGCTATTGCGATTACTACACTTCCTGCTAACCCAAAAGCCCACCACGGCATATCAACACGATATTCATAATTCGTTAGCCATTTATCCATAAAATACCAGGCAACAGGAAGGCCAATTACAATGCCCACAACCACCAACTTCAGAAAATCTTTTATTAAAAGACGCGTAATCTTACTCACTGAAGCACCAAGTACTTTTCGTATCCCAATTTCCTTTACCCGTAACTGGGCCGAAAATATGACGAGGCCGAACAACCCCAGACATGAGATAAATATTGCCATGAACGAAAAGTACTGGGAGAGTTTAAAAAAAATGGTCTCACTTCTATACATATCATCGTACCATGCATCGGAAAAGAAATGCCCGAATGGCACTTCAGGAAATATTTCGGTATACAAATTTTCCAAAGCTTCTACCGTTTGTATACCATTTGCAGGGCTGATACGTACCAAAACAGCCCCCCTGTTCAGATGTTCGCCATTGCGGATAATCAATGGTGGAATTGTAGATTTTAGGGTATTAATGGGAAAGTCTTTCATCACTCCAATGATCTCGCCTTCCCTGCCCCACATGGCCAGGGGTTTGCCTATAGGATCTTTTAACCCCATTATTTTTAAGGCGGTTTCATTAAGGATGTAGCCCGAGTTATCGGCAACACGGTTCGTAGAAAAATCGGTTCCCATAAGCAATTCGGTGCCCCAAGCCTTTGCAAAATCCGATCCCACGGCCATACTTTTAAATATCGTTGGATCGTTTTCGGGTTTACCTGTCCAGACCACATCGTCAAAACCATTCGAAAACTGCATGGGTCCTATATCAGTAATAGACATGGATTCTACTCCGGGAAGTTGTAATGCTCTTTGTTTTAGTCCGGTAAAAGTGCGCGTAGAGTCACCTTGAAAAAGAAAAAGGACAACATTGTGACGGTCAAAACCAAGGTTTTCATTCTGTATAAAATGGATTTGGCGGGATGTAATGAGCATTCCCGAAATCAGGATGATGGTCAAGGCAAATTGAAAAACCACTAACCCCTTGCGGATCCATCTCGAACTGGCATTAGCATTCCTGTTATTTTTGAAAATGTCTATCGCTTTAAAAGAGGAAAGCACGAATGCCGGGTAACTCCCGGATACAAATCCTGTTAACAAGGTAATACCAAGAATGCTCAACCAAGACAATGGTGAGAGACGTAAAAGGTCTAAATCCTTTCCAGCGAGTTCATTAAACAGGGGTAAAACAAGTGCAACCAGCACTAATGCTAAAAGGGTACTCATGAAGGAAAGTAGCAACGCCTCTCCCAAAAATTGGGAGATCAAACTTCCTTTCTTTGCACCCAGAGATTTCCGCACCCCAACTTCCTTGGCCCTTTTTAACGAACCTGCAGAAGCCAAGTTCATAAAGTTGATACAGGCAATTAATAGAACGAAAAACGCGATAAATCCAAAAATGCGCACATTCTCGATACGACCACCGGAAATAATGCCGTTCTCAAAATTGTTATTTAAATAACTCTTCCCAAAAGGTTGTAGCCCTAGCTCTGCCGTAAAATTGGAATCTTCTTCCGTTCTATAGGGCATAAGAAAATCCTTGATTTTGGCATCTACGGTTGTGACATCGGTATTTTCTTTAAGCATAATGTACGTAAGCGGGCCACTATTGGTAATGTCGGTTGCCCAGCTATGTTCTTCAAGGAAGATATCCCAGTGCAGGAAAAAATCACCTTTCTTGGAACTTGCCGGGCTAGCATCCTTAAACACAGCAGATATCTTTAGCGGGCGGCTGTTCTCATAGAGAATCGATTTGCCAATAGCATTTTTGGCACTTCCAAAAAACAGCTGTGCCATTTCTTCAGAAATAGCCACATTATCAGGAGAATCCATTGCCGATAGCACAGTCCCTTCCAAGAAGTCGTACGAAAACATCTCAAAATAGTCTTCACCAACATAAAACCCTTCTTGCCGAAAAATTTTATCATCCACAGTAAATGTTCGGGTATCTCTCCAAGTCATGGGGGAAGCTTTATCAACTTCAGGAATCTTGTTTTTAAGTTCCCTGTAAAGTAGTGCCGGGGTGAAGTAGCCTGCATCTATTCTCCCTTCAAAGATTTGTTTTTGATACACCGAGTACAGAAGGTCTATGTTTTTGTGATATTTATCAATGGCCAGTTCGTCAGAAGCCCACAGATAAATCAAGAGACTACATAACAGGCCGGTTGCCAATCCAACGACATTCAAAATTGAGAACACCTTGTTCTTTATGATGTTCCGCCAAGCGGTTTTTAAGTGATTCTTTATCATGAAGTCGTTTTTTAATGCTTTGGCCCTGCCTGCCGGCAGGCAGGCAGGTACGTTCAGCATAAGTTGCTATTTTATTCCGTTCTCAGACTTTTTACTGGATTAACAACAGCTGCACGAATAGTCTGAAAACTAATTGTTATAAGGGCAATCCCAATAGTAAGTATTCCTGAAAAAACAAAAATCCAGCCCGAGATCTCAATTCTATAGGTAAAATCAGCAAGCCAGTTTTGCATGAGGTAGTACGCCACTGGGGATGCTACCAACACCGCCAGGGCAACTAGCTTCAAAAAGTCTTTAGAAATTAGTGAAGTAATACTTTTAACACTGGCGCCGAGTACTTTTCGAATCCCAATTTCCTTGGTGCGTTGCTTGGCTACAAATGAAGCTAAGCCGAAAAGCCCCAAACAAGATACCAGTATGGATATCCATGCAAAATAATAGGTCAACTTACCCGTAAGGACTTCGGTTTGGTAGAGAGCAGCATACTCCTGATCTAAGAACTCGTAGTGTAACGGCAGGTCAGGCATCACTTTTTGGAAGATACCATCTAGTGCAGCTAGTCCGTCCTGGGTCTTGCCCTCCTTGAATTTAACGAACATGCTGCCTGCATCATTAGGATCCAAGAAGAACACAGTGGGTTGTATAGGCTCGTAAAGTGATGTGTTATGAAAATCCTTGACTACCCCTATAATTTGCCGTTGACTTCCCCACACCTGGATTGTTTTTCCAACGGGATCAGTTAATCCCATAATTGCGGCAGCCTTTTGGTTGATGACCACATTTACAGTATCTATACTTGCCTCTCGGTAATAATTACCTTCGGCAAGGGGTACATTAAACACTTCGGGAAAATTGTGAGCCGTCCACAACAGCGCAAATTCAATATTCTCCTGGTCTACGGTTTTCTTTGGCCAGACAACACCACTTGACGAGGCCCTTATATCTAAAGGAGAAGGTCCTACCAAGGTCACATCTTCTACTGTATTTTTGGATAACAGCTCGTTTCGAAGCACATCGTATTTATCTGTGAGCGCCTGATCTTGATGAATGGAAACAATATTGCTACGGGCAATACCTAAGTCTTTTGTATTGATGTAATCTACTTGCAGCTTTACGATTACAGCTGCCACAATAAGCAGAATGGTCAGTCCAAATTGAAACACTACCAACCCTTTTCGAAAAGAAGCAGCACCTTTCCTTTCTCGCCCATTTCCTTTAAGTGCTTTGATCGGTTGGAATGAAGAGATTATAAAAGCAGGATAGCCTCCGGAGAAGAGGGTAGTTAACAGAAAAAGTAAAAGCAGCGCAACCCAAATAGTAGGTGTTGCTAAATTGGCCTGGAGATTTTTACCAACAAAATTGCTAATACCGGGTAGAAGCAACAAGCTGGAGACGATAGCCACGATAAACGCAATAGCCGTGATAATACCGGTTTCCGTAAAGAATTGAGTGATCAACACCTTTTTTTGAGCGCCTATTACTTTTCGGACTCCTATCTCCGCAGCACGTTTGGTGGCTGAAACAGTAGAAAGGTTCACAAAATTAATACAGGACACAAGTAACAGAAAGATTGCAGCTATGGTGAAGATGCGTACATATTCTATGCGACCGCCAGCAACCTTTGCCTGTTCGTCAAACTTCCCATAGAGATAACTATCGGAGAATTTCTGCAAAAAACACCCCTCTTTGTTCTCCCCACGGATGTTTTCCTGAAAGAGTTTGTTGAGTTTTTCAGATACCAGGGTTGGGTTTGCGCCATCTTTTAGAAGTAAAACACCTTGCATACCGTTATTTCCCCAATCCATCATCCATTCATTGTCATTGAGGTATTTTTGAAAACTGTAGTAAAAATCATTTTGGATGGATGAGGTGGCAGGCAGATTCTGAAAGATAGCTTCTACAGTAAAGTCGCCATTATCCAAAATATGAATGCTCTTACCAATAGCTTCATTAGGCCAGGAAGCCCCCCATATCCGTTCTGCTAAACGCTCTGAGATGGCAATGGCTTCTGGTTTTTGATCCAGCTGTCCAATATCACCCTGTAGGATTGGAAAAGAAAATCCTGAAAAATAATCGGCATTGGCAAACGTTCCGGTTGCCCTGTAGTCAACGTTTTCAACCTTTAGATTGTCCTCAAAGGAAAAACCGACGGTAAGGTATTTTTCTACCTCGGGTAGTTGCTCCCTAGCGGCTTTCAGCAAGGGATAGGCAGAGTTCTGGTAAACGTCAAAGACCCCTTCTTCCAGTGGAATAGTTCGTTTTACAAGGAATAACTGATCCTTATTTTCATGGAACTTATCTGTACTTAGCTCGTTACGTATCCATAAGAGCATCAGAAAAGAAGCGGTTAAGGCAACAGAGAGGCCAAAGACGTTGATCAAAAAATACCCCCTATTCTTAAGAAGGCTCCTCCAGGCGATTTTTAGATAGTTCTTAAACATGAAAATTTGTTTTTTGATTATTCGCTTCTCAGAACTTCAACAGGATTCGTTGAGGCTGCCTTAAAGCTCTGCCAGCCCACGGTTATTATAGCAATTGCTAAAGCGGTACTTCCTGCTGATGCAAACACCCACCAATGAATAGTTGTTTTGTAGGCAAAGTCTTCCAGCCATTTGCTCATCATCCACCATCCGATGGGAGTAGCAATTGCGATTGCAACCAAAACCAGTTTGAGAAAACCTGAGGTCAACAAACGCACTATTCCCTGAGTCGAGGAACCTAGCACTTTACGAATACCAATTTCCTTAAGACGTTGTGCTGTGGTCAAAGTGGTTATGGCCAGTAAACCCAAACAGGCGATGAGAATGGCGATTACTGAAAAATACCTAAACAACGAACCGATGAGGGATTCTCTTAGATATAACCTTTCGAACGCTTCGTCTAAAAAAAAGAATTCAAAAGGCCTATTTGGTGCAAATGCCTTGATTTCCTTCTCAATCTGTATCAATGTTTCGGTAATATTGGTCCCTGAAAGCTGTACCAAAATATTGTCGGTAAAATAACTTTCCGGAGTAATGGTGAGGATCAAGGGTTGGATTTCATCATGTAAGGACTGAATATGAAAATCTTTAACCACCCCAATTAGATTGCCCTTCTTTTGACCGGAGGAAGAAATACCTTCCATGGTAATCTTTACTTCGTCTACTTCGTCAATCCCAAACTTGGCCGCTGCAGTTTCATTCATAACGAAAGCCATCGTAGAATCTGTCCCATGTTCTGAAGAAAAACCCCTTCCTTTTACAACGGTCATATCCAGCGTGGGGATTATGCTCTCATCCACCATTAGTGTGTTTGCGTTGGCTTTTATTACCTGGCCTTTATAGTTAACTGCGGTTTTAAAATCATAAAAACCCCTTTCCCAGGGGAAATTTGAAATTGCCGAAATTGCGTTTACACCATTTACCGCCAGGATTTTTTCTTTAACCGCACCAAAGCGGTTTTGAATGGCATCGTCGCGAACGGGGATCACAAGTATCTGACGCTGTTGTATCCCCAAATTCTTGTTTTTGATGTATTGCAATTGGGATTGCATTATTACTGTTGAAATGATAAGGGTAACAGCAATAACAAATTGGAAGACCAGTAATGAAGATTGGACGGAAGATGTTTTTTTGCCTTTGAAAATGGATCCGCTTTTTCCTTTCAAAAAAGCAATGGGTTTAAACTTTGAAATCACTAACAAGGGGATTGAGGAAATCAGCAGACCAATTAGAAGTAATATGGCCATTATATAAAAGAGCAAACCATCCAAAAGAATAGGCATAAGCTCCAGGCGTGTACCCATAATTGCATTGAATACGGGAATGAACAGAGTACACCAACCGACAGCTATCAGCAGGGATACGAATAGAAAAGAAAGACTTTCGAGTAGTGTTTGCCTCCAAATATTGCTGTTTTGTGCACCTAATACTTTTTGAATTCCGACGGTTTTAAGGTGTAGCACAATTTTTGCGAGGAATAAATTGATAAAGTTGAACGCTGCAACTAATAGAATTACAATACCTACCCCAATGAACAGGTAAAGCACACTTTTTTTGATAGTGGGATGAAGTTGATTTTCTAAATCTGAAAAGTGAATTTCCTTGAGGTTCTGAATTGAATGCGAGCGGGTTTGAGCAACATTTTCCGGAAGAATATCGGTTTCCAGGGATTTGATGTTGTGCACAATATCCTGTGATTTGACCTTTGAACTAAACTTTATGAAGCTGTAAACAGGAGGATAATACCATGTATTGCTTAGATCTGCTATCCAGGAGCCAATGATAGTTTCTGCAGCCTTCATGGGGACAATAAAATCAAATTCCAAACTGGATTGCTCGGGGAGGTCTGCAATCACTCCCGCAATAGTAAAGACATGGTTTTCTTCTACCTGGAGTACTTTACCCAGAACATTTTCATCTCCAAAATATTTTCGTGCAATCGTCTCTGTAATCAAAATGTTATTTGGTGCTTCTAAGGCGGTGGCCTTATCCCCTAGGACAAGGGGAAAGGTGAACACATCGAAAAAGTTAGGATCTACATAAAAAAACCGAGATTCCTGAAAGACGGAAGTGTTTTTGGGATTACCGATGCTTACACTCTGGGGTAGCATACGAACGGTTTCGTTGGCAAAAGAAAGTTTCGACTCCAGAAGCGGGGCATATGCCATGAATGAGTGGGCAAAATCACGTTTAATTCCATCTTCGGAGATTTCATGGGTTGTGATCCTATAGATGTTATCGGCATCGGAATGAAACGAGTCATAGCGCAATTCATTATTGACAAACAGGAAAATCACCATGCAGCAGGCTATGGCTACTGAAAGGCCAAAAAGGTTGATTACGGTATTCATTCGATCTCTTCTTGCGCGACGTAGTATGGCTTTTAACTGATTCTTTATCATAAGTGTATTTTTTATGATTTTAAACATTTTCGAGATCGTATTCACTCGGTTCTCAGGCTCTTTATGGGATTGGCCAATGCCGCTTTTACAGTTTGATAACTAATGGTTATGAGGGTGACCAACATAATTGCCGAAATGGCAATAGCAAAATGCCACCAGAGTATTTCAGTCCTATAGGCATAACCCTGTAGCCATTGCTCCATAACATACCAGGTTAGTGGAGTAGCAATACATCCGGCTGCGATTATGAGTTTTAAAAAATCCACTGAAAAAAGGGCTAGTATACTAACCATACCACTTCCCAAAACCTTCCGGATACCAACTTCCTTGGTCCGTTGGCTTACAAAGAATAGAACAAGTCCGTAAAGGCCCATACATCCGATAAAAATTGCAAGCCCGGAAAAGACTTTAGATAAGGACAAGTAGCGCTGCTCGGTCTCGTACTGTTCAGCCACCCGCTCATCTAAAAAGCGATAGTCAAAAATGTGATTGGTAAAGGTCTGTGACCATTCTTTCTCTATTTCTTCCAGGGTTACTCTGGTGTTTAAATGGTTGATTTTCACACCTATTTCGTCGTACCAACGTACCCGTGGTGCGATGAAAATGGGCTTTATTGCATCGGTAAAACTGCCATCGTGAAAATCTTTAACCACCCCAACAATGGTAGCTGTAATACGTTCGCTGTTCACAGCAAGTGTCTTCCCTAATACATCCTCGGCAGAAGCGGAAGACCCACCAACTTTTTCTATAAATTTTTCATTAACCAGCATTTCGGTGATAGAATCAGTTTTGAAGAAATTACGCCCCGCTACCAATGGAATGTTAAATGCGGATAAATAGTCTTCATCCCCTACTTTTACCGAAATACTAAAGTCTTCCCTATCGGGCCGGTTATTGTATTTAAGATTGGTATCCCAAAAGACGTTGGCTCCTCCCGGGCTTGTTAGGCATCCTGAAACTTTTTGTACCCCCACAACATTTTTTAAGCGTTCTTTTAGGCTGTAAAACCGTTCGGAATCCATAGTTTCAGGAACTTCTAGCATGACAATGGATTCCTTATCAAAACCTAAATCGGTTTTTGTGGCATATTCGATTTGCCTTGAAATGACCAAAGTGGCTACAATAAGGGAGATGGAAATGACAAATTGAGTTATAACCAGAACCTTTCTTGTACCTGCCCCACCCGTATCATTATGATTGAGTTTTCCCTTCAGTGCCAAAATCGGAACTATTCTCGACAGTAATACGCCCGGATAGCTTCCTGATAATAGGGAAACGACAATAAGTAAGACAAACAAAAAGCCAAAAAACGGAAAGCTTACCAGATTTTCCAGGGTCAATTGTATTTCAAAAAGGGCATTGAAGGCCGGTAGAAAAAGAACGGCCATAACGGTTCCTAGCACAATAGCGAATAAACTGATAAGAAAGGTTTCACTTAAGAATTGCCAGAAAAGTTGCTTTTTAAAACTGCCCAGCACCTTGCGTATTCCTATTTCTCTGGACCGATAAAAAGCCTGCGCCGTGGAAATGTTTATAAAATTGATACTGGCAATAACAATAAGGAAAAGACCGATAATACCAAAAATGATTAAAAAGACTGGATCTAAGCCTCCATAATCTGAATTTAGGTGAATGCCGGCCAAAGGCTGAAGTTTGTATACATGTAAATTGTTTCTGTTCGGCCGATGTTCTTTGGGAAGTTCCAGCAGCGCATTTTCTATATTCGCGATATTTTGATTGGGTTTTAAAAGGGCATAGCATTGTAAGTTAGTGGTGATGCACCCCCAGTTTTCGCCATGGGCAAATGAAGAATAGACTGCAAGATTGTCAAAGGCAATAAAGATACCGCCTTCGAGGAACGAAGCATCGGGAATATCTTTCAAAACACCGGTGATCTCTATGGTTTCACTGTTATCCAACACAAAAGTTTTGCCTACCACATCAGAGCTGCCGTAAAGTTCAAACGCTTCGCTTTCTGTGATTACCGCTGTGTTGGGTGCAGAAAGGGAAATGGCATTGCTACCGTTAACCAATGGGAAATGGAAGATTTTAAAAAAATCCTCTTCCGTAAACCTGACATCTTTTTTGTATTTACTGATGTTCCCATTCCGTTCAACATCGATAACCAAACCTTGTCTGGCCACGATTTTGGCTACTTTTTCAGCATAGGTGTAGTTTTCCCGAAACACTTTCGCGAAGGCAGGAGGGACACTTGCAGAATAGCCAATACCATCCATATGTTCTTCGGTAGCCATTCTATAAATGCGGTCCTGGTTGGGGTGAAAATCATCAAAAGAAAGATGGTAGCTCAAAAAAAGATAGATCAATATGGCGCTGCCAAAACCAATGGAAAGCCCTAAAATGTTAATCGATGTAAACACTTTTCGCTTTACGAGGTTACGCCAGGCAATCTTTAAATTGTTCTTTAGCATGACTCTGGTTTTTTGATGTGTTGTTTTATTCTGTCCGCAAGCTTTTTACGGGATTAACCACCGCCGCTTTAAGGGCCTGTAGGCTAACGGTTAATAAGGTGATGAGTAATACGATCAATACGGTAACCGCAAAAATCCACCAACTTACTTCTGTCCGATACGCATAATTTTCAATCCATCCCTGCATAAAATAGTACCCTAACGGAATGGCAACAATACACGAAATGAGCACCAATAGTACAAAGTCTTTGGAAAGTAAGTGCCAAAGGCTATACACAGATGCCCCCAACACCTTTCGCACCCCTATTTCTTTGGTTCGTTGTTCAGCCACATAGGAGGCAAGGCCAAAAATGCCAAGACAGCTTATAAAAATAGCTAAGAAGGCAAAAAAGGTGGCTAGCTTTCCAGTTCGTTCTTCGTTGATAAAATTCCTTTTGTACTCCTCATCCAAGAAGGTGTAGGTGAATAGACTTTCGGAATCGTACTTACTGAAAATAGATTCTATATGCGCCAGTGCTTCCCTGGTGTTTCCTCCTTTGCGTATTTTGATGTTCACAAAGTTTAGGAACCCCCCATAATGGAGTACAAATATCATAGGGCGCACCTGGTCATAGGGTGATTGTGTCACCATGTCTTTTATGACGCCTACAATTTTGAAGCTTCCCATAGTGCCCCATTGTATCATTTCTCCCACGGGATTTTCTAGACCCATATAATCCACTGCCGTTTCATTGACAATAAAGGCGAGGGAATCACTCTTAAACTCACGAGAAAAGTTACGCCCCTCCTTTAGTTCCCAATCTACCATTTCCCCATAACCATAGGTCGCCCTTAAGGTGTTGAATTCCTCGCTCATGTTGGGGTCTTTTCCTTTCCAGCTAAAACCACTGTTTGTTGTAAATGTTCCCGTGATCAGTACGTCGGAGGCGGCAACTTCTTTAATGTCACCTGAACGCAACAACTCATCTCGCAATGTATCAAAACGGGCAATGATTTCCGGAGTGTTGATAGGAACATACAGTAATTGTTCCCGATCGTAGCCTATGGGCCTGTTTTTTACATGCTCCAATTGTCTGAAAATAGTTATGGTTCCTATGATGAGCAATACTGAAATAGCAAACTGAAAAACTACCAGGACTTTTCGTAAGCGAGCAGCACCTTTACCACCATGAAAAGAGCCTTTGAGTACCTTGACGGGCTGATAGGAGGAAAGATAAAATGCAGGATAACTGCCCGAAACAATAGCGGTTAATAAAATAAAGAATAGTGAGACCACCCAAAAGGGAGTACTATCCCAAGGAATACCCATCGTTTTACCAGTAAGGTCATTGAAAAAGGGTTTTACTAGTACAACTAAAACAAAAGCGGTGATGAAAGCGAAAGTAACAGCCAAAAAGGATTCGAACAAAAATTGTGTAATTAACTGATTTTTTGTGGAGCCTATGGTTTTTCGTATCCCTACTTCTTTCGCTCTTTTTACTGATTTAGCTGTGGTCAGGTTCATAAAGTTGATACAGGCCAGCAACAAAATAAATATGCCTATTATCCCAAATAGCCATACACGCTCAATAGCTCCCCCGGTATTGGCACCATTTTCAAATTTGGAGAACAGGTGCCATTTGCGCATAGGATGTAGATGTATCGCGGGTTTGTTTGTAACTGTGTTGGGGCCTTCTTTAATATTGTTATACTTTACATCTTTGATCAGTTCGGAGACATGTGCCCAATCTGCTCCTTCTTTCATTTGCGCATAAACTTGAAACCAATTATTTCCCCATTCAAGGCGTTCCTCGAAATTTGCAGTAGTACTAAGAAGTTGCCAAGGCACTATAAAACCGAGATTCGAAAAGGTGCTGTTTTGAGGCAAATCTTCATATATTCCAGCTACTTCTGCCTCCATATTGGTGCCTATTTTTACAATCTGACCCATAGGGTCTGCCTCTCCGAAAAGAGTTGCTGCCGTAGAAGCCGACATAAGCATTGAAGTTGGGTTTTGCAGTGCTTCCCGGGTACCTTTGATCATTTGTAGAGATAACATATCTGCAATTCCAGGTTCCATATAATTTCCTGACAGGGATACTTTATGATTGGCAACTGATAATTGTTCATTACCAATAAATGAAGCGGTGACCACATGTTCAAAATAATCTCCATAACTATCTCTGAGTGCAGGAGCCAATTGCATAGGTTGAAACACCCCGGTACTGACCTCGTCTCCAAATGTCTGGTCTTGCATTACTTGTACAATGGAGTCGTAGTTTTTGAATTTTGTATTAAAAGAGAGCTCTCCATACACCCAAAGGCCTATCAGCAGGGCGGCTGCCATTCCAATCGTTAGCCCTAGGATATTTAAAAGAGAATGCCCTTTTTGGCTGAGCAGTGATCTCCAGGCAATCTTTAAATTGTTCTTTAACATGACTGTCGTTTTTCGATGCCTTATTTCATTCCGTCCGAAGACTTTTCACGGGGTTCTGCCTTGCTGCCCGAATTGCTTGAAAGCTCACAGTAAGCACGGTAATGCCCATAGCTCCTACAACCGCAAGGCCAAAAATCCACCACTCCAGGATCACCCGATAGGGATAATCTTGTAGCCAACCATTCATGATGTAATAGGAAATGGGAATAGCTATAAAACAAGAGATCGTCACCAGCTTCAAAAAGTCCTTCGAGAGCATATTCCAAACATTCACGACAGATGCTCCTAATACTTTGCGTACGCCAATTTCTTTGGTTCGTTGTTCCGCCACAAATGAGGTAAGTCCGAATAACCCTAAACAACTAATTAAAATGGCCAGGGCAGTAAAAATTCCTGATAGGCTGCCAATACGTTCCTCTGCCGCAAACTTTTCACCATATTCCTCATCCACAAACTGGTATTCGAAAGGAATATCTGGGAAGTGTTCCTTGAACACGCGTTCGACTATTGCGAGATTTTGACTGGCACTTTGTTTGGGGTTCAATCTCAGATTGTAATAGCTAAAATTGTTGTATCGATCATAAACATACCAGGCTTGCTTAACGGGCTCATAGGGAGATTGAGCAATCATATCTTCCACAACGCCGATGATTTTCATAGGTGGGTCGGGATCTTCCTCATCCTCGTCCCTGATGAGCATACCCACGGGGTTTTGCACCCCCATATATTTCACCGCCGTTTCATTGATGAGTATGCCCAATGAATCCGAGGCGACATCCCTTGAAAAATCCCTTCCTTGAACCACCTTGAGATTGAGTGTGCTGGCATACTCAGGGGAGACTTCGGTCCAGGCAAAGTCTTCCTGGAAACCGTCCGGCTTCCCTTCCCAGGTATACCCGCTTCTATTGGACCAAATTCGTGTTGTTGGACTACTGGAAGTAGCCATGGCGACCGCAGCTCCCGACTTTAAGAATTGTTCACGCATAAGGTCGGTCTTGCCTTCAAAGTCAACAGACCATGTGGGAATCTGAATAAGACCTTCCCTATCATAACCAATGGGCCTGTTTTTGGCATGATTAATTTGTTGCATGACAATTACCGTCCCAATAATAAAGGCCACAGAGACCGTAAACTGAAGCACGACTAGTATTTTTCTGGGAAGACCGGAATATTTACCACCCCTAAAAGTTCCTTTCAAGACATCTACTGGCCTAAAGGAAGAAAGGTAAAGTGCAGGATAGCTTCCCGCTAACATTGCCGTAAATAAGATGAAGCCTATGGAAATCAACCAAAAATAGCTGTTTGCCCAGGGAAATGATATTTCTTTTCGTGATAGTTCATTAAAACCGTTAAGTGATAATAGCACTATGCCTACGGCAACCAGGAAACCAAAAACCACTACCAAAAAGGATTCACTTAAAAATTGATTAATCAATTGACCTTTTTGTGAACCTATCGACTTTCTGATACCTACTTCCTTGGCGCGCTTTTCCGAACGGGCCGTACTTAGGTTCATAAAGTTGATGCAGGCTAACAGTAGTACAAAAGCACCGATAATTCCAAACAACCAAACGTATTTTATGCGTCCCCCAACCTGTTTACCCTGTTCGAAATTGTTACGCAAATACCAATCTTCCATAGGCAATAGGAATAACTGTGGATTGAATTCAGCGGTATCTTCGTTAAGGTCTTTTTTGACATTTCTGATTTTTTCTGAAACTGCTTGCATGTTCGCATTATCCGCTACCTGTACGAACATCTGAAAGGAGTTGTTTCCCCAATTGTCCAATGAATTTTGAATCCATTCACGGTTGGCTACATAATTATCCCATGGAATGATATAATCAGTATCGTTGAAGGTGTTGTTAAACGGAATGTCTTGATAAACAGCTGAAACGGTTAAGTCATACTGATTGCCAATTTTTACCACCTTTCCAATGGGATCCTCGTTTCCAAACAACGCATCTGCTGTAGAAGCTGAAAACATTATGGAATTGATTTCCCGAAGACCATCTTTTTCACCTTTTAGAATTTCCAAGTTGAGCAGTTCCGGAGCCATGGGCTGCATATAATTGCCTGTTCTTGAAATGCTATTCTCCTCGTACTTAATATAGCTACTCTGGGTCCAGGAAGCCATCATGAGATGTTTAAAATTATCACCATATCCCTCACGAAGTGCCGGCTCTAACGGTAAGGGGATGGATGGACTAGTTCCTACGTTCCCATTGAAAGTCTGTGACTGGAATACCTGCGCAATTTTATCTTTGTTTTTATAGTAACTGTCGCGGGACAGTTCATCGTACATCCAAAGGCCGATAATCAGTGTGACGGCCATTCCCAATGCCAATCCACCAATATTGATAAGGGAATACCCCTTGTTTTTTAGCAAGTTTCTCCAACCGATTTTTAAATAGTTTTTAAACATGACTGTTCGTTTTTTGATTATTCTGTGCGTAAACTTTTTACCGGATTGGCTACTGCCGCCCTGATGCTTTGATAGCTTACCGTTAGTATGGCAATGCCTACGGCTAGTGAGGCTGCAATTACCATCATCCACCAACTGACCTCAATGCGATACGAAAAATCTTCAAGCCATTTGTTCATGGCATACCAGCCGATTGGCAAGGAAATAAGTATACCTATACCGACCAACTTGATAAAGTCCATGGTAAGGCGGTATGAAATTTGACTAACACTTGCCCCCAACACCTTTCGCACACCTATTTCCTTTGTGCGCTTTTCAGCATTGAAGGCTGCTAATCCGAATAGTCCAAGACAGGCGATTAGAATAGAAAGGGTTGTAAATATGATAAAAATGCGGCCCAAACGTTGTTCGGATTTATAGGTATTATTAAATGAATCTTCCATGAAGTAATAATCAAAGGGTTGACCGGGAGTAACTTTGTTCCAAATCCCTTCAATACTTGCTATGGCGTTTGAATAATTGTCAGTATCCAACCTTATGGCCATCGAACCCGCAAAACTGCTTAAATGAAGGCTCAAAGCTTCTATTTCTTCCCTGAAAGGAGAAAAATGAAAGTTCTTAACCACACCTATGATCGTAAAAAATTCAGGGTTTTCTTGACCCATATCTGGTGTATAGCGTTTGCCCACTACATCTTCAGGGGAGAGCCCTATGGTGGAAACGGCGGATTCGTTAATGATGATACTCGTTGAATCATTCTTATACGCACGGTCAAAATCCCTCCCGGCGATAATCTCCAAATCCATGGTAGATACATAATCATGGTCAACGCCCCATGTTTGCATGGCTAAGGCGTTCTCTTGATCGGTGGCACCTTCTTCAGGAGCAAAAACACTATCGGACCTGTTAGAAGGTGTTGGAAAATAACTGCTTAGGGTGGCATTATTGACAAACCCTAGTTTTTTTACTTCTTCTTTGAAAGAAGTCATACCATCTCCGATGGTAAAAACATCGTTGACTATCAATACCTGATCTTTAGAAAAACCAAGGTCTTTATTCTGGATATACTGCAATTGCCTATAAACAACCAACGTGCCGATAATCAAGAAAACAGAAATCGCAAATTGAAATATGACCAGACCATTTCGAATTTTTTCACCTTCCAAACTATTACCGTTGGCTCCTTTTAGCACTTTTATGGGAATGAATTTTGACATAAAAAACGCCGGATAGCTCCCTGAAAAAAGTGCCAAAATGGCTCCTGAAGCCAGTAAAATCAACCAAAAAAGAGGATTTGTATAGGGCATAGCAATTTCCTTATCTGCCAAATCATTGAAATAGGGCAAAACCAATATGGCCAAGACCAGCGCTACCAAAAGTGAACCGAAGGAAACCAGACCGGACTCGATCAAAAACTGTCGGATAAGCGATCCTTTGTTGGAACCCAATGTTTTTCGTATGCCTACTTCTTTAGCTCTTTTTAGAGAATAAGCGGTACTCAAATTCATAAAGTTCACGCAGGCAAGCACAATTAGAAACAAGGCGATAAAAGAAAGTATGTAGATACTTTGGATGGTATTGTTGGCACTCATTTCGGCCACCCTGTCAGATCTCAAGTGTATATCGGTTAGTGGAATGGTACTGTAGATCAAATGGTTTCCGGCTGCTTTGAACTGTTCTTCAGTAATGCCCGGCATAAACTGCTGTACCCCGGGAATTACATATCTCCCCAAAAAAGCGCGTAGTGGTGCTTGTAAATCTTCTATACGTGCGGACGGGATGAGTTTGATGAACGTATTGTAATTATTACTGGCCCAGTTCACCACTCTAGAATCGTCATAACTGGCCATAGCCAGGAAAACGGAGTAATCCCTTAGAAATGAATTTTTAGGAAAATCTTCTATTACCCCGGTAACCGTATAGGTTTCAGTATTGTTCAGAAGCAGGTCCTGACCTAAAGCCTCTCGAATACCAAAGTGTTTTTCGGCGGCTGATTTGGTCAAAACCAAGGTGTTTGGAGACTTTAGAGCGGTCTTTACATCGCCAACCAAAAGCGCCACATCAAACATTTCAAAGAAGGTGGAGTCCACAAAAGTGGATTGCATTTCTTTTACATTAGCTTCAGCATCCGATTTTCTGACAAGCATACTACCCCTTGTACGAAACCGTGTGGTTAGCTCAACTTCAGAAAAATCGCGATCAATAGTCTCCGCCATGGGGGCTGGGGAAACTGCAAATATGCGATCTTCTCCGCCAAACTTGATATCCGCATTGATGCGATGTATACGGTCGGCATCGGCAAACATGGTGTCATAGCTCAGCTCGTCATGGATATATAATGAAATCAGTAAACCTCCGACCATGCCGATGGCAAGTCCGAAGGTATTGAGTAAGGTAAAAAAGGATTGCTTCTTTAGGCTTCTCCAGGCAGTTTTTAAATGGTTTTTGAACATGACATTGATTCTTGATTGATTTGATGCTTTACTCCGTGCGTAAACTTTTTACCGGATCTGCAATAGCTGCTTTAATACTTTGATAGCTTACCGTGAGTATGGCAACGGTAATCGCCATAACTGCAGCCAACAGAAAGACCCACCCATTGATCTCTATGCGGTACGAAAAGTCTTCCAGCCATTTGTTCATAACAAACCAACCTACAGGTACAGATATCAGAATAGCAATACTCACCAACTTCAAAAAGTCTTTGGTTAACCTAAACGTAATTTGGCCCACACTTGCCCCCAGTACTTTGCGCACGCCAATTTCCTTTATCCTTTTTTCGGCATTGAAGGCAGCCAACCCAAAAAGCCCCAGACAAGCAATAAAAATGGATAACACGGTGAAGGCTATAAAGATTCTCCCCAGGTTTTGGTCGGCTTCATAGGTGCTGTTAAAGGCATCATCCATGAAGCGGTAATTAAAAGGCTGCCCTGGGGCAACGGTATTCCATATACTTTCAATAGCGGTAATTGCAGAAGAAAAGTTACCCGGATTTAGTTTTACCGCCATAGCCCCCGTTGAATTTCCTATTCTCAAACTTAACGCTCCAATATCTCGTCTAAGGGATTCATAATGAAAATCTTTAATGACACCCACAACGGTTAGAAATTGAGGATTCTCTACGCCAATATCCCTTGATAACCGTAGCCCAAGAGCCTCTTTTGGGGTTATGCCCAATATGGAAACAGCCGCTTCATTGAGTATCATGGCCGTAGAGTCTGCTACGAATTGCCGATTAAAATCCCGACCTGCCAACACTTCAATATCCAAGGTGGAGAGATAATCGTGATCCACATTCCAGATTTGCATGTTAATGGCGTTTTCCTGGCTTAAAAGACCTTCTTTGACAAAGCTGGTGTTGCTTCTGAATGAAGGGGTGGGCAAAAATCCGGAAACGGATACGTTTTTTACCTGTGCCAATTGTTTTACCTCTTGCTTAAACGACTGTAATTGATCTCCAGTGGTAAAGACATCTTCCACTATTAAAATCTGATCCTTGCTGAAACCCAGATCTTTATTTTGGATATAGCTCAGTTGTTGATACACCACCACTGTACTAATGATCAACAAAATGGAAACCGAAAACTGAAAGACCACCAACGAGTTTCTGATCTTGCCGCCCCCTACGCCTTTTTCTCCGGAGCCTTTCAGTACAGCCACCGGCATAAAACGCGACATGAAAAACGCAGGATACCAGCCAGAAAATAACCCTAAAACCACTGCAGAAATAATCAGGAGTAACCAAAAAAATGGACTGGAAAAAGGAATTTCAATGGTCTTGCCCGCAAGACTGTTGAACAAGGGCAGGGTTAAGAGTGCCAGTATTATGGCCACAAGAAGCGATAGAAAGGTGATAAGCCCCGACTCCATTAAAAACTGTCTCAGAAGTGCAATTTTTGAAGAACCCAGTGTTTTTCTAATACCTACTTCCTTGCTTCTTTTTAGTGAGTATGCGGTGGAGAGGTTCATGAAATTGACACTGGCCAGAACAATTAAGAATAGCCCAATAAAACTAAGGATATAGATGTTTTGGATGCTGCTATTGGCACTCATCTCAGCCTCTAAATCGGAATATAAATGTATATCTGTCAAAGGGATGGTGCTAAATTTTAAATGGTTGCCTGAAGCCAAAAGCGCTTCCTCAGTAATTCCGGGGAAAAACCGCTGAGCATAAGGAATGACATATTTCCCCATCATGCCTTGCAATGGTAGTTGAAAATCCTGTATATCAGTGTTGGCGGCAAGTTTAATAAAGGTGGCATAGTTATGACTGGTCCACTCATCGGTTTGGGCATCTTCCAAACCGGCCATGGCTATAAATACACTATATTCACGTAAAAAGGAATTTTTGGGCATATCCGGAATAATACCGGTAACCGTATAGGTATCGGTATTGTTGAGCAAGAGGGTTTGTCCAATGGCATCTGAGCTTCCAAAATGCTTACGGGCTGCTGTTTCAGTAAGAATCAGGGTGTTGGATTCCTCCAGTGCAGTATTGATATCACCGGACGAAATGGCCAACCCGAACATTTCAAAGAAAGAGGCGTCTACGAAAGTGGCATTATCCTCCTTGGCGTTTTGCGTGGCATCGCTTTTTCGCATTAAGGTGGTGCCAATAGGATTGAATCTTGTCGCTAGCTCTACCTGTGGAAAATCAGCTTCCAGAGCAGCTGCCATTGGAGCAGAAACCTCGGCCATGACACTTTCCGTACCGCCAAACTTTACATCGACGTTTATTCGATGTATGCGATCGGCATCGGCAAACATGGTGTCATAACTAAGTTCGTCATGGATATACAATGAAATAAGTATACATCCGGCTATGCCGATGGCAAGTCCGAAGGTGTTGAGCAAGGTAAAAAAGGATTGCTTTTTTAGGCTTCTCCAAGCAGTTTTTAGATGGTTTTTGAACATGATTGTTTTTGATTGATGAATAAACTCTCCTATACCATAGCACCCATTGCTCTGTTCTGACTTTCTGTAACAACTTGACCATCAAATAGATTGACTATCCTATGAGCGTAATGAGAATCCCGGTCCGAGTGGGTTACCATAACAATTGTAGTCCCTTCCTGGTTTAGCTCGGTCAATAGGTTCATTACCTCAATTCCATTTTTGGAATCCAAGTTTCCGGTAGGCTCATCCGCTAAGATCAATTTAGGAGTAGTTACCACAGCACGGGAAATTGCCACACGTTGCTGCTGTCCCCCTGAAAGCTGTTGCGGAAAGTGTTTTTGTCGGTGCGCAATTTTCATGCGCTCCAACACCGCCATTACTTTTTCCCTACGCTCCTTTTTACCCATTTTAAGATAGATCAGGGGCAACTCAACATTTTCATAGACCGTTAGTTCATCTATTAGGTTAAAACTTTGAAATACAAAGCCGAGATTTCCTTTGCGAAGTTGTGTGCGTTGACTTTCCCTTAATCCCGCCACTTCATGGCCTGCGAAAATATAGCTGCCTTCAGTAGGATTATCCAACATACCAATGATGTTTAACAAGGTGGATTTCCCACAACCTGAAGGCCCCATAACGGCAACAAATTCTCCCTGCTCCACAGTAAGGTTTACATTGTTTAAGGCCAATGTTTCTACTTCTTCGGTTCTAAAACTCTTTTTTAGATTTTTAATCTGTATCATTTTTGATTGATTTATTTTAAGACAATTCGTTCTGCTTCTCCAAAGCTGTCATAGTTGGAGGTGATTACTTGTTCTCCGGGCTGCAGCCCGTCCAGGACTTCGTAATACCTGGAGTTTTGTTTTCCGATACGGATGTTACGTTTAAGGGCTTCGCTCCCGTTGGAATTTACCACAAAGACCCATTGGCCTCCTGTGCTTTGAAAAAAACCACCTTTGGGCAACAACAAGGCGTCATTAGATGCACCCAGTTGCAATCGGATGTTATAGGTCTGTCCGGTTCGTATGGTCGCAGGCCTGTTTTCTGTAAATACAAGATCTACTTGAAACCTACCGTTCCGTACTTCCGGATATACCTTGCGCACCCGGAGGGGATAAATAGAATCGTTTCGTTCCAAAACCGCAGTCAAATCCCTTTTCACACGATCTATATAATGCTCATCTATCGCAGCCTCTATTTTAAAATCAGTTAACACATTGATCTGACCTATGCGTTGTCCCTGACCGATATTCTGTCCAATTTCCGCATCTAAAAAGCCCAACTGTCCATCTGCAGGAGCTCTTACGTTAAGGTGGTCCAAGCGTTCATACACCATGGCCAGGGTTTTTTTCATACGTTCCAGGTCTGTATCTAGTCCGGCCAATGACGTTTTCCGAAGCGCATCGTCCTGTTCGGTCTGTAGTTTCACAATTTCGTACTGCTTTTGTGATAACTCATAGTTTTCCTTTGAGACTAAATACACCTCTTTCGAGATCAGTTCATCTTCGTAAAGCGCTTGGTTTTGCTCATAATTCCGCTTAGTACGCTTTAGATCGTTTTCGGCCGTGGCCAGATTTCTTCGGCCGTCTACCTGTCGGGAATCAAAATTCAAACGTGTTGAGCGGAGATCATTTTGCTTTAATGCAAGATTACTTTCGCTTTGCAAAATTTGCTCGTAGAGGACGCTGTTTTCCAGGGTGAGGATGATTTCCCCTTTTTTGACCATCGCCCCTTCTTCAATACGTTTTTCCGTAACCCTTCCTCCTTCATAGGCATCCATATAGATGGTGGAGATAGGAGCAACAGAGCCGTTGATGGTGATATAGTCGTCAAATTTCCCATCAACAACCGCAGCAATAGACAGCTTTTCCTTATCTGTTCTGAAGGTGGATACTGATGTAGCAAAAAGGAGTTTCCAGCCCACAAAGAGTAACAGAATACCCAGCGCGATGTACCCGTAATGTTTTGGGCGTAATCCTTTTTTCTTTTCTAGTTGTATATCCATTTTAGTTAATATTAAATATGGGTAGGCCCTTATAAAAATCCAGTGTACTGATATTTACCCGCAATCGCAATTGTGCCTGTAAATTCTGGTTTTGGGCTGTTGCAAAAAGATTTTTAGCCTGACCTAGTTCAATAGCATTTATCATTCCCTTCTCATACCGTTTTTGAGCGATAGAAAAGGCAATCTCCTGTGAGGTGACCTGCTTTAGTGTCTGTGCTGTTTCTGCCCTTAGGGCATCATTTTCCTGTACCAATTGTTGGATGATCTGATACAACTCCTGTTCTTGTATGCGCTCGTTGTTTTTAGCCCGCTCTACTGCTATTTTTTGTTGTTTCACCCGAGATCTGGAGGCCCAACCATTAAAGATGGGCATGTTTAATCTAGCACCAATAAACCGGAAGGTGTTGTCCCGAATCTGATCCCGGAAGGGAATGGTAACCCCCAAGGTGTCCGTAATGGTTTCGAAGTATCCAGTTCCAATACCTCCCTGAAGCGTTATTGAAGGATATAAACTGCCTCTTGTAACCGCTAACTGCTTTTTTGCAGCACTTACTCGATATTTCTGTGCTTTAACAGAAGGCATAAAACCCTTGGCTACATTGAAAACAGAATCCGCCTCCATGGTTTCCCAGGAAATCCCACTTTCAATTGCAACTATTTCTGGCTGAATGGAAATATCGCTTTCGCCAACAATGTTCATGGCCTGAAGCAAAACAAGCTTTGCGGCCTTTAGTCTATTTTCGTTTTGGGTAAGGAGTAATTCATCCGCTAACAACAGGGACTCCGCTTCATAAAGATCTGCCCCAGCCATTACCCCAAGCTCCACTTGTTTTGAAACCAGGTTGTAATTGGTTTGAGAAATAGCAACTTGTTCTTCCGAAATTGTAATAAGCCCCTTTATAAATTGAATGTCATAATAGGCAGACATAACTTGAAAGGCCAGCAGGAACTTCTGTTGCAAACTTTCTTCCTTAGTCGCTTTATACAGGAGTTTGGAGGCTTTGATGCTATTTAGTTTTTGAAAACCTTGAAAAAGATCAAAAGAGGAATTCAAATTATAGTTGTTAGAGAAAAACTCTGTGTTTACGAAGCTGTTATCTTCAGGGTTAATCGAACGCCCAAAATTAATAGAGTAATCTGCGGAGCCGTTTATGATAGGCAATAGATTCCGTACAGATTGCCGATACGTTTCTTTATTGGACTGGGTGTTAAAGTCAAAATCATTTAGCTGTAGGTTGTGATCTATAGCATAATGGATACATTCCTCCAATGTCCAGATTTTCTGGGAAGAAACAGTAATGGTAGTTAAAATCAGTAAGGATAAAATATATTTTCTTAATCGCATAGTATTTTACTATGCCAAAAAATTAGCCATGACCATGCCACAAAGTTAATGCACTGAAAAACAATAAATTATAAACAAAACTGCAACATAACACAAGTACAGGTGTAAAATATTTATACAAAAAGTGTAAAATTATTTAACACCAAAAGTGGGTCATGGTCATGAAATTGTAGTTTTATCGAAAAGAAAGGCATGGTTAACGCCAAAATTTTGATCGTAGATGATAATAAAAGTGTGTTGAGTGCTTTGGAAATCTTATTGCAATTCGAGTATCAAAATGTACTAACCATTTTTAATCCCAATCAGATTTCCTCTTACTCCGATATGAATGAGGTGGATATTGTGCTTTTAGATATGAATTTCTCTGCAGGGGTGAATTCCGGTAATGAAGGATTGTTCTGGTTGAATGAAATAAAGAAAAAATCACCGAATACTTCCGTTATAATGATGACTGCTTATGGTGCTGTTGACCTGGCAGTGAAGGCCTTAAAACAAGGGGCTGCTGACTTTATTCTAAAGCCCTGGAATAATGAACGATTGCTGGCTACTGTACGATCGGCCTATGAGCTAAGAAGATCAAAGCAAGAGATCAATCAACTTCGTGAGCAAGAAAGTAATTTGAAGCAGGTTATTAATGAAGATAAGAATTACATTATCGGCAATTCAAAGGCCATTACGGCTGTGCTGAATTTAGTGCGAAAAGTGGCGAAGACAGATGTAAATGTTCTCATCACCGGAGAAAATGGAACAGGCAAAGAATTGATTGCAAGAGAACTGCATCGTCTTTCCCGCCGAAAGAATGAGGTGTTTATTGGCGTAGACATGGGGGCTATAGCGGAAAATTTGTTTGAAAGCGAGCTCTTTGGGCATTTGAAAGGTGCTTTTACCGATGCCAAGGAAGACAGGGCAGGGAAATTTGAGGCGGCGAATCGGGGGTCCCTCTTTTTGGATGAGATCGGAAATCTCTCGCTACCAATGCAGGCCAAACTGCTGTCAGCCATTCAAAATAAAGCTGTGGTTAGGGTGGGGTCAAATAAATCCGTTCAGGTAGATATCCGTTTGATTTGTGCTACCAACTGTAATTTAGAACAAATGGTAGCGGATGGGCTTTTTCGAGAAGACTTGTTGTATCGTATAAATACCATTCATATTGAAGTACCTCCGCTCCGGGAACGGGAGGGGGACATCCTGTTGCTTGCCGAATTCTTTTTGAAGCGATTCGGGCAGAAATATGACAAACCAGGGCTTAGGATCAACAATCCTGCACTGGAAAAAATGATGGAATATTCCTGGCCGGGAAATATCAGGGAATTACAGCACACTATGGAACGTGCTGTAATTCTCTCAGAAGGAAATGTTTTAAAGCCTGTAGATTTTCCTTTCCATGCTAAACCTATTCAGTCATTATCCACCGAGATGGTTACGCTGGATGAAATGGAACACCATATGATTACCAGGGCACTTGCCCTTCACGACGGGAATTATACAGCCGCAGCGGAACAACTGGGGGTGTCCCGACAAACACTTTACAACAAACTGAAGAAGTTTAAAAACTAGTGGCAAGCAGAAATTTTTACATCCGTTTGATTGTACAGGTGCTATTGTTAACCCTAACCACTGTGGTTTTGGGGTTCGCGGTTGTAAATAGGTGGTACCTTGTATTTTTCCTTGCGCTTATTTTGCTTGTCGCTCAGGTATACTCGCTCATTACCTTTATTAATAGCACTAACCGTAAAATAGCCTACTTTTTCGATGCGATAAAGAATGAGGATTTTACATTGAGATTCCCGGAAAAAGTTTCAATAAAATCGTTCAAAGAACTTAACAAAAGTTTGAATAGGGTCAATGGTCTTATCCAGGAAGTTCATCTTCAGTTGCAGATTCGGGAAAGATATTACCAGGAAATCATAAAACAGGCAAAAATTGGTATTATGACCTATAACGAAAGGGGACATATCCTTTTTGCCAACCCTACCTTGGAACGAATTTTAAATTACCACCCCTTAAATCATATCAAACAACTACGGCAAATAAATGAAAATCTGTATGAGGTATTTGCTTCTTTTCAACCTTTTGAAAGAAAGCTATTCCAGTTGACCAACGAGCGAGAGCAGATACAGTTGGCATTAAAATCAACCGCCATTGTTTTGGATGAAAAGCCCCTGTTATTAGTGGTGGTACAAGATATTAAGCAAGAACTTGATGAAAAAGAGACGGATTCCTGGATTCGGTTAATTCGTGTTTTAACACATGAGATCATGAATACTATCACCCCGATTACCTCCATATCCGAGTCCATTCTTAAATATTACCACACCCGTGAGGGTAAGGTAGTGGAACAATTGGATACGGAAAAGATTTTAAGTGCCTCCAGGGGATTAGAGGTAATCCAAAAACAAGGCAATGATCTTATGGATTTTGTCCAATCGTATCGCAGCTTTCTTAATGTCCCCAAACCTGACAGAAAAATTGTCAGCGCCAAAAAGCTTCTGGACAAGGTTAAAGTACTTATGGGAAGGGATTCGGAAAGCACGCTTCAGCTTTTTTGGAGTTGTGATCCGGAGGATCTGGAGCTTTTTATTGATGAAAAGCAGTTAACACAAATTTTGATAAACCTTGTCAAAAATGCGATACAATCTTTAGGGAATAGCGAGAACGGGTTGGTAGCAGTAACGGCAGCTATCGATGGTAACGGACGTAAGTATATAGAGGTTAAAGATAATGGGCCGGGTATTCCTGAACATCTGGCGGATGAAATATTTGTACCGTTTTTTACGACCAAAGAAGGAGGGACCGGGATAGGCCTTAGTCTATCCAGGCAGATCATGCAGCGGCATGGGGGGAGCTTAAAAATGTTCTCCATTCCAGATGTCGAAACTTCTTTTACCTTAACTTTTTAAGGAGTTTATGAAAGATGAGGTCTATGCGTTCTGCCAGGAGTTTGTAAACGACAAGCTTACCATGATTCAGGATCAGATCGGGAGAATCCGAGAATCTCTGGATTCCGAATCCAAAAATACTGCCGGTGATAAGCATGAGACGGGTAGGGCCATGCTACAATTGGAACGTGAGAAACTTGGGAAACAGCTCCATGAAGCGGAAAAGATGAAACGGGCGCTCCAAAAAGTTATACTGAAAAAAAGCGGAGAGACGATTGCCATTGGAAGCCTGGTGGAAACCGAGAACGCCTATTATTTTATTGCCATTTCTGCTGGAAAATTCAGTACCCATCAAACCGCAGTATACTGTATTTCATCACTAACCCCGTTGGCGCAACTTTTCCTCGGCAAGAAGGAGGGCGACTGCGTGAGGTTTAACGAGCAGGAACATCGGATTGTAAAGATTTTGTAAGATCGTTTCTCATTTAACCTTTCCTTAAAAATTTTCGCAGGAATCTTTGCTAATTTTAAAGGGTTAACCTTTTAAATAAACACATATGACAACCCAGGAAGTTGCTGATAAGCTTGTTACACTTTGCCGTGAGGAAAAGTATAAAGAAGCCTACGATCTCTATGCCGATGATGCGGAAAGCATTGAAATGGACGGTGTACCCGGTGATAAAGTCACTAAGGGCAAAGAAAATATCTGGAATGCCTACCTGCAATGGGCAGATGGAATCGTGGAAATTCATGGTGGATCTGTTGGGGATCCAATTGTTGCTGCCAATCACTTTGTAGTTCCCATGTCTATGGATGCAACTTTCAAAGAAGGAGGAAGATGGGCTTTTGACGAATTATGTATGTATCAGGTGGAAGACGGAAAGATCAAAAGAGCGCAATATTTTTATGAAGTCCCTGATATGGGATAGAAGTGTGAGTAAAGACTGCTAAGCGGGGGTTTCCTCCGCTTTTTTTGTATCCGAAGTTGAACGTTTAAAGCTCCGGGGGCTTTCTGGTCTCTTTTTTCTGGGCCGTTAATTTTTTGGCTTTCAATCGTTTTTCTATTGACGATTTGGAGGGTTGTGTTTGTCTTCGTTTTTTAGGCACCTGGATGCTTTTTTGCATCAAATCAAGAAAGCGCTTTGTAAGCTTTTCCCTGTTTTTATGCTGGCTACGCGTCTCGTCGCATTGAAGCACCAGTATCCCTTGTTTATTCAATCGTCTATTGATTTTTGCCAGGATACGTTCTTTTTCTGCGTTAGTTAATCCGGCAGAGGCCCGGATATCAAAAAACAGCACTACTTTACTGGAGACTTTATTTGCATGTTGCCCTCCGGGGCCACCGCTTCGGATAGCCTGGAATTTAAGTTCTTGTAATACCACCTTCTTATCCATGTTGTCTTTCTATTCTGTTCCGAAGTGTCTCCGATGCGACTTGCAGTGCGATCTTTGTACCCGGTAGTATGGGCCTGTTGTGTTGGAACCAAATAGGCAATTCCGTCTCGTGCAAGGCCTTGATAAGATAAAACCCACCTTTAAAAAAGTTATCCGTAACAAGAACAACAAGTGGTGCTTGTGTGGTCACCGAAAGTTCATGAGGATAAACGATCAGCGGTTTGTCTGTAAAATAGTTAGGATCTAAAAAATGCAATGGAATACTATTCGCATCTCCAAAAAGCGATGCGATATAGGGATTTTTAGGGTAAAGATAAATGTCCTTAATCGTGCCGTAATCTACCATTTTACCATCTTGGATGATCATTCCCATCCCTGCAAAAGGCAAAACATCTTCGGGATCATGGGTCGCATTAACAACGGTAATTCCCTTTTCTTTCAGGTAAGGAAATAAGGATTGTCGCAAAGCATTTTTTTTGAATTGATCAATACCGCTAAAAGGTTCGTCTAAAAGCAGGAGCTCCGGTTCTTGCGCCAGCGCTTTTGCTATGGCAACCCGTTGTTTTTGCCCACCGCTCAGGTTTTTGACGGTTACCTGGGCGTAATCCTGCATTTCAATGATTTCTAAGAGCTCTGTAATTCTCGCCTGATGCTCTTCCTGTTGAAATACCGATAAATGTTGACTGATATTTTCAGCTACAGAGGTGTAGGGCATCAATTGCAAATCCTGGGCTACGTACTTCATATAGTTTTCTCCGGGGATAAGATTAAAATTTGGGCCCAAAACCTTTTTATTTTCCCAATGGATCGCTCCTTTTTCAATAGTAAGCATGCCGTAAAGTGCTTTCAGCAAAGTACTTTTTCCTGAACCACTTTCACCAAGTACCGCTAAATGTTGTCCCTTGGGTAATTCAAAAGAGATGTCTTCCAAAACGGGTTGACTATGGTAGGCGAAGGAAATGGAATCGACTTTTAGCATACTTTCTTGAAAACAAAAATCCGCCCCCAGAAGAAACGGATTTTTAGTAGCGATAATAGGATTTTTAATCTTTAAATTTTTTTACAACAGCTTGGTTTGGTAATTCATCATACCCCATATTGTACAAGGTGAATCCAAAAATGTCCGCATATTGTTCTATGGTTTTGCTTACCGGGGTACCGGCGCCGTGACCTGCTTTGGTCTCAACACGTATGAGAGTGGGATTATCTCCAGTTTGTTTTTCCTGTAGTTCCGCTGCAAATTTGAAGCTATGTGCCGGAACCACTCTATCGTCATGATCCCCTGTGGTAACTAATGTTGCCGGATATTCGGTGCCTTCGGTCACATTATGCACAGGAGAATATCCCTTTAAGTATTCAAACATTTCTTTACTTTCTTCAGCAGTGCCGTAATCATAAGCCCATCCAGCACCTGCAGTGA
>JANQHL010000165.1 GCA_028277085.1 Flavobacteriaceae bacterium
TCTCGTTTGGGTATGCGTTATTCAGATGTGGTGCCGTATTACATGGAAATGATTCGCTCCGACAAACGGTTCCGGCTGGAGATGCTGCATTTCTTCATCAATACCGGCATTAAGGATGACGCTTATTACTGGAATGAACTGACCAAGGCGGTTAACAAGTATGTTGAACTAAAGAGACTTTGCCCGGAACTGCATTACCTGAATATTGGCGGGGGATTTCCCATTCAGTATTCACTTCGGTTTGATTATGATTATGCCTACATGATTGATGAAATCATCAGGCAGATCGGCGCCATTTGTGAGGAGGGTGGGGTAGAACCACCGGATATTGTTACAGAGTTCGGGAATTACACAGTGGGGGAAAGTAGTGCGAATTTGTTTAAGGTGTTACAAACTAAAAGTCAAAATGACAAGGAACGGTGGTATATGATTGACGGATCGCTAATGACGACCCTGCCCGATATATGGGGACTGAATCAACGGTTTGTGGTATTGCCGGTCAATTATTGGAATGAAAATTACCAAAGGGTAAATATTGGTGGCCTCAGCTGCGATAAGTTTGATTATTACAGTTCTGAAATGCATGTGAAGGAAGTGTTTTTACCGGTTTCAAAAAAAGAACAGCCTTTGTACGTTGGTTTTTTCCATACCGGCGCTTACCAGGAATCGCTGGGTGGTTTTGGAGGCACGAAGCATTGCTTGATTCCTGCACCCAAATATGTTTTACTCGATCGAAACGAAAATGGGGAAGTAGTTTCGGAGATTTTTGCAGAAGAGCAGGATGCTGAAGGTATGTTAAAGATGTTGGGCTACTAAAAGCGAAAGGGCAGCCCCGTTAAGGACCACCCCCGCATCACACCAAAATATCTTGCCCTGTTACGACACTTCAATCGTTTTCTTCACTTTCTTAGCCTCTGCCCTTACAGGCAACGTAACGCTCAAAATGCCGTTCTCGTAAGTACCTTCTATCGCTCCTTTGTCCACGCTTTCAGGAAGTGTAAATGTTCTTTTAAACTTGCTGTAGTTGAACTCCCGGCGGGTGTATCCTTTTTCGTTCTCCTCGTTTTCTGTTTTCTTTTCCGCCGTAATCGTCAGGATGTTGTGATCCAGGTCCAGGTTAAAATCACCTTTGTCCAATCCCGGAGCAGCCAACTCAACCGTGAATCCGTTCTCGTCTTCCAGGATGTTTACGCTTGGATGTGTTAACCACTTTTCCTGACCCCAGAAGTCATCGTTGAAAAAGCCGTTCAATTCGTTGTTAAAAATTGAAGGAAGGCTTGTGCGATTTTTCCATCTTGCTAATCCCATTGTTTTAAGTTTTTATTGTTTAGGAATCAATTTTCAATGTTCACCCACACCTGTACAAGGGGTGTGCCATCGCAAAAAATGGGGTGAGAACCGACAAAAAGTACCAATTTTACTGACAAAATGTCAAAATAGATGAAATTTGATTCAAAAAAGATGACAAAGTGTCAATATTGATGACTTGATGATTGCTTTCTTGTTTCTGCTAACCCTGGTAAGCTATAATTTTATAAGCCGGATGAGGGCTTTTTGTTACCACTGTAGGCAAACATACGAGTAGTCAAAAATCAAGGCCTGCACTTTTCAGCCACCGAAATCACCTCGATTTCTAAAATCCAGAAACGAGTCATCCCGAGCGGAGGCGAGGGATAGACAAACCATGAGCCTTCGACGGAGTTTATCCCGGCAAGTCGGGACTCAGGCTGGTAGTGAAATTATTATCCAAAATGTAAGATTGCTTCCCCGTTCGGCAACGGCGGACATATGATGTATATGGCGTTTGACGCGGTAAGCGGTTCAAAGCGTTGTAAATGGCAAAGCGATATAAATTGGAGGGGGAAAGATTCGCGTATGCGAATCAGGTGGAGGTTTTGAAGCTCCCCTACTTAGTTAGGCAAGTTATGATCTAGACGAAAGGACATAAACAAAATCTATCTTGGTTCACAATTTGGATCCTGAAAGTAGGGTTGGTTTTGATCTCTGCTTAGATATGTCTAATGATTTTCCGGACAAAAGTGGGTTCACATTCGAATGGCCTGAAATCAAAAATTTACGATTGGCGAGTGCTTTAGGAATGCAATGTCAAAATTTATAATCTATTCTTTAATTTTAAGAAACATTCGATTTAAACTTTTACTACCATGAGATTTTCCATAATAGTGGTCTTGTTATTGACGTGCCATGTTTTTACCAATGCACAAACCAACAACATCGGAATAGGAACAACCACTCCGAATGATAAAGCGATGCTGCATATAGATGCGCCTGCGGGAAACCAGGGTATTATTGTTCCGAGGATGACCACAGCTAACCGGATTGCTATCGGGCCGGTTGCGGGTACTGCCGATGCGGGCTTGCTGGTGTATGATACCGATGACAACCTTTTTTACTATTGGGATAGTAATCAGTGGGTTCCCTTTCCAAATATTCTTTCCTTTGCCGGCCTTTCTTTGCAGTATGACCAGGCTACGCAGACCATTTCCTTACTCGACCAGGGAAATGTTTTGAGTTCGATCGGAATTAATGTGGATGATGCAGATGCAGATCCCACCAATGAAATACAGGATTTGGGAAGCAACATAAATGGTTCGGATGTAACCGTATCCATAACCGGAGGTGCCGGAACGACCTTTAGCATAAACGATG
>JANQHL010000093.1 GCA_028277085.1 Flavobacteriaceae bacterium
GCCCGAGAAGCTTCCGTGTATATGGCTACAACCGTTGGGGAATACTATCGAAAACAGGGGTTGAACGTATTAATTCCTTCCGGAGGTTTCCCGCAGTGCTTGTGCCCAACGCGAAGTGGAGTCGGCAAGAATTAATACGTTCAACCCCTGTTTTCGATAGTATTCCCCAACGGTTGTAGCCATATACACGGAAGCTTCTCGGGCGGCTACCGGCATGGAAGAGGTGTTGCCCACAATATAGGTGCGATCCATCAATGACTTTCCAGTTCGGGGATCAATAAGTTCCGGGAAATCCTTAAAAACTTCTACGGCCTCCCCGGCCCGCTCACCGCAGGCAGCAATAATAACAACATCAGCCTGTGAATGCCGGGCCAGACTGTGTTGCAAAACTGTTTTTCCAGCTCCGAAAGGCCCCGGATTACAAGCGGTACCCCCATAGGCAATGGGGAACAGGGCATCGAGAATACGAATACCCGTTGGCAAGGACTTTTTGGGAACGGAACGTTTGTTAAAAGGCATCGGCATTTTTACAGGCCACTCAAAGGCCATTTTAAGCGGTATGGTTTTTCCCGAAGCATCCTTTATGGTAGCGATGGGGGTATCAATGGTATAATCACCGGTTTCCGCAACATGCTCAACAGTATGATCGCCCCGAAGGGAAAAAGGGACAAAAATTTTATGCTCAAATAGTTTTTCAGGAACAGTGCCCAATACCGAACCGCCTGTAACGGTATCTCCCTTATGCACTTTGGGTGTAAAATGCCATTTTGTGTTTGGGTCGAGCGGGGCTACTTCAAGACCCCGTTCCAAAAACCACTCGATTTTGCCCAGTTCATACAGGGGATTTTGAAGACCGTCCGTCACCGCCCCCAGGATACCAGGTCCTAATTTTACCGCTAAGGGCAGACCGGTAAACAATACCGAATCCCCCACTTTCATCCAACTGGTGTCCTCAAAGACCTGCAGATAGACCCTATTGCCTTCTTTTACGTCGATGACCTCAGCTTTGAGTCGTTTTCCGTCCTCGATAACGATGTATGCCACTTCTCCATTCATAACGGCTCCACTTATCGTCTGGGCACTGACGAGTGACTCGTTAACACTCATTACTTTTCCTCTTGCTCCTTGCATCCTTTTCTAGGTGTTTTTAGCTGCTTCGTAACTTTCGTACCTCTTCCTCTATTTTTTGATACCAAATCTTATCCATGATATCCTTGGCATTCATCTTATACATTTTGGCTCTCATAGGCTGATTTAGTTTTTCATAAACCTTGGCAAGCCCATGGTAGGCTGGTACATGCATATCGTTGATGGTAAGGCAGGCTTTCAAATGACCAATAGCTTCTTCGTAGAAACCGTCTGCTATCAATTCCATCGCGGTCTTATGCAATTGTTCTATGTCCTTAATATGGGTTTCTACCTGCAGGGAAATGACATCCTCGGATTTTAAGGTGAGAAAGGAACAGGGGACTTCCCGTATTACTTTTTCCGTAACACTTCCCATAAACATCCGGTTGAGTCCTGTCCTTCCTGATGTACCCATGATCAGTAAGTCAATCATTTTTCGGGAAATGGTACTTAAAATCTCTTCTGAGGGATTACCTTTTGGGGCTTCCTTTGTCCAGTTGATATCGGACAGGTTGAACTCTTTCAAAAAGGCTTCAAAGTCTTTCTTATGTTGTTCGCATCTGTTGTCATTTTCAGACTCCAAATCCTTTTCCGAAAGGAACCATGGGGATTTGGAAACTTCGCATACACTAAGAATGGTTAATTCCGATTTAAATCTACGGCTCATGGTAATAGCATTCTTTAGCGCACGCTTGGAAGCCTCTGAAAAATCAACAGGGCATAAGATGTGGTGAACATTGAGCAATACACCTTCTTTAATAACAAAAACAGGCTTTTCGCTCCTTTGAATGATTCTTTCAGCGGTGGTGCCCAATCGAAAAGTATCTCCTTTTTGAGTTTCACCCGAACCAACCAGAATGAGGTTTGCGTTCATATCTATAGCCGCCCTGGTAATAGCTTCGTAGGGGATGCCTACCATTAGCAGCGGTTTCTTGACAGCTACGCCTTCGCCCTCAATACGATTTGCCGCTTCCTGTAATTTGTCCATTGCCGTTTCTTGGAGCAACGACCGCACTTTTTCATTCATAATGTCGTCAGGAAGCACATGAATCGGAATAATTGTCGATTGAAATATTTTAGCCAATTCGATAGCGCTTGCCAATACATTTTGGGAAGATTTACCAAAATCATACGCTACTAAGATGTTTTCTAAGAGTTTCATGCCATACTGCTTTTAACCTTTAAAGGTTTTATTGATTGTAAACAATGGCTCATGCCAGTTATTTACGGTTTTTGGTCCGCTTTGAACTGCCACTACACCACATCACTAAAGCTATTACCTAATTCTTTAGAGAAACTTAAGAAAAGGGGTCTTTTCAAGGATTAGGTCATAAATTATTAAATATATCAAGCGTGCAATAGGCTGAAGTTGCTTCGAAATTGCTTTTCGCAGTAGTGATCTTTCGCCCTTTACCGCTGTCTAAAGTTTTGCTAAAGAATCTGTTATTACATTTCAGGGTAAATGCGTTGCGCTGTATGACTATAATAATCCGGCAGAATCAAGAAAAGGATTACGGTTGTCATTAAAGTACTACGCATTACCTTAAATACAATCAAAATGAATAAAATTCTTGTCCCTGTAGATTTTTCGGATACTTCTTCGAATGCCTTGTTATACGCAATACAACTATTCGGTGCCTCCTCATTGGAAGTTACCGTGCTACACATTTATGGTGCACGATCTACTGCACTTCTCATGAAAAATATTGACCATGTATTGGAAAAAGACGCCAATCGTAGAATGGACGAACTCCTGGAAAGTGTGGAAAAGGAGTATCCTGATGTAGTTTTTAAACGTAAACTAAGCAAGAATTACCCGGTATCGGCCATTGCAGCTTTAGCGGATAGCGGTTACTATAATTATGTTGTAATGGGAACTAAGGGTGCGAGCGGACTTAAGGAGGTTTTTATGGGCAGTGTTGCCGGAGGTGTGGTGTCCAAAACCGCTGCCCCGGTAATTGTAGTTCCTTCAGATCACACCTTCAAGCCTTTAGAACGAATTGTACTTGCCGTAAGCGACGATCCTTTCTCTGACCCTAAAACTATTGATCCTCTACGAAAAATTGCTATGATGCACCAGGCCGGGATCAAGGTGTTACACATAGCAGCTGAAAAAACGCCTCAAATTGAAAAGGCCCTGAATGTGATTGAAGATTTGAATCCATCCGTTGATTATGCTTTTGGAACAGGGGATACCAACAAAGATTTGAACGATTATCTGATGACCGACTTTTCAGGAATGCTCTGTCTTATAAGAACGAAAAAAGGCTTTATGGAGCGGCTTTTAAATGATAGTGTTACCTTGAAACAGACCTTTAACAGCCCAGTGCCATTGCTTATTCTTCATGATTAAATGGTAGCAGTACTTTGGAGCATTCAGTATTATCCTTATTCTCAAGGGACTTCTTCAAAAAAGTATCGAAACAAAAGCACTACTACTCCAAATCCCGCACTTGCTGTAATTCTTAAGTATCAATGACCGAAATACTTCCACAGTTACTAGGGGGGCTTTTGCTGTTTATCTATGCAATAACCCAGCTTTCCAAAACTATGCAGGACATCGCAACGGAAAAAGCGAAGCATGTTATTGCCAAATACACCGGAAATCTGTTTTTAGCAATTGTTGTAGGTGCTTTGCTCACCATTTTGTTGGGGTCCTCTTCGGCAGTAATCATACTTGCTATCGTCTTTATTAATGCAGGAACTTTGCAATTTAAGCAGGCTATTGGGATTATTATGGGCGCTAATATTGGTACCACTTTTTCCAGTCAATTGATTGCTTTGGATATTGGAAGGTATGCGATTATCCCGCTGATAATTGGATTGGCCCTTAATTTTTTTGCTAAACGTGAAGCCATCAAAAACTACGGAAACGCACTGTTTTATTTTGGGATGCTTTTTTTTGGCCTTTTTCTTATGGAACAGTCTGTGCTTCCGCTAAGAGACAGTCCACTGTTTGAAGAATGGATCACGCGAATTGACCAAAACCTACTACAGGGAACCTTGATTGGTGGGCTGATTACGTTATTGGTACAATCCTCCAGCGCTACGGTTGGGATGGCTATTGTGCTCGGAAAGCAAAACCTTATTTCATTGGCAGGAGGACTTTCCATTATGTTAGGTTCGGAATTGGGAACCTGTTCGGATACTTTAATAGCAACTATTAAAGGTAGTCGGCAAGCCCTTAAAGCCGGGCTTTTTCACTTATTGTTCAATTTTATTACGATTGTTGCGGGACTGCTGTTATTTGACTTCTTTTTGGATTTTGTTTTAGTAGTATCCCAAAACGCAGATTTGGAAAAGCAAATTGCCAATGCGCACATGATCTTTAATGTTGCCGGTGTTTTAGCCTTTCTTCCTTTTGTGGGATGGGTAGAAAAGTTGTTGAATTATTGGTTGCCGGAAAAAGTAAGTGTCATCTAACATGATCAAATCGATTTAAAAATGTTTTAAAAAACGTAATGAAAACAGCGGTCTGTTGATTTTTTATAAACCCTCAAAACCCAAAACAAATGCTTCAAAAAAAATTTGAAAAAGTTGTACTTGAAAACTATCCGGTTGCACTAGATACCCGAGATACCTCTATTCGCTATCTAGGCCAGTTACAAAATGGTCACGATATTGATGTTTCCAAAATTCTGATGGCTACTAGTTTATGTTCTGATGATATTAATATTCCTTCCACCTCGTTCTTTAGCGTGGTTTGGGGGCCCTTTTTTTTGGGCGGATTAGGCGGATTGCCCTATGCAGGTTTAACGGGGATGACAGCATTTGCACATCATATCCCGGACAATGGAACGGCCTTTATTTTCTACGGCCCCCACATCGGTGTTACCCTTGAAAATGAAGTGGGAAGGATGTATCGCCCGGGCCAAGAAAAAGGGGGAGCGTGCTGTGGTGCCTTAATGCTCGCCTTAGAACGATTTCAGGATGATCTGTATGTGCCTAAACTAAGCCAGAAAGATTACCAACAATCTTACTTGGAAAGTTTGTTATACCCCAGAAGAGAAGAAATTCTGGCCGACACCTCACCACAACGAAAGATTACGGAATGCACCTTTGAATTGATCGATAAAATGCTTCATGAATATCTCAGGGAGGTAAAAGATGAGTTTAAGGTAGATAAAATAGGCTTGCTGGGTGGTATAGTGATTAACACCGATTTTGGTATCGATGACTATTTTTCGGTAAGGAATTTTGAAGTGATTAGCACAAAGTACTTGTAAAAGGTATTTCCTATTCCATTTTTCACAATTGAACTTGTATTCATAGGAGGGTAATTAGTTATATATGAGTGAAGGGGGAACGTCCGGCCAGTAGAAGAGGTTTCAAGTTTAATGGGCTTACAATCTGGTGATAAGCACTTTACTTTAACTAAGGGCTCGTTTTATCTTAGTGTTAAGCGTCTTGTAAAAAGTGTGGCATACAACGAATTGCCATTGCTGTTTGCCTAAGGATTTTTTATTTTAGGGTATGGTTCGAATCCAACTGCAGATCGCCTGCTTGTTAGAATAGAAGATTATGATAGAGGGTATCGATTTATCGGATTACAGGATACTTCTCCTTACATTCCTGGTGCTGTCTGTAGTTGTTTTTTTGAGATACCTCTTGTTTTCTGGCGCTTATCACTGGATGTTCTTTGTACTATTCCGGAAAAAGTTTAAGAAGAAAATGTTATTCGACCAACAGCTTAAGGCCAGACAAACAAGGCGTGAGGTGTTAATGTCCTTATATAGCGCCCTTATTTTCGGTGTTACCGGCCTGGGGCTTTTGCTGCTCTGGCAATACGGGTTCACCAGGATCTACTCGCACATTTCGGACTTTCCATTGTGGTACCTGCCTTTAAGTGTATTCTTCTTTTTGGTCTTACATGATTGCTATTATTACTGGTTACATAAATGGATGCATTCCTCTTCATGGATGCGCCCATTCCATATGGAACATCACAAAAGTGTAAATACTTCGGTATTTACCTCTTTTTCCTTTCATCCTTTAGAGTCTTTTTTACAGGCCGTTATTGTTCCAATTCTGTTGATGATTATCCCCATGCATCCTATTGCCCTGGTAGCCACGCTGTTGATAATGACCTTTTCGGCAATCATTAATCACGGCGGGGTGGAGATCTATCCAATGAAGAAAGGCTGGAAAGGGTTGCATCGTTTTATTATTGGTGCTACCCACCACGACATCCATCATAGGAACTCAAAAAAGAATTTTGGGCTCTATTTTACTTTTTGGGATCGAATAATGAAGACTGAAAAATAAGTGCTTCTGGATATCGTGAAGCAGCAATAGTTTTTTAGAAGGTATATCCGATTCTTAAGTCAAAGAAGTCGGCAACATGACGATGCGCTTTCAGGGCGAAACCGGCAAATATCCGTTTGTTGAAGCTGTAGGTCAACCCATACCGTTGATAGACATCATCTGTGGTGCGAAACTGGTTGAAGTAGTAGATGCCCAATTGCTGGCTAAACGTTATTTTTCCTAACCAGAACTCATGCCCCAATAACAATGCCCCCTGAGGAAATTCAGCATCTGCGTTTTCCAATTTAATTTGTTCCCTTCGTGAAAAGTCTACCGCCCATTCCGTACCTATGGTAAGTGCGCTTCGTCCACCTACCCATCGGCTATAGTTGCCCGCGAACCCAAAAACATAGAACCGATCCCTTTCTCCGACAGTGGCATTACTAATCCCCGAAAAATGTACCACAGACAGTCTTGTTTTGTCGTCCGGGGGTTTCCGATTTGAAATTTTAGGAAGGTTAGGATAAGTGATGGGCATAAGACTGGTGTTGAGGCCAACACTTACCGTAGGAAGATTAAGCCCTTTGTTGGGGGAACTCACCCCTCCATTGGAAATATGGGTGTATTTTGCCGCCAGGCGGAGATTAAGTTTATCCGTAATCCGGTAATTTAATCCTGCGCCCAGTACTATGGAAAAGGCCAATCTTGTGCTATAGGATTGATTTCTCGGGTTGGTTACTTCATCAAAGGGATTGGTTAGATATGCGCCGCCCAAGCCCATTCTTACAAAGATATTCGTCCGTTTTTGCGTGAGAAAATAAGGTTCCAAATACCCCACACTTACAATACCACTTCCCAAAACTTCGGTGTTGTCCCAATTCCAATAGGCCAGGCTCACGCCCGCCCTCGGGAAACAGTTACAGAATTCCCATGATTTTTTCGTCAATAGTAGTTTACTGCCATCAATGCGAATACCGAAAGGATATGCATCTTCTATTTCCCGAAGGGATTGCGAATGCCTGAGTAAAAAACCATAGTCAAAACTTACTCCAAGAATAACAGGTCTACTGTCTACAAAGACGGAATCCTTTTTTTGGCAGTAGGATTTGAGGGTCATTAAAAAGGATCCTAATAGGAAGAGCAAAAGGTTTTTCACAGCACTGAAAAGTAAGGATTCGGGATCAAAATGTAAACCCCTTTTTTGGATTCTGGTTGAATTTTATATTGCGTAATTGTTAAATTTTGGCATTTCCTTCAAATACTAGAGACAGTCTACTTCTTTACGAGTAAAGCCAGTTACTACTATGAATAAGATTCACCCTGGCCTTTCAAACCATTAGGAAAGCTACCGGACAACAGCAAAATTTTGGCTGTTTTGGGAAATGTCAAAATTACTCATGGGTTTTTTACGATTATCGAATGAGGTATAACGGGATGGAGTTTTGTGTCGGGTAAATTCTTATCGGGAAGAACGTAAAAATGGGTATTTGTTGGTAACTAGAGGTGTCAATCAGAAAATCATCATTCATCATGAAATGGCTTTTCAAACAAATCGCCCTTAAGTACCTGTCCGAGGACAAGGCCATTATGCCTTTGGAACCCACACAGGAGAAGTACAGGAAATCCGGGCTTACCTCGGACCAGGCTTTGGCTATAAAACTAAAGATTAGAACAGCCCTGGAGCAAGACAAACTTTATCGGAACAATGAACTGGGACTGGGAGAACTCGCCGGTTATATCCAACAAGACCGCTACAAAGTTTCTGAGGTGATCAACACTTATTATGCTAAGAACTTTTATGCCTTATTAAACAGTTATAGAATAGAAGAAGCAAAATCCCTATTAGTAACACACCCACTTTTAAGTGTAAAAGCCATAATGTATGAAGTAGGGTTTAACAGTAAGAACAGTTTTTATATGGCGTTTAAAAAAGCTACAGGACTTAGTCCTAATGACTTTAGAAATATTGCCTCTTATGAATACCAGCCAGGGATGGCGTAAAGGCAAACCGAAGCAACTACCACTTTTTCATTTTTGGTTAGTTCAATTTGGCAAAATCCCTTGAACTTCGGTTTAAGGGATTTTTTGTGGTTTCTATGATTCACTTTTTACGGACCTTTTTTTCAAAAAATAACGCACTTTACATTTTATTCAATTTTACTACGAAAAAATCCTTTCAATCAAAATCCCTAGCAAAAGAATCAATGGACGTGCCATATTTTGTAGTTAATTTAATTAATTAGAATCCCTCCCAACTGGAGTAATTGTACTTCAGCGATCTTCAAATCGTATTTGGCCCTTGCGTGATTGTTTCGGGTATTGAAAAGATTAATCTGAGCTTGCCGGAACTCCACCGACGTAATCTGTTCCAGACTATATTGTTTCTGCGTTCTTGAGAAGTTCAGTTCATTGGTTATAAGATTATTTTCCTCCGCTTGTAACGTATATTGTGCGATGTTGTAGGTTTCATATGCGTTTAAAACATCCGTTAAGAGTTGGTCTTTCACCCTAATCAATTCTATCTCACGGTTCTGTTTGGTGATTCTTGAAGTCTTAACCCGTGCCACCGTACTACCGTCAAAAAGGTTCCATGAGAGGTTCAAGCCGAGGTTGATACCATAGGATTCGTTGGCCAGGGCAAAGGATGTGGGTGGATTTTGACTTTCATTCCATCGGTACGATCCGCTACCATTTATCTTTGGCAGAAAACTTGCCTTATTGATTTTGATATCCAATTCACTGAGTAGTATATCCTGCTTTGCCAGAATAGCCTGGATATTCTTGTCCTCAGCAGATTTCAGAATCTTTTGTTCTTCCAGAGTGGGTACAAAGACCACCATGGTATCGATTTCAAAGTTTGTGGTGATACTCCTGCCGAGAACTAGATTTAATGAACGCTTCAAATTATTCAGGTCACGTATCGCTTCTATATAGGTAATACTATCGTTGTTGAGGTCTACTTTGGCGTTGAGCTCATCCAAAGTGGTACCCTGGCCATACTTTAACTGTTTTTGCGCCCGTAACAAACGGTCTTTTGAGTTTTCAATGTTCAGCTTTAGGTTCTCGACCACTTGTTGTTGAAAGGCGACATTGAAGTAATTCTCATAGATGGAAATTATGGTGTTCTCCACCTGTTGCCGTTCTTGTAACTGTGCCAGGGTAAGGGCTTCCTCGTTTCTGTTTTGGGCAAACTTACGCACCAATCCATCAAAAATCAGATACTCAGCCGTAATAGAAGCATTGTACGATTCGGTTACCGCCCCGTTAACCGCTGTGGAAGTTCCGTCCAGGAAGGTTACGCTTTGATTTTCATCCGAATAGTTCACCCCCCCGCTAGCACTTAAGCTGGGAAGGTAACCGCTATTGAAAGTGCCGGCCTCAATGTTGGCAATCTCCGTATTGTTCTTTGCAATACGCAGGTCATGGTTGTTTTCCAAGGCTATGGCTATGGCTTTCTCCATAGTCAACATTTCCTGTGCCCTGGCCGTGATCATCAACAACAAATGGAACAATATGATGGTGCTATATCTCAATATTGTCAACTTTTAATTCTTTGATAGCTCGTTCCACTTCCTCGCGCATAGGTTTTTTACCCGTAACTAGTTGTTTTACCTTTACTTTGATGCTGTTGGAGGCTGATAGAAAGATGGGCAATAAGAAGAGGGTAAGCAGGGTTGCAATGGCAATGCCGTAAGAGATGGCGATAGCCATAGGTATTAAGAACTGTGCCTGTAGGCTCCTTTCCAACATCAAGGGTGCCAAACCAGCAATGGTGGTAATTGAAGTAAGGAATATGGCTCTAAAACGCGCCCTTCCCGTTTCATAGAGAGCCTCGTCAAATTTTAACCCTTCCTTTAGAAAACTGTTGAAACGTCCTGTAAAGACCAGTCCGTCATTGACCACAATCCCAATTAATCCAATGATACCCAAATAAGATAGGATACTCATGGGAAAACCGTGCAACCAATGTCCCCATGCGACCCCTATAAGACAGAATGGTACAATGGCCAATAGGATAAAGGGCTGGCTGTACGACCGAAAAGCAAAAACAATCGTCACATAAATCAAAAAGATTGCTGCGGGCAAGATTCCAGCAGCCGAAGCGGATATTTTGTTCACTTCCCTGTTTTGGCCCTCGGCGCTGATGGTGACTCCTGGATATCTTTCGTTCACCATTTCAGCTACACGGGTGGTGAGGTCTGACATAATTACTGTTGCGCTTGCTTTTGGATTGGATAGGTCGGCTTCAACCGTAATTTCCCGAATCCCGTCCAAATGGTTGATGGCCACTTCGCCCCGTTCAATTTGATAGCTGGCAATTTCTGAAAGGGGAATCCTACCGTCTTGGGTAGAAATCTGAATAGCGTTAATATTGCTGATGCTTGAACGGTCTTTTTCATCGTACCGTACCCAAATTTTTACCTCATCCTGGCCTCGCTGTAAGCGCTGTACTTCATTGCCAAAGAAAGCGTTACGTACTTGACCCATAACATCGTTCAGGGTTAGGCCTAACAAAGTTGCGTTTTCTTTGAGCTGCAGCCGTATTTCCTTGATGCCCTTTGGGCTGGAATCCACAATATCCTTGACATTCGGATTCTTTTGGAGTTCACTGTAAACAAGTTCTTTTGCCCGATCCAGACTTTGAAAGTTCTTGCCCTGGAGAGAAACGGAGATGGGCATTCCACCAACATTTCCACCTGAATTATAGCTCAGTTTTTCCACTCCGCGAAGTGTGCCCGCCGCCTCACGGATCTGATTGGCAATCTCCGGAGAACCCAAGTTGCGGGTCTCACTGGGGGAAAGATTTATCGTAATTGAAGAAGCAGAACTTCCGGGACCGATCTGCTTGACAGTGGATAGGATATGGTCGCCGCCCAATTCGTTTTCTCCTAGTCGTTTATTTATTTCCCAAACTTTGTTTTCAACATAGGTGGCCAACGAATCTGTTATCCTTTCATTGGTGCCCTGTGGGGTATTCAGGGTGATGCGTATCTGGTCACTGGCATTGCTAGGGAAAAAGGTAAGCTTGATGATTCCTCCTGCAAAGGCGCCCAGGGTGACAATGAACAGAAAAAAAATAATGCAAAATGAAATAAATTTATTCTTAAGGGTGAAGTAAAGGGCGGGGGAATAAATCCTATCCTTCATATAGTTCATGAACCGGTCGCCCCATTGGTTGAACGTATAGGTTTTTCCCTTACCGCTTAAATCTTTTGAATGTGCCAGGTGTGCGGGCAAAATCAATAAGGCCTCAATCAGGGACACCGCAAGCGTCAATGCTACAACCACGGCAATATCGCCGAAAAAGGCCCCTATTTGACCATCGAGAAAAAAGAAGACTGAAAAAGCCAGAATGGTGGTTGCAATAGCAGAAAGAATAGGAACGATTACGTCCATAGTGCCATTAACGGCTGCCTTGATGGCGGAATCACCTTTTTCATAACGGGCATAGATGTTTTCTGCAATCACAATGCCGTCATCGACCAAAATACCAATAACCAAAATCATTCCAAAGAGCGATAACATGTTGAGCGTAACACCATAGTGTGGCAGTAGGATGAACATACCAAAGAATGAAATGGGCAGTCCAAAGGCAACCCAAAAAGCAACTCCTGGGCGTAGAAAGAAGGAAAGTAACAGCAGCACCAATAGCATTCCGATAATGGCATTCTCCAGCAACAGCGCAATACGGTCACTAATGGCCTCCGATGAATCCGTAGTGGTGACCAGTTCTAGATTATCGTGGCTGTCATTGAATTCATCAATGTACTCTCTGATTTTTTCGACGCTGCCAATAAGGTCTTCCGTATTGGTATTAGTGATGGAAATACTGACGCCCTGCCGTCCGTTGAGGCTTATTTTGTCAGGGGTTTCGCTAAAGGTGTTCCGTACCTTGGCGATGTCCCGTAAATACACCTTACCGCCATCCACACCTGACTTTACAACAATGTCGCCCAGGTTTTCAGCATAATACCCCTTGTTGTTGGCACGTATCAGATATTCTTCTTTATGGGTTTTAATGGAGCCACCCGTTATCCAGATATTGGCACTGGCTACAGCTCGTGAAACATCCTCAAAGGTGAGATTGTAGTTCCTGAGCGCTTCTTCGGTTACTGCAATCTCTATTTCCTCCTCGGTAAAGCCTGAGAGGGCTACTTGCGATACCCCATCGATCCGCAATAGGTCTTCTTCGATTTCTTGGGCGGTCTCCTTCAGAATACTCAGGGGAACATTATTTCCCGTTACCACAAAAGATATAGCCTCCCTTGTGGGTTTTAGGGTCTCTATAACTGGTGGTTCAGCACTCAATGGGAAGGAAGAGATCTTGTCTACCGCATTCTTCACCTCATCCAATACCAAATTGATGTCGAAATCCGTGAGTACTTCCACTGTGACCGTACCCATATTTTCCTGGGAAATTGAAGTAACCCTATCTACTCCCTCAACCCCCTTTAGGTTGCGTTCTATTTTTTCTACCACCCCTTCCTCCACTTCCTCGGGGGAAGCCCCGGGGTAAGAAACCGAAATAGTGATCCTGCTTGGGTCGGAAAGCGGAAAGAAAGAAGAGTTGAGTTGACGATAACCCAAATACCCAAAAATCAGGAAGCCGATGATAAATATGTTTACCGCAACGGGATATTTAATAAAGTAGCCGATAAACTTTCTCATGTGCCAAGCTTAATAGGTTACCTTTAATCCCGGATAGGCGTTGCTAGTGATTTCTGTGACTAAAATGCTGCCCGTTTCCAATCCGCTAATAAGTACATGCTCACCCACATAATTCAAAGGGGTGACTTTTTGGAGTTGCAAGGTGCTGTCCACAACGATGTAGACATGGTCGTTTTCAACCAATAAACTGCTTTCAATTTGTACCACGCCATCGATTTCTTCTCCATCGATTTCTGCCTTGAGGTATTGACCGTCCTTTAACTTTGGATTTCTTACCGCAACAAAGACCTCTATCGTTTGGGTCTGCTGGTTGATTTTTGGATTGATACGACTTATGGTGCCTTGATAAACAATATTGCCTTTTAGCGGACTGAGAAAAACTGATTTGCCCACGGAGAGGTACTGATTTTCTGTGGCTGGGATGGAAAGTTGCAGCTCATAGCCTGAATTATCCATAAACTCCCCTAATTTTTGACCGCTCCTTACCAAAGCTCCAGGGTCCACATTGGCCTCTGTCACTACACCGTTGAACGGAGCAGTGATATAGTATTTTGAAAGTCGCTCCTGTTGGTTCTTTACATTGAAATAGGTCTGAGTAATATTACGGCCGGTGACGAAGAATTTTTCAGCATCGGAAGAAAATTGAGGCAATGGCTCCAATTTTCCATTGATATCAAAACTTTTTAGGTAGCGCTCCCATTTTTTCGAGGCCTCGGGGAACTCGATTTCCATATCGGCCAACATGGCCGCTATCTGACTAACAAGGTTGCTCTTATTTGATTGTAGTTGTGCCAGGTATTCAGCATTATCAATTTGTAAAATGGGCTGTCCTTTACGGAACCTGATTCCCTCTTTAAAAGGTTGTCGTCCCTGCAGGAGCACTCCCTGTACTTCACTATACAGTTCTATGTTTCGCAGAGCGGAAAGCGTTCCTGTGGCAGAAATAACATAAGGCAAGGATTGTAACTCTATCAGTACCGTTGAGACCAAGGGCTTTTCCGCCTTTATTTGAGCGGTCATATCCTTTTTGGCACCTCTGTGCATAAAAGCCACAACCACCAGAACACCAAGGAGGAGAATGCCAAGGCCAATTAAAACGGCGTAAATTCGTTTCATCCTTATGTCCGCCTTTTTTTGCGCATTTCTTTCCTCATCATAGGTGCTACATCATTTTCAAACTTTTCCATTTGCTCCTTGGAAAGTACCTTATCG
>JANQHL010000100.1 GCA_028277085.1 Flavobacteriaceae bacterium
AGTCTAACTAACTAACACGCACAAATTTATGGAAATTAAGTTTATAAACGGTCCTTTCTTCCGGAGGAAAGAAATCCTACTGTTTATTATGAGAACATTCATCTTCTTGTTCTGCACCACGGTCTTTAGTTTTTCCCCGGGCAACATTTTCTCACAGAATACTAAGATCACCATAGCGGCAGACAAAGTAGTTACGATCTACGAAGTATTTGACCTGATACGGGAGCAGACGGACTATACCTTTATCTATCCCTCGGACCTTTTTAAAGACAGCCCTAAAGTACAGTTGAAAAAGGGCGTCATCGCAGCCAATACACTGTTGGAAAAAAGCCTTTCCGCTAATAATTTTAGCTTTTCACTGGCTTCGGACAAAAGCATTATTGTTAAACCCATACCCAAACCCATTGATGACGTACAGCAGGACCCTATACGGATCACGGGAAAGGTCACCGATGAAGACGGCGTACCCCTACCGGATGTTGCGGTCCGAATAGCGGGCACAAATCTTGGGGTGGCCACCAATTTTGACGGAGAATACACCCTTATCGTTCCCAGCAGGGAAAGTGTTTTGGTTTTTAGCAGCATTGGTTTTGCGACCAAAGAAATTAGGGTAAACGGCCAGACCGTTATTGACGTGACCATGCAGGAAGCGGTAAGCCAGTTGGATGAGGTTATATTGAACGCAGGCTATTATAATGTTACGGAACGCACCAAAACGGGGAGCATAGCCAAAGTTGAAGCAAAGACCATTGCGCAGCAACCTGTTTTAAATCCCGTGGCGGCCTTACCAGGAAGAATTGCTGGGGTACAGATTGTGCAAGAAGGCGGGGTCCCCGGATCTGGTTTTACTGTACGGATACGGGGTCAGAACAGTATCAATTCCGGGAATGAACCCTTCTATGTGATTGACGGAATCCCCTATGATTCACAGACCCTTAGTGACAGAAATGTTTCAGGAGGAATTTTCAACAATGGAAATGCTAGTCCCTTAAGCTTTATTGATCCTTCCAACATCGAAAGTATCGAAGTATTAAAGGATGCGGATGCGACAGCGATTTACGGTTCCCGTGGAGCCAACGGAGTAGTGTTAATAACAACAAAGAAGGGGAAGGAAGGTAAAACATCATTTAGCTTCGGAGTGAACAGCGGTTTGGCAAACACATCCAAAAGCTTAGATTTATTGAATACGGAACAGTATCTCGAAGTTCGTCGAGAAGCATTTGCTAATGATGGTTTCGACCCTGTTCCCGAAGCCTTTGAGCCCTTTTTTCCAGATTTATTCGCATGGGACCCAAACCGATCTACCGATTGGCAAGAAGAGTTAATAGGAGGTACTGCCTTTACCCAAAATTATCGTGCTACAGTATCAGGCGGCAATAAAACAACACAGTTTCTTCTGGGAGGTAGCTATCTAACTGAAACTTCTATATTTCCTGGGGATTTTAAGTATGGAAGAGGAACGGTGAATGCAAACATCAACCACACATCCTCTGATGGACGTTTTAAAATCTTGTTTTCAGCAAATTATTCTACAGAAACCAATGACCTCCCCCGGAGTGGTCTATCAAACGCCGCCGTGAGGTTGAGCCCTAACGCACCAACATTGCTTGATAGCGAAGGGAATATCAATTTTGAAAACGGCACTTTCGGTGATAACCCTTTGACCCTATTGGAAAGGAAATATCAGAGTAAAAGTTCTGCCCTATTGGCCAACGCGGTTTTGTCTTACCAGATTTTACCTAATCTCGAAATAAAAGCCAACCTTGGACAAAGCTCTACAGATTTAGAAGACTTTAGAACTGACCCCAGCTCAGCAAATGATCCTTCTTTGGGAATAGGGCCCGAAGGATCGCTAATAACCGTCAATAGTGGAAAAAGACGTTCCTGGATTATAGAACCACAGATTACTTGGGAGCATCATATCTCTAAAGGTAAACTACAAGTTTTAGCTGGTAGCACCTTTCAAAAACAAACCGACGAACAATTACTTTTGATTGGTTTAGGTTTTACCAGTGATGCCTTAATAGAAAATCTTTCAGCAGCTTCGAGACAATTCATAAGAAACGACGATCAAAGGGAATATAAGTATAATGCTGTTTTTGGAAGGATCAATTACAATTGGGAGGACCGGTATATCCTTAACCTTACAGCACGTAGGGATGGTTCGAGCCGCTTTGGACCGGGAAGACAATTTGGAAATTTTGGTGCGATAGGAGCTGCATGGTTGTTTTCCAATGAAAACTTTTTAAAAGACAGTTCTTTTCTAAGTTTTGGGAAGTTACGTGGAAGTTATGGAACATCAGGTAACGATCAAATTGGAGATTATCAATTCCTGGATACCTACAGGGTTGCTGGAGTGACCTATGATGGCATTGAAGGATTAGAAACTTCTCGTTTGTTCAATCCGGATTTTAGTTGGGAAACCAATAGAAAATTGGAACTAGCTTTGGAGTTAGGACTATTCAATAACCGTGTGTTAATGAATGGATCATATTTTCATAATATATCTACCAATCAGCTTACGGGTATCCCATTGGCTGCAACTACTGGTTTCCGTTCCATACAATCCAATTTAGAGGCTAAAGTAAGGAATACAGGTTTTGAATTAGAAATCAATACAATAAACATTCAAAACGAGAATTTTCAATGGACTTCCTCCTTTAATGTGACCTTGCCCAGAAATGAATTGGTCGAATTCCCTAGGCTTGAGGAATCTACCTTTGCCAATCAGTTTGTAGTCGGAGAACCCCTGAACATAAGAAGATTGTATAACAATTTGGGCGTGAACCCTGAGACTGGTTTGTACGAGTTCGAAGACTTTAACGATGATGGGATGATTACTTCACCGGAAGATAGGCAAATTACGGAGGACTTAACTCCAGAATATTTTGGTGGTTTAAGCAACAACATTACCTATAAGAATTGGAAATTGGATGTATTCTTCCAATTCACCAAGCAGAAAGCTCTTGATTTTCTCACGGCCTTCTTTCCTGGATCGGGGGGCAACTTTCCTGTAGAATTGCTCAATCGTTGGCAGGAACCTGGGGACGAGGCAGACTTCCAACGCTACACTGCAGGATTTGATCCAGATGCCTCAAGGGCATTTGGTTTTAATACTCTAAGTAATAATTCTGTGGTTGATGCCTCCTTCATACGCTTAAAAAACGTTTCTCTGGGTTATACTTTACCTAAATCGATTTTAAAAGGCACACAATGTGAGCTGTACCTGCAAGGGCAAAATCTATTTACAATAACTGACTTTATTGGTCCTGACCCTGAGCAAATAAGTTCTTTTCTTCCGATACTGAGGCGCTATAATTTTGGGGTTAATTTAATTTTTTAAAAAATATAATTATGAAAAGATTCTATATAAAAATTATTTCTTTTCCTTTTTTTGAGGCGTCATATGATTTCGGTGTCAAACTTTTATTGCTATTTAGTTTACCGTTTTTTATGGAGTCCTGTGAGAGCTTTGTGGAAGTGGATCCTCCTCAATCGGAGTTGACGGGTGAGGTAGTATTTGAAGATTCGGCTACCGCTGAAGCAGCACTCGCAAACATCTATGGCAAACTTAGACAAGAAGTATTGTTGACTGGAAACCAAGTTGGCATTAGTTATTCAATGGGGCTTTATGCCGATGAATTGGATTTGTTTCGAGTTAATGACGGGAACAATCCTTTCCGTAATAACACTTTAATTTCTACTGATAATCAAGTAGCGTCCTTCTGGAGTGATACCTATAACCTAATTTTTGAGACCAATGCAATTATTGAGGGGGTGGCCAATTCCACAGGATTGAGTATAGAGGATAGCAATCAAATTACAGGGGAGGCTTTATTCCTCAGAGCCTGTCTTCATTTTTATCTGGTTAATCTTTTTGGAGATATCCCATACATCACAACATCGGATTTCAGGATAAATACTGAGGTATCTAGAATAACCGAAGAAGAAGTGTATACATTTATCGTCTCCGATTTGGAGGAAGCGAAATCTCTTCTTCTGGAGGAATATGTAACAGGGGAACGGGTTCGTGCTAACAAATCAGTAGCCTCGGCGTTATTGGCACGGGTATTTTTATATACCGAAGAATGGGAAAACGCAGTTTTCGAGAGCACCTCGATTATCGAAAATACAAATTTATATGCTTGGGAAAGCGATTTAAATCAAGTCTTTCTTATACAAAGTAGTACGGCTATATGGCAGTTAAAATCAGTCTCAGGTATCAATACTTTGGAAGGAGAAACTTTTATTTTTGTGAGCGGACCGCCAATAGTTGGTTTAAGCAATAATCTTATTGATGCATTTGGACCTTCAGATCTTAGACGAACCTCATGGATAAATGAGGTTACCGATGGGACCGATATTTGGTACCACGCTTTTAAATATAAAGAGTCAGGTGGTGCCACGGGAACCACTTTGGAGTATTCCGTTATGTTTCGTTTGGCGGAACAATATCTGATCCGTGCTGAGGCCAGGGCGCAACTCGGGGATATCGCCGGGGCACAGTCTGACCTCAATACAGTCCGAAACCGGGCCGGTTTGGGAAATACCACCGCCGCTACCACCAATGATGTATTGGAGGCCATCCTTCAGGAACGTCAGGTAGAACTCTTTACGGAACTCGGGCACCGCTTTTTTGATCTGAAACGCACAGGAAGGGCGGATGCGGTTCTAGGCCCTGTTAAGCCCGGTTGGAACGCTACAGATATCCTGTTACCCATTCCGGAATCGGAACTGCTGGTCAACCCAAATTTGGCGCCACAAAATCCGGGATACTAAGTGAGTTCGGAATGTTGAATTTGGTCCCGATAATTATCGGGATTGGAATTGAGGACTTGGAATACGAAGTTCAAAGGTTCTATGTTCTTGGCTCTATATTCTTGGATCTTGCTTCTGGGTTGAAGGTTCAAGGGTTCAGGTTCAAGGTTGAAAGTTCAAGGTACGAAATGCGAAATGCGAAGTACGAAGTACGAATGACGAATGTAGAATGTTGAATGGGGAAGTCGGAAGTACGAGGGTAGAATTAGGA
>JANQHL010000167.1 GCA_028277085.1 Flavobacteriaceae bacterium
GATAAGGAAGTGCTTGCGGGATCACGATAACCCGAAAAAGATCTTCATCAGGAGTATAGTTTTTTCGACCATCGCCCCAGTGGGTAGTGTTGGTATGAAAGACGATCTCCCATTCGTTTTTTTCCGGGAAAGCATAAAGAGCATAGGTGCCTTTGGATAGTACGTTCCCCATTACTCCCATATCCGTATCTACCGAAATTTTGGTACTCTCATTCGCTCCTACCCGCCAAATACGCCTATACGGTACCAGGCCTTTTTGCCCGTCGGATTGCGGTCCAAACACATGTCTCCCTCTGACCGCCGGACGGGAGTATTCCACACTAATTTTGGAGAGGCCTACCTCCTGTTCTACGACGGCAAATGGACTGGTTTTGGGGTGAGTTATTTGGGCATTTAGCGATATGGAATAAAATAGAACCAACAAAAGGAACAAGACACGCATCCTCTAAATCTTAAAAAAAGAATCGACAAACTCGAATTTATTAAAAACTTGAAGATCGTCTATCCCTTCTCCCACCCCGATATATTTTACCGGGATCTGGAATTGGTCCGAAATACCTATCACAACCCCACCTTTGGCGGTACCATCCAATTTGGTCACGGCTAAACTGCTAACCTCGGTAGCTTTGGTAAACTGTTTTGCTTGTTCAAAAGCGTTTTGTCCTGTTGAACCATCCAATACTAACAAAACATCATGTGGTGCATCCGGTACTACCTTTTGCATTACCCGCTTTACCTTGGAAAGCTCGTTCATCAGGTTCACCTTATTGTGTAAACGGCCTGCGGTGTCTATCAATACTACATCCGCCTGGTCCGCAACAGCAGCGTTTAGCGTATCAAAAGCTACAGAAGCAGGGTCACTACCCATTTTTTGTTTTACTATAGGCACATCTACACGCTCTGCCCACACTTGTAATTGGTCAATCGCTGCAGCTCTAAACGTATCCCCCGCACCCAGGACCACCTTTAGTCCTTGTTTTTTAAATTGATGTGCCAATTTGCCTATAGTAGTTGTCTTACCTACGCCGTTGACACCAACCACCATCATTACATAGGGTTTGGCATTTTTTGGTATTAGAAACTCCTCTTCTTCACCTACGTGGGTTTCTGACAACAATCCCGCAATTTCCTCTCTAAGAATCGTGTTCAATTCCTCCGTACCTAAATACTTATCCCTGGAAACACGATCTTCAATACGTTCTATGATTTTTAATGTGGTATCTACTCCAACATCCGAAGTCACCAAAACTTCTTCCAAATTGTCCAGCACCTCATCATCCACTTTGGACTTCCCCACTACTGCTTTGGAAAGCTTCCCAAAGAAACTGGATTTGCTCTTTTCCAGGCCTTTATCCAGGGTTTCTTTCTTCTCTTTGGAGAAAATATTTTTAAAGAGACTCATACTTTGTGTTGGTTACGCCCCAAAGATAGGAAAGTGCCCTGAGTTTTGTTAAAACAAAAAAGCCGTCCTGCCAAGTATCAGGACGGCTTTTCACGTATAGTTTGTTTGGTTTATTTCTTTGCCAGCCAGTCGTTTACCATCTCAGGTGGCATAACAGATTCTACAAAAGTATATGCTCCGGTTTTAGGAGACTTTACCATCTTAATGGCCTTTGTCAATCGTTTTGAACTGCTTTGCAGTGTTGCTACCGTCTTCTTTGCCATGACTTTATTTAATTTCTTTATGAATGGTCATACGCTTGAGGATAGGATTGAATTTTTTTATTTCCAACCGATCCGGCGTGTTCTTTTTATTCTTGGTAGTAATGTAACGGGAAGTACCGGGCATACCGGACTCCTTGTGTTCCGTACACTCTAAAATAACCTGAATGCGATTCCCTTTCTTTGCCATCTTCCTTGTTTTTTACTTTACGTAGCCCTTGGCACGTGATTCTTTCAACACTGCGGAGATTCCCTTCTTATTAATAATCTTAATTCCTTTGGAAGACACATTTAAGGTAACCCACTTGTCCTCTTCCGGAATGTAGAACTTCTTCTTAAAAATATTGACATCAAACCTACGCTTGGTTTTATTAATGGCGAAGGAAACATTATTTCCGAACATCACCTTTTTCCCTGTAACTTCACAAACTTTGGACATCTCCGTAACTTTTGCGTGATTTTATTGAGCGTGCAAATTTAGAGATTTCCGGTAGACCCACAAAATTCAAACTCAGAAATTTAATATTTCTTTTTGAAGCAGCTCAAAAGCTTTATTTACCCCTTTCTGAACAATACGTTCTCTATGATTCCCTAAAACAAATTTCTGTGCAAAAGTGCGTTCGGGAGAACTTATGGCAATAAACGCCGTGCCCACTTCTTCCTGGGAGTCTCCCTTGGTCGGACCGGCATTTCCGGTTGTTGCCACCGCAAAGTCTGTACCAATGATCTGACGAACATTGCGCGCCATAGCCACCGCTACTGCTTCACTAACTACGGAATGTTTCTCAATAAGTTCCGGGGCAACGCCCAACAATTGGATTTTTGTTTCTGTGGCATAACTCACCACGGTTCCTTTAAAATATTTAGAAGCCCCGGGAATAGTTGTTAGTTGTTCGGCAATTCTTCCCCCGGTAAAACTCTCAGCAGTAGCCAGGGTCATTCCCTTTTGGATCAATAACTTCCCAATGCCTGCTTCAATACTTTCGTCTTCCTCCTCTCCATAGATAATCTCTCCAATCAAAGGATACAATTTTTTTGCCTCCGCATTCACCAGGTTTTGCAAATAGGTTTTGTCCTTACCTTTCGCACTTAACCGCAATCGCACTCTACCCAAACTGGGTAAATACGCGAATTTTATCTCGCTGGGTAAGTTATCTTCCCAATCTTCAATCTTGTTGGCAATCGCGCTTTCTCCCCAACCATAGGTCATTAGGGTTTTGTGTATGATATGAGGCCGCTCATAGTGCTCGACAATCTTTGGCAACACCTTATCCTTAACAAGTGCCTTCATCTCAAAGGGAACACCGGGCAAGGATACAAAACTACTACCGTTTCTTTCCATCCACAGACCGGGAGCTGTTCCATACTGGTTGTGAAGTATTTGCGCTCTGGAGGGTACTAGTGCTTGTTGCCGATTCAAATCTGAAATGGGTGTACTGATATAATGTTGAAAGAGATACTCAATATACTGTAACACTGCTTCATCCTGCACTAAAGTATCTTCCAAAAACGCACAAAGTACATGTTTGGTCACATCATCTTTGGTAGGTCCCAGACCACCGGTCATGATAATAATTTGCGAACGGTCGTTTGCTTCGGTAAGGGTTTCCAGAATCTGATCGTGATCATCCTGTACCGAAGTGATTTGATGCACCGCTACCCCAATTTTGTTTAATTCCTTTGCAATAAAAGCGGAATTGGAATCAATTACCTGACCTATAAGGAGCTCATCACCTATGGTAATGATTTCTGCTTGCATCTTTTGCTTTTTAACACCAAGAGTGGTAGTATTTGCCCGCAAAAGTAACCAAAAAGCAGTTTAAAGAAGGATTGAGTTACAGGTCGAAATCTTTGCGAAGTTCCTCGATAACCTGTTCTATATCTTTCTTTAGCAGCGGGAATTTGGCATTGATCTCTTCAAGGCTTCCGGATTTCTTCCCTAATTGCTCCAGTTCATAAGCATTGGCACGGGTCTGTTCCATACCAAGGAGATCAACATTAGGTTTTATTTTATGTGCCAACTTCCCAATCTGTTCGAAGTTCTTTGCCGCAATTGCCTTTTCCAGAGCATTCAAATCCTCCGGTACTTCCTCTAAAAAAACAGAGATCACGGAGAAGACGAATTCCTCGTCTCCTTCTGCCATTTCATTAATCTTATCGAGTGTATATATCATTATCGAATCTTCACCTCAAAAATGCGTTCATCTTCTATCCAACCTTCAAAATAGTCATTTCGCTCCACTCTACCAACCCCTGAAGGAGTACCCGTGAAGAGAATATCCCCCTTTTTGAGGGTAAAAAAGGTAGAAACATGGGCAATAAGTTCGTCTATCTCCCACAGCATCAGTGCTGTATTTCCTTTTTGTGCAATTTCCCCATTTTTTAACAAGGAAAACCCCAATTCTTGCAAATTTTCGTACTTTTCCTTAGGAATCCACTTACCAACCACTGCTGCCCCATCGAATCCTTTGGCCTTTTCCCAGGGCAACCCTTTGGCCTTTAATTTGCCTTGAAGGTCCCTCGCAGTAAAATCGATTCCAAGGCTAATTTCGTCATAATAGTTGGCCGCAAACTTTGGTGAAATATGCTTACCTACTTTTTTGATCCTCACAAGAAGCTCCACTTCATGATGCACATCGTCGGAAAATTCAGGAACATAGAAATCCTGCTCTTTTGGCAAAACGGCCGAATCGGGTTTAATAAATACCACGGGTTCTTCAGGACGTTCATTTTCCAGTTCCTGAATATGGGCCGCATAATTTCGCCCAATACATATTAATTTCATTAAATATGGGGTTAAGATAATTTGTTGTTGAGCTTACTTAACTTAATTTGTGTAAGCACTTTCTTGGTATATAAGGGGAAATCGGCGTTGATGATCCACCCAAAATAGCCAGGTTCTTTCTCCAATACTTCCTCCACTTTTTTTCCTTTATGCTTACCAAAGGCAAAAATTGGGGCATCATCCTTGTCTACCCCAATAAAGCCGGCAAAGTCCAAAGATTGCTTTCGGGTGGTAAACTCCGATAACTTTTTAATATCATTTTCCAATTCCGGATAACGTTCTAATTGCGACAGCAGCACTTCATAGGTCGCGTTGGTGTCCGCTGCTGCACTATGCGCCTCTTGCAGTACTTTATTACAGTAGAATTGGTACGCTGCTTCCAGGGTCCGTTTTTCCATTTTATGGAAAATGGTTTGAACATCTACGGAAACCATATGCTTCATATCAAAGTCTATGTCCGACCTAAGCATTTCTTCCGCAAGCAATGGGATGTCAAAGCGATCCGAATTATATCCCGCCAGATCGCTATCCCGTATCATTTTGTAGATCTCCTTTGAAAGCTGTTTAAAGGTCGGAGCATTTGCTACTTTTTCGTTAGAAATCCCATGTACCGCAACCACCTCCGGAGGAATTTCCATTTCCGGATTTACCAACCAGGTCTTGCTCTCTTTATTTCCGTTCGGGAATATCTTTAAAATTGAGATTTCTACAATCCGATCTTTAGCGACATTAGTACCCGTAGTCTCTAAATCAAAAAAACAAATTGGTTTGGTCAAATTCAGTTCCATGGTAGCTATTTGCGTTTAGAAAACATCCAGTTCAACAATTCTGGCTCTGCAAACGCATTTTCCCAACTATTGTGTTTTACCGCAGGGTAAAGCGAATACTTAACATTAGCGCGTTTTTGGCGTAAGGCCTCCACCATCTGTGTAGAATATTTGGGTGGAACAACATCATCGGCCCCACCGTGAAATACCCACCAGTCCGTTTTTTTTAATTTTCCCGCAATCTTCGGATTAGCCCCACCGCAGATCGGGAATGCAGCGGCAAACATCCTCGGATTTCTCCTTACGATCTCAAAGGTTCCCACGCCACCCATGGAAAGTCCACCAACAAACATCCGGTTTTTATCAATGCGGTACTGCTGTTGTAATTGTGCAATTAGCCCCTCCAACAACAACATATCAATAGTAGGCGTGGCGTCTTCAAAAAAAGTAAACTCCCTACTACCAAAATCACCTTGTACCTCAACCTTTGCCCACGAGCTCTTTGCGGCGCATTGCGGAAAAACCACTATAGCCGGATAGTTTTCCCTTACCTCCTCTTTTAGGAACAAGGAGCCACCATGTGTTAATTGCTTTTCGTTATCGTTGCCCCGTTCCCCAGAGCCATGTAATACCAGGATAAGCGGATATTTCCTAGTAGCATCAAAGTCCTTAGGAAGCAACAAACGATACGGGAGTACTCCAGAGCCTTCCACGAATTTCATTTTGGCATAATCCGTAAAATCCTGTGCACTAAGACCAGGGCTACAGAGTATCGGAAATAACAGTACGATGAGAAAGGAACGATTCATTTGAAGTGGGGTTTATGTTCCGAAAATAGCAATACTAAATAGAAAATTGGTGTATCTGATCAGATTTCCCGATTTATGTCCCAATTCTCCAAATAATCCGCTACTGCTTTCACAAACATTCCTCCTAAAGCTCCGTTCACTATGCGATGGTCGTAGCTATGGGAAAGGAACATTTTGTGACGAATCCCAATAAAATCTCCCTCGGGAGTTTCAATAACCGAAGGTATTTTTCGTATTGCCCCAAGCGCCAGGATACCTACTTGTGGTTGATTAATAATTGGAGTACCGAAAATGCTTCCAAAACTACCTACATTGGTTACAGTGTAGGTTCCATCTTGTACCTCGTCAGGTTTTAATTGATTATTCCTGGATCTGTTGGCGAGATCGTTTACGGTTTTTGCCATACCCACCAGGTTGAGTTGGTCGGCATTCTTTATTACCGGAACGATCAAATTGCCATCTGAAAGTGCTGCGGCCATTCCAAGATTGATCTGTTTCTTTTTTATAATAGTATCCCCCTCCAGAGAAATGTTCATCAAAGGGAATTTCTTTAAGGCCACAGCAACTGCCTCCATAAAAATCGGGGTAAAGGTGAGCTTTTCCCCTTCACGTGTTTCAAATGCTCTTTTCCACTTATTCCGCCATTGCACCACATTAGTAACATCTACTTCCACAAAACTTTGTACATGGGCAGAAGTCGCCACACTTTTTGCCATGTGATGCGCAATTAATTTGCCCATTCGTGTTAAAGGAACAGCTTCATCGCCCTCTTTTAGTTCTATCGCAGATACTTTAACGGAGGACTGCGGTACTTCCGGGGTTGCAGCGGTAGCTTCAACTTTGGGTGATGCTATTGTCTCCGCTGGGGAAGACTTCTCCTGGGTCGTCTTCTGGTCGACACCCCCATTAGTTCCTCTATTAGCAATGAAAGATAGAATATCATTTTTGGTGACCCTCCCCTCTTTGCCGGTACCTGGAATTGTATCCAGTTCGGCAATGGAAACTCCTTCTTGTTTCGCGATATTTTTTACCAAAGGAGAATAAAAACGTTCCGAGACAGAAAAGTCCTGAGGTGGGCTACTTACCGTTTCCTTTACCGCTTGCATACCACTTTCCAATTCTGCCACAGGAGCAGCAATTGTTTCTACCAGCTCTTCTTTCGTTTCTTCGGCCTGGTAATCTTGATCACCAGTTGCTCCAGCTATTTGAATTACCGCAACTATTTCTCCTACCTTAATTATCTCATCTACCTCAAAGCGTTTTTCCAGCAGCGTGCCTTCCACTTCACTTGGCACTTCAGAATCCACCTTGTCCGTTGCGATTTCAAAAATAGGTTCGTCCAGTTCTATGGTATCCCCAACCTCCTTCAACCATGCTGTTAAAGTAGCTTCAGCAACACTCTCTCCCATTTGCGGCAACTTCAATTCGAATTTTGACATATTCTTAATTCAGATGTGGATTACACAATATTTTTTGCAAAAATAACAAATTATAGGTCTAAATATTGTTTATAATTCATCTTAAAATCGTTAAGATGCTTTGATTGAGTGTTCAAATGGCACTCGATTTAGTATACTTCTTCCCAAGGTTACTTCGTCTGCATATTCGAGCTCATCGCCTACCGCAATCCCCCTTGCAATGGTAGAGGTCTTAATATCTATCCCCTCCAACTGTTTATAGATATAAAAATTAGTCGTATCCCCTTCCATAGTGGAGCTCAAAGCAAATATCAATTCTTTGACTTCCCCCCGTTTTACCTTGTCTATCAAGGGTTGAATAGTTAAATCCTGAGGTCCAACTCCCTCCATTGGAGAGATCTTTCCTCCTAAGACATGATACTTCCCATGAAACTGTGCCGTATTTTCAATAGCCATAACATCCCGGACATCTTCCACAACACAAATGATGCTATTGTCCCTCTTTGGGTTGGTACAAATTTCGCAGTATTCGCTATCAGAAATGTTAAAACAGCTTTTACAAAAATTGACCTCCTCCCGGAGCTTTAGGATTGCGGTCGATAGCTCCTGCGTCCGTTCCTTTGGTTGCTTTAATAGATGCAAAACCAGACGAAGCGCTGTTCGCTTGCCTATCCCTGGAAGCTGAGACATTTCATGAACCGCGTTTTCTAAAAGTTTTGAAGAGAATTCCATAGGCTATATCATTGGATAAAATTACAATTAATCTGCTGGAATTAGATTTTGTATTTTGCGCAGCAAACTGTTTTTATGACCGCCCTGCAAATCCTGCTGCTCATAGGCGCCTATTTTCTGCTGCTTTTGCTCATTTCTTACTATACCGGTAAAAATGATACGAATGTTGACTTTTTCAGGGCAGGTAGGCAATCGCCCTGGTACCTTGTGGCTTTCGGCATGGTGGGTGCATCACTTTCCGGAGTCACTTTTATTTCTGTCCCGGGATGGGTAGCCGACTCCCAGTTCAGTTATATGCAAGTAGTATTGGGGTATTTGTTTGGCTATTTTGTTGTGGCTTTAGTGCTCTTACCCATCTATTATCGACTAAACCTCACCTCCATCTACGAATACCTCTACGAACGTTTTGGCCCGGTAAGTCACAAAACCGGAGCGTTTTTCTTTTTTGTTTCGCGAGTGCTTGGTGCAGCTTTCCGCTTATTTCTGGTAGCATTGGTATTGCAACAATTCGTTTTTGATGATTTTGGAATTCCTTTTGAGATTACGGTTGTGATTTCTATTGTATTGATATGGGTGTATACCAATAAAGGGGGGATAAAAACAATTGTTTGGACAGATACCTTGCAAACAACTTTTATGATCTTGGCAGTACTGCTTTCTATTGTTTTGATCAACAAAGAATTGGGCTGGAGTTTTAGTGAGTTTCTGGCATCTTCAGAACTCAAAACCTATAACAAATTCCTGTATACGGAAGACTTCCTGGCCCGAAATCATTTCCTTAAATCCTTTGTTGGAGGTATGTTCGTAACCATTTGCATGACAGGTTTGGATCAGGACATGATGCAAAAGAATCTCACGTGTAAAAATTTAAAGGACGCCCAAAAGAATATGCTGTCCTTTAGTTTTGTGTTAGTAGGTGTTACTTTTCTCTTCATGCTCCTGGGGGCATTACTCTATATCTATGCCGATCAACACAACATTGCCGTTCCACTTATGGATGGCAGTCCTAAAACAGATTTACTGTTTCCTGAGATTGCATTAAACGGCGGATTAGGGCTTACCGTATCCATTACATTTGTTTTAGGATTGATCGCAGCAGCCTACAGTAGTGCAGACAGTGCATTAACCTCGCTGACGACATCTTTTTGTATCGATTTTTTACATATGGAAGACAAGACGGAAGCACAGCAAAAGCGGATCCGAAAACGAACCCATATCTGGATGAGTTTGGCCCTGGTAGTAGTGATCATTGCCTTTAAGTACATTTTGAGCAGCAACGTTATAGATAGCCTGCTAACCGTAGCGGGTTATACCTATGGGCCACTGCTTGGCTTGTTTGCCTTTGGTATCTTTACCAAGCATACCATTAAGG
>JANQHL010000202.1 GCA_028277085.1 Flavobacteriaceae bacterium
TTCGTACTTCTAAATTCTAAAATCGTATTTCAAATCACCGGATTCCCTTTTAATTCTACAACTATGATATTGTAGAAACCTAAATTCGCTGTGAAAGTAATCAATTTACCCCAATGTGCTACTTTTGGCATCATGATTATGAAAAAGTTTTTCCTCCTTTGCGGATTTGCTGCCTTGCTGTTACTTACTTCCTGTGTAGAGCGTCGCCCGAAAGAAGCAGAAAATCCGAATCCCGTTGAAGTTTTCAATGAACTGCAAGTCCAACATGGAAAAAGCTTTCACCTGGAAACGCAAGAAAACTATACGATAATCCACGTCACCCAACCTTGGCCAAACGCTACAAAATCCTTTAAATATCTGATAGCGCCTAAAGAAAACCTGGCAAAAATCACCTTTCCGACCGGCACCTATGATGCTGTAATAGGAACCCCAATAACGAGCTTGATTGTTACCTCAACCACACATATTCCGGCTTTGGAAAGTTTGGGTGGGTTAGATGCATTGGTAGGATTTCCGGATACACAATATATCTCCTCAATGCCGGCCCGTAAATTAATCTCCGAAGGAAAGATCAAGGAGTTAGGTTCCAATGAAAATCTTAACACAGAAATGGTCCTGGAGATGCAGCCGGAAGTGATCATTGGTTTTGGTATCAACGATCAAAACAATTCCTACTCCTTATTTCAAAAGGCCAACATTCCCGTGGTATATAATGGCGATTGGACCGAGCAAACGCCTCTGGGTAAGGCAGAATGGATAAAATTTTTTGGGATACTGCTCAACAAGGAAAAAGAAGCAGATAGCATTTTTAATGGCATCGCACAGGAATACCAAAGGGTGAGATCTTTAGCGGCCAAGGTTAAAACCGCTCCTACGGTATTAGGTGGGGCGCTCTACAAAGATGTGTGGTATCTTCCTGCGGGCGACAGCTGGGCCGCACAATTTATTAGGGATGCAAACGCGAATTACCTTTATGCCGATAGTAATGGTACCGGGAGCTTGTCGCTAAGCCTGGAAAGTGTATTGGAAAAAGGACGGGATGCGGATTTTTGGATCGGTCCTTCCCGATTCACCACCTACCAGGAAATGGAATCCTCAAACAGCCATTACCAACAGTTTAAAGCCTACGACAACAAAAAGGTCTATACATTTGCAGGAACTAAAGGACCCACTGGAGGACTGTTGTACTATGAACTTGCGCCCCAACGCCCTGACTTGGTGTTAAAAGATCTTGTGCATATTTTTCATCCCGAAGTGCTTCCAGACCACAGCCCCTATTTTTTCACACCTTTGCAATAGTGCATCCATTAACTTCATATCGATCTCGGTTTTTGCTGCTGATTTTAATTCTACTCGCCGTTTGGCTTCTTAATGTAAGTTTAGGCTCGGTCCGTATCCCCCTAAGCGCAACACTAGCTACGCTTTTTGGTCAGACCCCGGAAAACAGTTCCTGGGCGTATATTATCACACAATACCGCTTTCCCAAAGCAATGACCGCCATTTTAGTAGGCGGTGGGCTCTCATTAAGTGGTTTATTAATGCAAACCCTGTTTCGTAACCCGTTGGCCGGTCCGTTCGTGTTGGGGATCAGTTCCGGAGCCAGTTTGGGAGCTGCAGTATTACTAATGGGGTCAACCCTTCTTGGGGCATTGCTATTTAGCGATCTTTCGCTGGTAGTAGCCGCAAGTATCGGTAGCTTCCTTGTGCTGTTGGTCGTGCTAATGGTGGCAAATCAGGTTCGGGATACCATGACCTTGCTGATCATCGGGTTAATGTTCGGTAGCATTACAGCTGCTATCGTAAGTGTTTTGGCCTATTTTTCTGCTGCGGAACAGTTACAACGCTTTATTTTTTGGTCTTACGGTAGTGTTGGCAGTCTTTCCTGGTACCAAAACAGGATATTAGGCACCCTCGTGCTGGTCGGAGGGGTACTAAGTGTAATTTCCATTAAAAATCTAAATGCCTTGTTGT
>JANQHL010000212.1 GCA_028277085.1 Flavobacteriaceae bacterium
GGGATGGGGGACCCTGGGTGGCATCTTTACCCGGGCGAATGACCCCGCTATCTACGGTTTGTCTAACAATCATGTCATTGCCAATTTTAATCATGCCCATGTGGGCGATGCTATTTGGCATCCCTCTTTGGGGTCTATAGGTACCTTGTTCAACTGGTTTACGTTAGTAGAACCTCCGGGGGTAAACGATATAGACGCCGCCTTGGTCAGAATACATTCCAACTATCTGGCGCAATGGTTACCGCCACGACCGGCCAATGGGCAATGGATGCCCCCGCAAGTGGGCATGCAGGTGGTGAAGAATGGCTTTGCTACCACAACGACCCGGGGTGTTATCACCTTTGTAGATGGTGAAGGAAGCGCGGAGCTCCCGGGGAGAACGTATCACTTTTCCGGAATCATAGAAATTGAAGGCTTGGACGGACCGTTTAGCGAGTCCGGGGATTCTGGTAGTGTGGTGCTTTCATGGCCTGAGCAGTATATGGTGGGCCTCATCTTTGCAAAAGTGGGGGACTTTAGCTGGGCATTGCCCATTAGTAGAATACAACCCCTTTTAGGCTAGCTCAGGTTTATATGGGCCTGGGGTGGTTACAATAAACAACTGAAACCGATGGAAACGAAAAAAACAACATTTAAGCAACGCATTACGGACAATGTGTTTTACAGTACCCAATTTTGGCTGTTCTTCCTGTTATCGATAGCCATGCTGATTGTAGGGGGAATTTTTTATGTTCCGGGAATTGTGGATCATCCACAATTTGGGCCGGGCACGGAAAGAAGCTTGGTAATTACATTGATGGATGATAATTTTTGGCTGAAGTTCTCTTATTATGCCTTCTTTGTTTTGGATTTTTTCTGGGCTTTCCTGTTGTTACTTTTAGCCTGGAAGTATTTTAAAAAGAAAACGGACCACAACAATACCAAATCCAGGCAGGTATTTGTCCTGTTTACCGTTTTGATCTGCTTGGCCTACCTCTTTGATGCGGCCGAGAATTTATGGTACCTATTCACCATTTCCTACCAAAAACACTTGGTAAATGCTAAGTTGATCGCCTATGGTCTTGCGGCTTTAGTCTTCGTGCTTCGGTTTATCCGCTATGCCATCAAAGAACTCTATCCGGTGGCAAAGGAGTTTGTACTTTCTGCCGTGTATAGCCTGCTGATCCTTTTGGTTATTGGAGTATTACTGCCCACTGCGCCACAGGTGAATTCCATTATTGTGGACCTGTATCTGGACTGGTGGAACTTTGTTATCCTGCTATTGTTGTTTGCACCCATATTTGCAGTGGTCATAGCCCATTACCCTACTTATTTCAACATCCAGGAAGACCACAGGGAGTGGTACATGGCCAAGCTTCGGGTGGCATTTTTAGGAGTGGTGTACTTTCGATACAATCAGGATTACAAGGATACCCGGGCTGGGAAGACGGAGGGGAACGTAAACCTATTGCTTCGCATCCTGGGCATCTGTTTCTACGTGGCCCTGTTCTATATGGTCGCCTACCCTTCCCAAATCAATTTCAATTGGTTGTTGCAGACCTCAAAGTTGGCAATAGCCTTGTTGATCTGTAGTATTTTATTGCAGTACTACCTTAAGGAATTAAAGGACGATTGGTATGACAACACCTATGCCTATCTGCGCCATCATCTTCCCAACTTTTATGACGGTGACTATTCACCCGAAACGCAGAAGCAACTTACCAGTACTTCTGCGGAACAGCTCATTGGGCGAAAGATGTCTGCAGAAGAGGAGGTCGAAGATACCATGCGCAAGGAGGCAGTTCGGCTCATCAATAGCCCCATAAGGGCCTACCTGGCCGTATTGCTTGTTACCGTTGTACTACACATTGCCTTTTTTGCCTTGCTCTGGTGGTGTTCCGAATGCCGATATTCGGAGATTACAGTCGTCCTAAGTCTACTGTGCATCATTGCACAAACGGTGTCCTTTGTTTATTATCGTGCTTTTCGATCCATTTTTCGTTTTTCGTTTTTCAACCCAAAATACAAATCGATCACCAATTCGTTTATCAAACTTCCCGATCAGAAGGACAATGGAGCGAACCATGAGGAGGAACGGAAGAAAGCTATTGCAGCACAAAAGAAAAAGGTGATGGAATTCTTTTCCAAGCATGATTTTACGGAGAACCGATGGAGTTTCAAACTGCTCTCAAAATTGAGATTTGGCGCCTTGAGTAACAATATCACCTTTCTGCAAGCCAATGCCATTATTGGTGTGGTCAACGGGGTCTTTTTTCTGGTCATCAATATTTGGAATGACCTTTCCATTGCGTTCAACGCTGTTTTGATCATTCTGTCGGCCCTCTTCCTTTACTACGGTGTTTTGGTGGTGCTGACCAAAAACTATATTTATTACCGGTATTCCAAAGAGCAACATGCCAAGCAAAATTCGCAGAAGTTCGTGTATTTCACCCTGGGCATGCTCACCGTACTACTTGTTGCCTATGGCTTTACACGGGAGTTTGACAACAACCTGTTTACGCTAAGCCCTGTGGACCGGGAATCGGAAAACGAATTATCGCTGGAAAAATATGTCAACGATCTTTCCAAAACGCAGACACGGTATTACATCGGTTGTTACGGTGGGGGGATGAAGTCCAATGCCTGGACAATGACCGTCTTGAAGGAACTATACCAAAAGGATAAGGAACTCTTTCAAAAAGCGGTCTGTATTTCCGGAGTTTCCGGGGGTACTATGGGGTTGACCAATATGTCTGCAATCATCAACCAAAACCAAAGCGATGCCTCGTGGGCCAATTTGATCGCTGAGGTTTCCACGGAGAACATTCTGTCCCTGGACCTCACCCATGCTCTGGGCCGGGACCTATTCAATTACCTTTTTATTCCCGCTGTCAATTTAAGTGGTTATGACCGCTCCTCCGCTGCTATGGATCGCTACGCCTGGATCACCAAAAACGAAAGTGAAGTAAAAGGGAGAACCCCCTATCGTGAATATTGGCGGGGACTGTATGACACCTTGGGGCATTACCCCGTTTTGATAGCGAACACCACTAATGTGAAGGGTAATCAGGGAATGTCTGTAAGCGTTCGGGTAGATTCCGCGATGGCGCGTTCTTTGCTCTATCACAAGGCGGACAATATCCTGGAAATCCTCCCGAATCCACGCAATACTAACGAAAGAAAGACGCTGTCCTATTACGATGCTTCGTCCACCTCTAACCGCTTTCCGCTAATTAGTCCCGCAGCGAAAATCGAGACCAAAGGGCACTACAACGATGGGGGTATTTATGAGAATTCCGGCCTGCTATCGGCCTATAAACTGTTTCGTGCTGTAAACTATCTGGAACGTACCGATTGCCTGGACGACTTGCAACAGCGGAACGTTTTTGTGAGCATTGTGAACGATAAGGACCAGTACATCAGGCACAAATTGCGAAAGGGATTGTGTAGTCCCACGGAAATCAACTATCACACTGAACTGGGGTCCATAGTGAGTTCTGTGGCCTCTACTGAGATGATGCCTATTTTTATTAAAGAAGAGTTGCGGAAGCTTTCCGAAAAATATGAAAATGTTGAATTTGAGACCATCTATCTGCCCCATCGTTTTACCGTAGCGGATGTAAAGGCCATTGTCGGAAAGGAATTGACCTGTCTGGGCAGTAAAAAGGCCACGAATGCTTTTCTGTTCGACTTGGTTGATAAGAATAATAAGGACATCGAGGCGAAGATCGCTCAGGAATGTAAATACGGAGAAAAACCTATTGTAGAGCCCCCCATGAGCCGGGTAATGGCGGAACCTGCCTATGACTTTATGAGGGCGATGCTACAACATACCACGACTAAAAACAGCATCACAGCCATTGTACAACCGAAGCAATAGGGCAGAAAATCGTATTGCGCCTTAGGTAGCTGGATTGCCGTTAATGGTAAGGGATTGAATAAAATGGGCAGGTAGTGTAAGGAAATCGGCCAATCCCACCGTGCTTAAGAATTCATTGGAGAATACTAGAGCCATTTCCTGGGATAGTAACCAGCTGCGGCACTCCTTCCAGGTTTGTGCATCCGTGCCATACATGTCCTGCACAAGGTTGGGAAAGGCCCAATCCATGTTTTTTCCCCAATGTACGGTGAAGGGAATATTGGCGGCTTGAAGCGTTTGGATCATCAGCCTGCCGTACTCTTCCAGGCTTAGTATTTTTTTCGACTTTTCCCATTGAATTCCGTCAATCTCAATAACACAGGTCACGTTAAACTTGGTAAACGCCAATGTAGCCTCCGATTTCTTAACATAGCGCATAGCAAAGATCCCCGGGATGGGGTTGTCTTTGGTTAGTTGCACCAAGGCATTTAGCGCTTTTTCAGAATCCTGAATGTCCACTCCTACGGAACATGCAAAAGCAGGACCTTTATATGGGGCATCCCAAAAGGTTTCATAAAGGGTCCCTGTGATTTTTTCCTCGTCTTTGGTAATAGGGGGGAGAATGTCTTTTTGTAAACGCTTAATGAACCAGGGAATGCTCTTCGGGAATTTTTCACTAAACTTTATCAGCAAATGGATGAGGTCCTTGTAAATTGATTTTTCGATTTTAGAAAAGGGATCGGGATAGGCGCCGGTATAGGGCTTTTTGTACATCACCTCGATGACATAGTCGGGATCGTTCACATAGGGATTGATAAATATCTTATAATGGAAAGGAACCAATGGTTTTCCGGTAGGATCCGTTTCCCCGGGGATGCTAAAGGTGGAATTTTGGAAATCCAGGGTTTTGGATAAACTCAGCGCCACATTCTTATC
>JANQHL010000279.1 GCA_028277085.1 Flavobacteriaceae bacterium
AGGTCATATTTTGTAAACGTTCTCTTTCTCTGACATGGTCCTGAAAAACTTAAAATGGGCCACGGTTTCTGGTTTCAGAATATTAGCCATACTGTAAAAAATGGCGTTTATAATACAGAAGGCACCCACCATACTGCCAAAGTAGAGACTATGGGTACTGTTGATGGTCACATGATGGTCGCTGAAGGGTATTAGTGGAGAAAGATCGCTGTCCACTATAGAAATGGTTGTAGCCTTTCTTTCCGTTTTAGCGACTTTCAAGGCGTTGATGGTCTGGTTCTGGCATTTGTCCAAACAAAGACCGATCACCACATCCTCTTTTGAAAAATGAGCTATGTTCAAAAAGAGCTCCCCATGATATTCCGTGCTGGCATGTATCTGAGGCACAGCGGATCGGCAAATACGTTCCATATAGTTTGCGACCAGTCCGATATGCCCAAGGCCAATAATATAAGTCTGTTTGGAGCCAATGATGGCCATGGCAATTTTTTCAATGGTCATAAAATCGATGGCGTCATAGGTCTTTTGGAGCATCATGATGTCCCCCAATATAGCATCCTGGGCTACTTTTTGCGGATTGGAGTGGGCGCGTACCTCTTTGATCATACTTGTAAAAATGGAGTCGACCCGAGTCAACTGCACCTCCTCCTTCAAAAGCTCCTTCAATTCATGAAATCCATTTAGCCCAATGGCCTTGCACGCCTTGACGATAGTGGCAGGATTTACACCAAGGATGTCGCTCAACTCCTCCATCCGCATCAATACAACCTTATCAGGATAATCCAGGGCAAACTGCATTACGAGCCTTCTTTTCTTGGAAAGCTGGGACAGGTCAATGTCGCTTATTGTCTTCATAGGTTACAAGAAACAAAATATTTGCATGTGGCCTCTCAAAGGTAATTAAATAAACATAAATGATATTGCTTTTTTATGAATTACATTATTAATATTGCTTTTTAAGTTTTTTTTAATACCTTCAACAAAAGTTAAGCCTGGAAAAGTAGGTCGCTATCTTACTTCCATTTTTTAGTTTTTCCCGGTCCGGCAAACAACAAACAACCAAAAAACCTATGTCCGATACTACATGGAGCAGTAAACTATCCTTTATCATAACCACCTCGGCCTTCGCAATAGGGTTGGGAAACATTTGGCGCTTTCCTTATGTGGCCGGTGAAGGTGGGGGGGCGGCCTTCTTGCTGGTCTATGTGCTTTTGATGATCTGTGTCGGCATTCCCCTGCTCATTGTGGAAATGGCACTGGGACGCATGTCCGGGACAACTGTTCTGATGGGTTTTGGAAAATTGGGTAAAGGACGGATCTGGAATGGTATTGGCTGGCTGGGGTTTTTTTCCTGCCTTCTGATCATGGGCTTTTACGTGATGATAATGGCCTGGATAGTCATTTATCTATGGGAATGCATGAGTGGGCAAATTGCGGCATTGAATATAAGCGACCTCTCCACCCATTTTGATATTGTCGCTTCCAACCTTCCCAAGGTCATCACGGTCATCCTGGGCATCATGATCCTTGCCCTACTGGTTGTCAAACAAGGACTAAAAGCGGGTTTAGAGCGGTATTCTAAAGGTATGATGCTGGGCTTGATACTCTTGGTCCTGGGACTTTCCCTTTGGGCAGCGACCCTTGAAGGGGCTGGGGAAGGATATCAATGGTTGCTCTCACCGGATTTTTCCAAAATCAACTTTCAGGTTATCATGAGCGCTCTGGGGCAGCTTTTTTTCTCCATAGGTGTAGGGATGGCGGTGGCCTTTGTTTTTGGCAGCTATACCCATGAAAAGGAAAACCTGGTTGGTAGTACTATTTATATTGTAATGGCCGATACCTTTTTTGCCTTTCTTTCTGGCTTGATGTTGTTTCCCGCCATTTTTAGCTTTGGTCTTGAACCAGATTCAGGACCGAACCTCATTTTTGTGACCATGGCTTCGGTTTTTAATAGCCTGGAATATGGTTGGGTAGTAGGTACTATATTCTTTCTTTTGCTCTTCCTGGCCGGATTTACTTCACTGATATCCAGTATCCAGGGTTTAAAGGATAGTCTGCACGATAAGTTCAAGCTGGCCAATCTAACGGCCTTATTGTTGGTAACTGGCTTGATTACTTTGATTTCGATCCCTGTGGTCCTCTCTTACAGTGACAACCCCTTGCTGTTTTTTGGAAGAACAGTCTTTGAGACTTTGGATTATTTAACCAGCACCATATTACTGCCCCTTGGAGGACTGTTGACCATATTTTTCGCCGGCTATGTGGTCGGATTTGGTCCCCTTCGCCTGCATCTTGAGAATGGCACCAAGAAAATACGGATTAAGGGCTATTGGAAATTTGTGCTGTTGTTGGTCTTGCCCGTGGCATTGATGGTCATATTAATCAATGGAATCCTTAACAATCCCTAAGAAGCAATAATGAACTTAAATCGGGAAAATACGTTGAACTCTGCCATAGCTATTCTTGATGACCTCGTAGCTTTCAAAGTCCTTGGTGGGGAGAGCAACCTATCCATCGCCAATTACATAAGGGATATAATGGAGGAAAATGGAATAGCGTACCAACGGGTTTCCGATGTATCTGGTAGCAAAATGTGCCTTCATTGCCGTATTGGTCCCAAAGTGGATGGGGGTACAATTTTGTCAGGACACATGGACGTAGTTTCCACAAAGGGTCAAAAATGGACCAAACCTGATTTTAGGTTGACAAGAGAAGAGGATAGATTATATGGCAGAGGCACTGCGGACATGAAGGGCTTTTTGGCCTGTTGCCTGGCCCTTTTACCTCAATTTAAAGATCCAAAACTTAAAAGGCCCATTTATCTGGCGTTTTCCTATGATGAGGAAATTGGTTGCAGGGCGACCGAACAACTCCTTTGGTCCATTGAGTGTACCTATGATGAGCGACCTGCGTATGCGATAATCGGGGAGCCTTCCATGATGGTTGTGGCCAATGCCGAAAAAGGTGCAGGCTTTTTTAAAACCGAAGTCTTTAGCGCACCGGCCCATAGTTCAGAGGTAAGGAATAGCGTAAGTGCTATTGAGGAAGCTTCGCACCTGATCCAATGGTTGTACCATAAAATGGATGGGTTCATACAGCATGGACCTTTGGATAGCCGTTTTACACCACCCTTTACTACAATACATGTGGGTAAAATAAAAGGAGGTGAAGCCGTGAATATCGTGGCGGACCATTGCCAGTTCGAATGGGATATAAGGAACATTCCGGCCCAATCAATACCCGATATCCTCCGGGAATTCAAAGACCAATGTCAGGAGCGGATTGCGGAAAGGAAAAAGTTGTGCCCTGAGTTTACTATACGGACAGATCCACAATTTCCCATAGTGCCCGGCTTTGAGACTTCGGAAGAACTGGATATCGTACAAAAGGTCAATTCCCTAACGGGTACCAAGCAACTGAAAGCACTCTCCTTCGCTTCTGAGGCTGGCCATTTCGCCAGGGCAGGTTTTCAAACCCTGGTATGCGGCCCGGGCAATATGGAGCAAGGTCATCGGGCAGATGAATTTATATGCATTAGTGAACTGGAAAAGTGTATCCATTTTTTAGAACGATTAGTCGATTGGAGTAAAAAAGATAAAATAGAAAAAGAATGAAAAAGTATGATGTATTGGTCATCGGGGGTGGAATCTATGGCATTACCGCTGCGGTGGAGCTGGCCAAGAGAAAACATAAAGTGGGCCTCATTAACCCGGACACCATCCCCCACCATATGGCAGCGTCCACCGATGTTACCAAGGCGGTACGCATGGAGTATGGGTCGGATTGGGAATATTTTCGAATGGTCGAAAAATCCATTGCACAGTGGAAGCGGTGGAATGATTTCTTTGGAGAGAAACTGTACCATGAAGTGGGCTTTTTGATGCTCTGTAAAGAAGCCATAGAGAGTGAAAAGCACACTTTTGAAAAATACAGCTATCAGCATTTACTGGAAGCGGGCTACCAACCCGATAGATTGGATGCCACAGGAATAAAGAAGCGATTCCCAGCTATAAATACCGAAGAGTACGTGGATGCCAATTTCAATGCAAAGGCGGGTTATGCGGATGCGGCATTGACCGTAGAAAAACTGGCTGCTTACGCAAGAACGTTGGGGGTTACGATCCATGAAGGACAAACGGCTGAAAGTTTTGAAATAGAAAATGGCGTATTGCGCGCCGTAAAAACAAAGGAAGGAGAAACTTTTCATTGCGGGCATGCCTTGGTGGCAGCCGGTGCCCATACGCCGCTGCTATTACCTGAATTGCAACCCTACATGAAATCCACGGGACATCCCGTGTTTTGGTTAAGGCCCAAAGATCCAAAGAACTTTGTAGCGCCCCTCTTTTCCGTGTTTACCGCAGACATATCAAATTCTGGGTGGTACGGTTTTCCCTTTTTAGAGAAATGGGGCATAGTCAAGATCGCTAAACATTCCAATGGAGTTGGCATTCATCCGGATAATGACGATAGGCAAATTAAAGATGACGAGGTTACCGATATGCGGAATTTTTTAAAGTTGACCTTCCCGGAATTACAAGATGCCCCACTGGTCTTTACCCGAAGGTGCCTTTATATCGATACACTGGACGGGCATTTTTGGATCGATCGGCACCCAGAGATCCAGGGCTTGTCCGTTAGCAGCGGGGGTAGTGGCCATGGTCTAAAAATGGCACCATTGCTAGGCGCAATGGCTGCAGACATCGTCGAAGGAAAATCACATGAATTCTCTGAACGGTACCGTTGGCGTCACCTTACTGCAAACACCCCACAGGTGGAAGAGGCCCGATACGTAATTGACAGAAAACTTTAGGTGTATGAAAGCTGGAAAAATCATCCACCAATTTATGGCGGCCTATAACGAAAGGAATGTGGAAAAGTTTGTCTCCTTCATGCACCCCGAGTTTGAGTCTTATCTGTTCGATTCCAAAGATGTGTTGTGTTCGGGTATTGGTGATGCCCGAAAAGTCTATGAAAAGAGATTCAGCGAAAACAAAAGCCTTTTTGTGACCACCCTGCAACGTATCATTAACGACAATGTCGTGGTCGAGTCACAGTTCATTGAAGGTTTTGATAGCGGGAAGACCATACATGCCATTGCCATATTCGAATTGAAGGAGGATAAGGTCAAACGGGCATCCTTTGTAAGAAGGGAAGTTAAACCTGACAGGAATCCGATGTAGCCAGTTGCATAAATCTAAAAATGGGACAATGGAAGAGAGCAAGTACCAGGACAAGGAATTATTGTTGATCGATCTTAGGGAAGGAGTCCGCACGGCCTTCACCTACGTTTTTAATACCTACTTCCACGAACTTAAGGGATATATAGCAACCATTTGCGGTAACAATACAATGGCTCAGGAAATTGTACAACAGACCTTTATCAAATTTTGGACCAAGCGCAAAAATTTGGTCATCAAAGGATGTATTAAGCGATATCTTTTCAAAATGGCCTATAATCTATATAGGGATCAACAAAAGCAAAAGGTCAGGGAACTCCAGATCATTAAGGAAATTCAGTATCGGGCTACCCTGGAGTTTATAGAAAACAACCAAAGCGACACGGAACAAAAAATTGCCCTGCTCAACCAGGAAATTGACAAGCTCCCCAAAAAATGTAGGACCGTTTTCTTATTGGGCAAAAAAGAAGGCCTGAAATATCAGGAAATTGCGGAAAGGTTGAACATATCGACCAAGACCGTGGAAGTACATATGTCCAAGGCCCTGTCCCGCTTAAGGAATGTACTACACCATTACTGATGATTTTTCTTTCATTTTATTAAACTCTTATCATTTTATCAATTTTTTGTAAAAAAAAATGAAAATAGAATAAGGGTATTGCAGCATTTTCAAGTCTAATCTTAAAAAATAC
>JANQHL010000048.1 GCA_028277085.1 Flavobacteriaceae bacterium
ATCCAGTTGACCCCGGTATCTGCTTTTTGTTCCGTGAAGTAAGAGAGCATCTTTTCCGTGGGCATATTGCCAGTGAGCTCATCTTTCGCCATAGGGCAGCCGCCAAAACCCTGTACAGCACCATCAAAGCGGCGACAACCGGCCTGGTAGGCAGCTTCCACTTTTTCCCGCCAGGTAGTGGGGGTCGTATGCAAATGGGCACCAAATTCAATTTCCGGGTATTTCGGGATCAGATTCGAAAAGAGATAATCAATCACCTCTGGGGTAGAGGTCCCCACCGTATCGGATAGGGACAAAATACGGACACCCATAGCGGTTAAGCGTTCCGTCCAATCGGCCACAATGTCTACATCCCAGGGATCCCCATAGGGGTTACCAAAACCCATAGAGATATAGGTCACTACGGCTTTACCGGCGCTATGTGCGATATCGAGGATTTCTTGTAAGGTTTCTACAGACTGCGCTATGGTCTTATGAGTATTTCGCATTTGAAAGTTCTCCGAGATGGAAAAGGGAAAGCCCAGATACTCAATTTCAGGATGGAGACTGGCGTCTTTGGCCCCGCGAACATTGGCTACAATAGCCAGGAGCTTGCTGGACGTACGCGTAAGGTCCAGCTGGGCCAATACTTCGGCAGTGTCCTGCATTTGCGGGATCGCTTTGGGCGACACAAAACTGCCAAAATCGATGGTATCAAAACCACAGCCCAACAGCGCCTGGAGGTACTTGGCTTTTATGGCCGTAGGAATAAAAGGTTTGATCCCCTGCATGGCATCTCTGGGGCATTCGATGATTTTCACATTTTCCTGGGCCATGGTGTAAAAATACGAAGGAGGAAGTGAAAAGTACGAGGTAGGAAGGACGAAGTATGAATGTAGAAATACAAGGTTAGAATTTGAGATGCTTTTTTATCCTATCAACAAATACACCGCTATGGCCAGGAAGACTACGATCTGTAACCATTTAAAGAATACCGCAATTCGCGGTGTTTTTTCAAGATAGTTGGAAATGCTCCCTGCCAGGATGGCTATGGCTCCAAAAATGACCGATGAGACCACAATAAACAGCAGGCCCAGCACATAAAACTGTACCACCGTATTCAGGGAATTGCTAAAAAGAAATCCTGGAAAAAAAGCCAGGAAGAAAATGGTTACTTTGGGGTTGAGCACATTCATCCAGAAGCCCTTTTTAAACAACCCTTGTAACTTAAGTGTGGTTTTATTGCCTTTTGACAATGCGATCTCCGAGCCTTCTTTGAAGACCAGAACTGCTAAATAAAGCAGATACAGCGCCCCAAACAGTTTGATCACCCAAAATACCGTGGGGCTCCTTTTGATCACTTCAGACACGCCAAAGGCCAATAACGTGGTGTGTATCAGACAGCCTGTCATTAAACCCGCCACCACAGCCAGCCCATACTTCTTCCCGTTGGCCATGCTCAGCGTGAGTACAAAAATATTATCAGGCCCGGGAGAAATGGCCAATGCGGCCGTGGCCAAAATGAATCCTACAAGAATCTCGTATTCCATTTGACGGGAAAATTACGAATTCCAAAATTTGAATTGTCGCGTTGCTAAAAACACTATACTCTTCGTCACCCTGAACTTGTCCCACATGTCGGACGGGTAGGTTGCAGGGTCTCATCCTAATTCAATGATTTTATCGGCTTAATGGGATGCTGAAACGTACTTCGACTATGCTCAGCACAAGAGTTCAGCATGACGTTTACCTATTGGATTCATACAACAGCCTGCATGTCCAAAGCTTGTTTTTCGTACCTTCAAAACAAAAACCATGCGACTAGGCATCACAAGAACACACTTTCTGTCCTATATGGGGATCATTGGAGTCGGTTTGGTCCTTGTGTATACCATGAAATTGATTCCGCAATTGAAACCTACAGCCGCAACAACACCTATGGTAGAAGACAAGAAAAGCTTACGTCACGTAGTACTGTTCAAATTCAAGGAAGGTACGACTCCTGAAGAACAACAAGCTGTGGAAGCCGCATTTGCGGCATTACCGGCTAAAATTCCCGAGATTGTAGAGTTTGAGTGGGGCACCAATAACAGCCCGGAAGGCCTGGACAAAGGATTTACCCATTGCTTTTTCCTGACCTTCAACAGTGAAGCGGATCGGGATGCGTATTTGCCCCACCCCGACCATAAGGCGTTTGGGGATATCGCCGGCCCCCATATTGAGGATGTGCTAGTGGTGGATTACTGGGCGGAGTAGTAACATGCGAGTTGCATTAGTTGTTGTTAAGTATCCTGGTCATTAAATTGTCATTCCGCACCTGTTGCGGAATCCATTTTCCAGCTTAAATCATGTTTAAAATATCTCACCAATATTATGTTTATATCCTCTCCAACAAAAAGAATGGGACTTTATACATTGGAATGACGAATGATATGGAAAGGAGGGCCTTCGAACATAAAAATCAATTAGTCGAAGGCTTCACTAAAAAATACAAACTGGACAAATTGGTTTACTTTGAAAGCTATCAATACGTCAATGATGCGATTCTTAGAGAAAAAAGAATGAAGAAATGGAAACGACAGTGGAAAATCAACTTAATTGTCGAAGAGAATCCTTCCTGGGAGGATTTGGCAAAGGATTGGTATGATTAATAATAGATTCCTGCCTGCGCAGGAATGACAAGTAATAATGTTGGGGGATAATAGTTCTTACCAGGTATACTCCGGAGGTTCAATGTTGTTCATCCGTAAATAAAGGTTCGCCTTGGCCCGGTGGTTGGTCATATGGTCCTGCACGTAGAAAAACGCAAAGGCCCGGCTAACCGTATTGCCACTGTGGTACATGACACAGGTTTCGTCCAATTGGGTTTGCGCAATGGAATGGATAACCCCTGTAGTGTAGTCAAA
>JANQHL010000264.1 GCA_028277085.1 Flavobacteriaceae bacterium
ATAATTTCCCCAGAGTTAGGCCATCAGCAGAAACAAACTCGGTGGCCAAATTGGTCTGTGGATTCTCCAGGCGTTCAAAAGTAGGCATCTCGCCAAAAACGCCCCAGGAAGCGAGCAAAAAGATCAGGATCACTACCAAGATTCCAGAGCCGAACGCTATCCAGAACCATTTAATAAACTTACCGAAACCTTTCTTCAGGTTTTTTTTAGATGCCATTTTTAATTTGCTTTTTCAATTTGGAGCCCAATATCCGTTACGCCATCTAATCTATCAATACCTTCTACAGCCCCATTTCTTCGCATGGCATGCCGGATATTTAAGGTATATACGCCAGATTTCGAAAAACTGATGTTTTCTTTATACCATAGCTTATTTTCCTTAACACTTCCGGACCCCTCTCCCAACCAACTTCCATCCGGAAGGGCCATTTCATATTCCAGGGTATCTATCGTTACAATTCCATCAGGGGCTTCCATCTGCAAAATCAAAAAAAGATTGCTGAACTCATAGTTGTTATCATTCCTGATGTTTAGAAAGAGATCATGTTGGGCAGTACTGTCAAGTTCTGAAAATGCAAAAGAAATAGTGTCCTGGCGCTTCCAGACACCATTTTCCAGGGCTACATACTCAGAGAATACCAGGCCTTGGTTACAGGAAATACAACAGGTCACAATTAGGGATAGTGCGAAAAAGCTATTTATTTTTAACCGCCTGCTGCTTTTTATCACTTTTCTTTCGATTTTTGTTTCTCTTTTTCTTCTTTCGTTTAGGCTTGTCGAAACGTGTTAAACTATCCTGCCCAACGGCGTTATCGAAAATTGAAGCATCTTCCGTATCTGATTCTAAGCCATAGGCTTCCAGACTGTCTATTTTTTGCCCATTCTTATTCAGTTCCAGCACCTCTACCACCTGATCCTTCTGTATGGCGTGCCAATTGGAGGGATCATTTTTATACGAGAACCATAGCGTTTCTTTAAAAATATCCACTTTTTGACAAAAAGCCATTCCTTTTTTTGTGTCCAGTTTGCAGTCCGTGGGTGGAAAATCGTTTAATGCTTCAAGGTACATGTCCAACTCATAGTTAAGACAACACTTGAGCTTTCCACATTGCCCTGCTAGTTTGTGCGGGTTTAGCGCTAATTGCTGGTACCTGGCCGAAGCGGTACTTACCGATCGGAAATCCGTTAACCAAGTAGAACAACAAAGCTCCCGTCCGCATGAGCCAATTCCGCCTAATCGCTGTGCTTCTTGTCTATAGCCAATCTGACGCATTTCAATACGGATACCAAAGGCTTTTGCCATATCCTTGATGAGTTGTCTGAAGTCTACCCGGTCCTCTGCCGTGTAATAGAACGTAGCTTTTGATCCATCTCCCTGAAACTCTACATCACTTAACTTCATCTCTAATTGCAAGGAAATTGCAATTTCGCGGGAGCGTTTTTTGATTTCTTCTTCTTTTGCTCTACATTTTTGCCAAATGTCAATGTCCCTTTGGGTGGCTTTCCGATAGATTTTAGGGAGAGCAGGGTCGTCCATAGCGACTTTCTTCCGCTTCATTTGAACTTTCACCAATTCACCCGTAAGTGTCACTATACCAACATCATGACCGGACTTCGCCTGAGTAGCGACAACATCTCCCAAGGCAATAGGAAACCCATCCGTATTTCTGTAAAACTCCTTTCTACTATTTTTAAATCTCACTTCAACACAGTCAAAAGGTTTTTGACCATTTGGAAGCGACATATTGGCAAGCCAATCAAAAACGGTAAGCTTGTTACAACCATCTGAACCACAGGTGCCATTATTCCTGCAGCCTCGCGGTTGCCCCCCATTACCGGTTGAGCAACTGCTACATCCCATATTGCATATCTTGAATCAAGAAATCCAAAAAGGATTACCTGATTGGGGTTCATATTCTACTTCGGGTAAAGATAGCCAAATTTAAGAATAGAGGCCGACCTACTTTTTAAACTTTAGGACTTCGGAGCGTCCTTTCTTGAATATCTTGTTGCTTACCGTTTTTCCCTTGCGAAGTTTTTTGCGCACTTCGTAGGGCAAAGCCACCGTATCCATACATTCTTGTGAGCAACAATTGTTCATTTTCTCCGCACATTCCTCACATTGAATAAATAATAAATGACAGGCTTCATTGGCGCAATTAACATGCGTATCACAAGGTTTTCCACACTGATGGCATCGCGAAATAATCTCATCGGATATGCGCTCTCCCCGGCGATGGTCGAAAACAAAATTCTTCCCTCTGAACTTGTTCTCCAGTCCCTGTTTCCGTATTTGCCGGGTATACTCAATAATACCACCCTCTAGCTGATACACATTTTTAAACCCTTTGTGCTTGTAATACGCACTGGCTTTTTCACACCGTATGCCACCTGTGCAATACATTACCAATTTTTTGTCCTCTTTGTGTCCGGCCAATTGTTTTTCGATGATGTCCAAAGAATCCCGAAAGGTATCCACATCAGGAGTAATCGCATTTTTAAAATGCCCTATCTCACTTTCGTAGTGGTTGCGCATATCTACCACGACACTATCCGGGTCATCAATTAGCGTATTAAACTGTTCAGCATTCACGTGAATGCCTTTGTCGGTAACGTCAAATGCCCCATCATCCAATCCATCCGCAACGATCTTCTTTCTCTCCTTAATCTTTAGTTTAAGGAAAGATTTGTTGTCCTGTTCAATTGCAACGTTCAATCGAACGTTTTTTAAAAATGTAATACTGTCCAGCTGTGCTTTGAAAGCCTCAAAATTTTCAACGGGAACAGAAAGCTGCGCATTGATGCCTTCCCTGGCAACATAAATTCGGCCTAATACCTCCAGGGCATCCCAGTGCACAAAGAGATGGTTTCTAAAAATAGTGGTGTTCCCTATATGGGCGTACTTGTAGAAAGAAATGGTGAGGCGATTTTTCCCCGCCTGCTCAATGAGCAATTCTCTTTCTTTGGCACTTAAAGTATTGTACAGTTGCATGCTATACCAATATTAAGTTGAAAGAATACTAAAAAAATAGGACGCAAATATAGTTAATAAAAAAAGCACCCTCGGTATGAGGATGCTTTCGGACCAGCTAATTCTTCTTTTCCATAAACAACTCGTTGGGTGTGTTCCATTCAAAAGAAATTAAAAACACCAAGGAAATTATTTGAATTAGCTATGAATAGGATAAAGAGTTTTTAAAAAGGTTGCGTGAACCAATTTAAGTAACAAAGAAATGGTATTTTTATTCTCTAATTTTTTTGAAATGAGTAACGAAAAAGATGCAAAACTCAAGGCGCTAAAGCTAACCCTGGACAAATTGGACAAAGCCTACGGAAAAGGTGCTGTGATGAAGATGGGAGAACATGTAATTGAAGATGTAGAAGTAATTCCTTCGGGTTCCATTGGGCTGGATTTGGCTTTGGGTGTTGGAGGGTACCCCAAGGGAAGAATCATAGAAATTTATGGCCCTGAATCTTCAGGAAAAACAACCCTCACCTTGCATGCTATGGCTGAAGCACAAAAAGCTGGTGGTATTGCCGCTTTTATTGACGCCGAACATGCCTTTGATAGGTTTTATGCTAAAAAACTCGGGGTGGACATCGATAACCTTATCATCTCGCAACCTGATCATGGAGAACAGGCATTGGAGATAGCCGATAATTTAATTCGTTCGGGGGCCATAGATATTGTTATTATTGACTCGGTAGCGGCATTAACCCCAAAAAGTGAAATTGAAGGGGAAATGGGAGACTCTAAGATGGGACTCCATGCCCGTTTAATGTCCCAGGCACTTCGTAAACTGACTTCAACCATAAGCAAAACCCATTGCACGGTGGTTTTTATTAATCAATTGCGCGAAAAAATTGGAGTGATGTTTGGAAATCCCGAAACCACTACCGGGGGGAATGCCCTGAAGTTCTACGCATCGGTGCGTTTGGATATCAGGCGATCCACACAGATTAAAAGTACGGACGGAGAAGTTCTGGGGAACAAAACACGGGTGAAAGTGGTAAAGAACAAAGTGGCCCCACCTTTTAAAACAGCAGAATTCGACATCATGTATGGGGAAGGTATCTCAAAAGTAGGTGAGATTCTGGACCTTGGTGTTGCCTATGAAATCGTCAAAAAAAGCGGTTCCTGGTTTAGTTACGGGGACACAAAGCTTGGGCAGGGCAGGGATGCTGTTAAAGCACTTTTAGAGGACAATCCCGAGCTCATGGAAGAATTGGAAGGCAAAATTAAGGAAGCGATTGCCGTTTTGAAGGATTAGTTCCTTTTTCAAAGCTCAGTATACCTGCCCAAATTACGCAACCTAAGCCTTAAAAAGGCATCTGATCTAAGCAATTACAGTGATATGATGAAAAGGTTTGTGCTATTTGCTGTAGGATTTATCTTTATAGTACTAAGCTCCAGTTGTGAATTAGATACAGGAGAGAACTTCCATTTCAGGGCAATGGAAATCACAGGAGCGGATGTGCCCGAAAGCTTTACCTTAAACAGTAGTCATGCGATTGAGGTCTCATTCCTTAGAACAGATAGCTGTACCTTTTTTCAGGGATTCGATGTTTTTGAGGTTGACGGAGGAGTGCTGAATATTGTTGCTATTGGTTCCGTCTTGACGGGTGATGATTGTGGCGCTGTTAATGACACATTATCTTCGACGTTTAATCTTACAGCAATATTTAATGGTACATACCGACTTCGGTTTTACGCTGGAGATGATGCTGATGGAGCGCCAGAGTACCTGGAATACGAAGTTCCTGTTGAGACCAATTAATTATCTAACATTATCTAACCAACAATTTTGAGTCTGGAAGAACTCATAAAACGCTGTAAAGAGCAGAATAGAAAGGCACAGGAAGAACTCTACCGGAAGTATTCGGGTGTTCTTTTTGGAATGTGCCTGAAATATTCCAGGAATAAGACAGAGGCAGAGGATAGTCTCCATGACAGCTTTATGACCATTTTTGACAAAATCGGCCAATATAACAACAGAGGATCATTTGAAGGATGGATGAAACGCATCACTGTAAATACAGTATTGCAAAAGTATAGAAAGGAACGACATCTGGACGTAGTTACAGAAAATATTGGGGAAGAAGTGGACCTGCATATTGAGGATACCTCGATAAGTTTATCGAGGTTGCTGGGACTCATCCAGGAATTGCCAAACAAGTATCGATTGACCTTTAACCTATACGTATTGGATGGGTATACACACAAGGAGATTAGTGAAATGCTTGGGACTTCAACAGGAACTTCCAAATCCAATTTGGCCAGGGCAAGGATGATCTTAAAAGAAAGAATTGAAAAAGAAAATATAAATATTGCTTAACCTAAAGAGATGAAAAAGAACAATTTGGATGACCTTTTTAAGAGGAAGCTGGGCGACTTCCAGGAGGTTCCAGATAACTCCGTATGGGAGAGAATAGCTACTTCTTTGGATAAAAAGCGAAAGAAGAGGGTACTCCCTATTTGGTGGCAACTTGGGGGAGCCGCTGCACTTTTGGCGATTCTACTCTATCTCGTTGATCCTTTCGCTATTGAAACGGAAACTACGCTTCCTGTTGTAGGGACAGAGCAACCGGATACGACCCCCGAGGTTGAAGAGAACAGCACCCCCAACAAACAAATTCTGGATGCTACGGATACCAATGCCGACTCACAGTTAGTGGATACTCAGACTACGGAAAACGATGTTATCCGTAACGATCAATCCTCAACAGCAACCTCTTCTAAAAAGGATGGTGCTTTGAAAGCAACAGATGGTACCACAACATCCTTAGCAAATGCAACAACTGAAAAACAGGATGCTCAAAATGAAAATCTTGTGAAAGATCCCGTTTCCTTACAGGAACAACAAGAAGTTGCGATCGCAGTGGCCCGAGAGGATAAGGTGCTCCCCGAAAACGCCAGAAACACTGAGAACAATGACGTTTTGGAATCGGAGAAAGAAACGGTTGCCCAAAACGAAAAGAAATCAATTTATGATGCTATTGAAGAGCAAAAAGAAGCGGAAAAAGACCTTGTTGCCATAGCCGAACCAAAAAATCGATGGTCTATGGGTGCTGCTCTCGCCCCGGTGTACTTTAATTCGTTGGGAGAAGGTTCTCCAATTCATTCCAACTTTGCCCCTAATTCAAAATCCGGAAAAGTGAATTTGAGTTATGGGTTAACCGTAACCTACAATGTAAACAAGAAGTTGAGCATTCGGTCCGGGGTTCATAAAGTTGATTTTGGTTACGATACCAATGACATTGTATTCTCGTCTTCTTTGACCGCTTCCACCAATGACCTTATTGACAATATCGATTATGCCCAAACATCCAGGAACCTGGTAGTAGAACCAAAATCTAACAGTGTTGCGGCATTTAGAGACAATGTAGAAGTAACTGCGGGAGAAATTGCTCCTCTTGAAGGGCGTATGGTGCAACAGTTGGGCTATATAGAAGTACCTATGGAACTCAACTATGCTATTGTAGATAAAAAGCTTGGTGTTCATCTGATAGGAGGGGTCAGTTCGTTATTTCTTGTGGATAACGCGGTTACCCTAGAATCCGAAGATCTGGTTACTGAAATGGGTGAAGCGAATAATGTAAACAGCTTAAATTTCAGCACCAACATTGGTGTTGGCTTTAACTACGAAATTGCTCCTAAACTGCGGTTAAACCTTGAGCCAATGTTCAAATATCAATTGAATACGTTCTCAGATGCTGCTGGTAATTTTAGGCCCTATTCCATTGGGGTATACAGTGGACTGAACTTTAGGTTCTAAGAAGAAGTTGGTTAGGTAAGCCGCACTCGCGGCATACTAAAAAGCCCCACGTTAAACTGTGGGGCTTTTAATTTTTACCAGTCCTTTACTTCGTATCGTTCTCTAAATCCCGCAAAATTGTTTTCCTGACTATTTCCTTTATAAATGCCGCCTCTTTCTTCGTCTTAGCGTTCGTTTCTACAATAGGATGTATAATTACCCGTAGTCTTCCCGGTCCGCCACTGAAAAAACGAAATGGGAAACGCTTTTTGCAATCCAAAAAGGACATGGGCACAATTGGGATACCATGCGCTATCGCCATTTTAAAAGCCCCGTCCTTGAACTTATCCAATAGGACGTGTTCTTCCGGTACACCCCCTTCCGGAAAAATGCAAATCCCCAAGCCCTGCTGTAACCGTCGCTGCACACTTTTATAGACGCGCATCCTACTGTTGGCGTCATTTCTATCTACCAAAATACATACCCGCTTATAGAAGAACCCAAATACCGGAATACCAGCAAGTTCCTTTTTCCCCACAAACACAAAGGGATTTCTACTTATATACAGCATTAACATAATGTCTAACATACTGGTATGATTGGCCACCAGCATATAGTTTTTCCCTGGTTCCATTTTGCTACGTCCCTGTACTTTGGGCCAACAACCCATTCCCAATAGTATGCATTTGGCCCAGATGTTACGCGCCAACCAATAAAACTGCGAATAGGTGCTTTCCGATAGCGTAGTCAACAACAGCAGGGGAGAAAAGGCAAGGATAGGCACTGCTACCAACAGGTAAAACCATATGCGATAAAGCACGTACCCTATATTTTTTGCCGACTTAAGCACGGGTCAAAAATAGCTTTTTTTATACCTCTGGTATTGTTACTTTTATCGCTTAATTTTTTGGCATGGCTAGAATTTTAACCGGCATTCAAAGTACTGGAGTACCTCATTTGGGGAATGTTCTTGGCGCTATCATTCCAGCGATCCGTATGGCTGAAGATCCCGCTAACGACTCCTTTCTATTTATTGCCGATATGCATTCATTAACTCAGATCAAGAACGGGGATGAATTGCGCAAAAATACCTACGCCACTGCAGCCGCCTGGATGGCTTTCGGCCTCGATATTGAGAAAACCGTTTTTTATCGGCAAAGTGATGTGCCCCAGGTTGCTGAATTAGCCTGGTACCTAAGTTGTTTTTTTCCATATCAACGATTAACCCTTGCCCATTCCTTCAAAGACAAGGCAGACAGGCTTCAGGATGTGAACGCCGGAATTTTCATGTATCCGATGCTGATGGCCGCAGATATCCTGCTGTATGATGCCGAAATTGTTCCTGTAGGAAAAGATCAGCTACAACACCTTGAAATGACTCGTGACGTAGCCTCCAGGTTCCACAACAAGTTTGGAGAAACCTTTGTGCTGCCAGATGCCAAGATCCATGAAAACACCATGTATGTTCCTGGTACCGATGGGGCCAAAATGAGCAAAAGCAAGAACAATATCATTAATCTTTTTCAAACAGATAAAAAGCTTCGGAAGCAAATAATGGGTATTGTGACCGATAGCACCCCTATGGAGGACCCCAAAGATCCCGCTAGTGATAATGTCTTTGCCTTATATAAAATTCTGGCCTCCCAGGAGCAGATTGAAGAAATGTCTGCGAGTTACCTGGGTGGTGGCTATGGCTATGGGCATGCGAAACAGGCGCTTTATGAGTTGCTATTGCAAAAGTTTACCGAACCGCGTGAGCAATTTGACTACTATATGAATCACCTGAATGAAGTGGATGAAGCCTTGGCGGTAGGAGCCGAAAAAGCTAAAAAAGTAGCGGATACGGTTTTGGCAAGAGTTCGGGAAAAAGTAGGATACCAACCAGATTTCTAGGAGGTGTTTTTGGTAACATTATTTTCCGTGTAAAAGTCTGATGATTTCGCTGCAAAACTTCTCAGGTTCTTCAAAGAATGGGAAGTGCGCTGACTCCTCAAAGTACACCAATTCCTTTTTCTGTGCATTTATTTTGTGATAGTATTCTTCAATTAAAATGAACGGAGTAGTGTAGTCAGATCTGCCTACGAAAAAATATACAGGTAGCTGATAAGAGGTTATTTCACTAAAAATGTTTTCTGACAATACATTGTATCTCATATTCTTTGAACTAAAAGAAGATCCTTTTGCAACATCTAACACTTCTGCCATTTTGTATTCAGGAGAACGTAACCCTGACCAAATTAAAGGAAAAAACGACTGATGATTTTTCAATTCTCCTCCGAATTCGAACAACCAGTTTTCAACATTTGATCCGTCTCCACTTTCCAGCGTTTTTATAATTTCTTTCTTCCCCCTTAGCCTGGCCTGTTCTTTTATAAACTCCGCTTGAATTTTCTTCTCCCTTACTACGTCCACTACCTGTCCAATGGAGATGTATGCTTTAAATAGGTCAGGTCGTTCATGGGTCATTATACTTCCAATATAAGTGCCAAATGAGTGTCCGGCTAAAATGACCTTGTCCTGGCCGTATCGATTTCTCAGTGTATCTATCAAATGGTAGGTATCATTGATGATCTGTCGGGTAGTTATCGTTTCCGGTTTTGGTTTATTCTTTGAAAACGTTTTGCCAGCACCTCTTCTATCCCACTGAACAACTGTAAAATGTTTTTCTAATGGCCTTTGAAATTCATGGGCAAGGTACATCATTGGCATGCCCGGGCCTCCATGCAAAAAAAGCAAAATCGGATTTGAGCTGTTTTCTGATCGTATCAGAATACATTGATCCATTCCACCGATTTTAACATACTCTATTTGGGCTACTGAATTATTCTCCGGTGAATGAATAGATGGTGTACTGGCGGGCCAGAACCACAAAATGAATGCTATTATGACAATTGCCAAAAAAAAGCGTAACAATGCATCTATAATTTTCTTGATTTTCATTCTCAGGAACAGGAAATCTAACTATGGTTCACAAAGTATACCGATATTCTCAAATTTACAAAATCCCTTTATTGCGGATTTTAATAAACCCTTTTGCATTTTGACCGGCATAAAAAAGAGAATAGCCAGCTACCCCTCTAATTATTGCTTTTTAGACTGTTCAAAACAAGGTCATTTCTCGTAAGGATTTTTTTGCAAAACCGGTTTCAAAACTTTGCCATCCGCTATACACGGATGAGTACCATCCAAAGCTTTCTCAACTTATTCTTCAGAGAAGATATAGACGATGTATCATATCGCTTCAAACAACTTGCCGGGCAAGGGGCGAACAACCCCTTTCATCTCCATATTTAACAAGGTAGACGAAGTGGTAAATATGGGGAACCCACATTCCAGAGCAACGGTATCCAATAATTGCTTCCCGTTCGATTGCAGGTAGTTATAAATCGTCTTTTCGGTCTCATCCAGGTCCACAAATAATTGTCTTTGTACAACGGAAGGAGTGTCCTTTTCCAACTGCCAACCTAAAATATATACCAGGTCAGCTGCCGAGGTCAACATATGCGCCTTTTGTTGCTTGATTAAATTATTACACCCTGCGCTATATCTGTCGGTGGATCTTCCCGGTAGGGCAAAAACATCACGGTTGTAGCTATGTGCAATGTCCGCGGTCACTAAACTTCCTCCTTTTTCGGCAGATTCAATAACTACTGTGGCTTCACTTATTCCCGCAATAATCCGGTTACGTCGTAAAAAGTTTTCGCGGTCCGGTGGGGTCGTACTCCAAAATTCCGTGAAAAATCCTCCATTGCGCTCTACCATGGGCAGGTATTTTTGATGTGCTTTGGGGTAGGTTTCATACAAGCCATGGCCCAGGCATCCAATAGTTTGTAAACCATGTTCCATTGCCGCCCTTTGGGCACAAATATCCACTCCATACGCAAATCCACTTACAACTACCGGCTCCAGGGGTGCGATCCCATCTACTAACTCTTCAATGAAGCCTTGGCCATAGCTCGTGATTTTCCGAGTTCCCACAATACTGATGATCCGCTTCGTTTGTAAATTGATATTTCCTCGCTTGAATAACAAGATAGGGGCATCAATACAATGCCTAAGGAACTTTGGATAATCCTTATCCTTAAAAAAGGTATATTTAATGTTTCCGGTGGTAATCACCTCAAATTCCTGCTCAGCTTCTTGCAAACAAATGCGATCGTGAAGATCGTTTAAAGTATTGTATCCTATTCCCTCAATCTTTAGGAGCGTTTCTTTTCGTTCCCTAAAAATCTGTGATGCGCTGCCACAACGCTCTATCAATTTTTTGGCATTAATATCACCAATATTGGGTATGTTTTGAAGACGTAATAGCGCAATTAATTCATCTTCAGGAAGCGCACTCATTTGCAAAAGTTTTCCACAAAATACCGAAAATCAAATGTTAATAAAAAGTTATCCCGGACAACTCTTCTCCATCCATTTTTTTAAATATTTGCGTTTATGCGATTGGAACACTATATCGGAGAACTGCTTTACCGACACAATTGTGTTGTGGTGCCAAATTTTGGCGCTTTTTTGGTGAATTCGGTTTCCGCACAGATCGATTCCAAAAATCAAACCCTTATCCCTCCAAGGAAGCTTTTATCCTTTAACCAGCAACTGAAAACCAACGATGGCTTGTTGATATCCTATCTGGCCGAGAGCAAAAAGAAACCCTATGACACTCTTCTTGACAAAGTCGAACAGGAAGCAAAGAAGTGGACAGAAACCCTGGAAAAAGGAGAATCCCTGTTGTTAGATGGCATCGGAAAACTTTGGATGGGCAAAGAACAGAAGATTTTATTTTCACCAGAGGATAGCACCAATTATTTGATCACATCCTTCGGCCTCTCCACTTTTACGGTATCTCCGGTTTCCAGGGAAAAATTAAAAGAAGAGGTGGTTGCTTTGGAAGAACGGGTGCCTTTCAGCATTACCCCTGAAAAGCGTCAGGCCTTAGGCATACGCCCTTTTTTAAAATATGCTGCAATAGTGTTATTGGTACTATCTTCCGGCATAAGTGCATACCAATTCTACTCACTTCGTCAAAAACAGCAGCAGTTGGCAATGGAAGAAGCACAAGAAGAGGTCTCCAGGTATATTCAGGAGGCTACTTTTTTTGAAAGTACTCCTTTGGAACTACCGGCATTTCACCTTGACATTTCTAAAAAAACTTCGGAAGCAAGACATCATATAATCGCCGGAGCATTTAGAATCCGTGAAAACGCCGACAAAAAAATTGTGGCTTTAGAACAACAGGGGTTTGATGCGCATTACCTTGGCACCAATTCTTATGGGTTACACCAGGTAGCTTACGCGAGTTTTTCGGATAGTAAGGAAGCGCTTCAATTCTTAAGAAAAATTAAGACCACTGTATCCAGAGATGCCTGGATGCTTTCGGTACGGGAAAAATAAATCTTGCTTTAGTTAATCAACTAATAGCGCTTACCTACCTTTGCCAAAAAAGTATGCGTGCAAAAACTCCAAGTGCTTCTCGCACTGTGATGACCGATTTGGTACTCCCCAGTGAAACCAACCCGCTGAACAACCTATTTGGGGGTGAACTTTTGGCCAGAATGGATCGTGCAGCAAGTATAGCAGCAAGAAGGCACAGTAGGAGGATTACTGTTACCGCTTCTGTCAATCACGTAGCTTTTAATCGTTCCGTTCCTTTGGGAAGTGTACTCACTGTGGAAGCTGCTATTTCCCGTGCTTTTCGTACTTCAATGGAAGTATACCTGGATGTTTGGATGGAGGACCGTATCAGTGGCGAACGCAGTAAGGCCAATGAGGCTATTTATACTTTTGTTGCGGTGGACGAAACCGGCAATCCAACCGAAGTACCCCCTTTGCTTCCGGAAACCGAATTGGAAAAAGAGCGTTTTGCCGCTGCACTAAGAAGAAAACAATTAAGTCTCGTCCTTGCAGGAAAGATGAAACCTAATGAGGCCACAGAACTTAAGGCGCTATTTATCGGCGACGAGTAGTTTAAAAATCAAAATTGTCCGGATCGGGACCAAAGCGCTGCCCCCGGTGCATCCCGTCCAAAAAGTTTACATCCTCTTCTGATAGTTCAAAATCGAAAATATCGGCATTCGCTAGAATACGTTCTTTTTTTGCTGATTTGGGAATGGTCACGACCCCTTTCTGAAGATCCCAACGGAGTACAATTTGTGCTATGGACTTTCCATATTTTTCCGAAAGATTTTTAAACGCTTCCATCCCAAAGATCTTGCCTTGCATCATAGGAGACCATGCCTCATACTGAATGGTATTTTTGTTGCAAAAATCAATCAGATCCTGTTGGACCAAAAACGGGTGGAATTCCATCTGGTTTACCATAGGCACCACACGACACTCACTCATCAGATCCTCCAGATGGTGCTGCAAAAAATTACTTACTCCAATAGCCCTTACTCTCCCTTCCTCATATATTTTTTCCAGGGCCTTCCAACTTTCTTTGTATTTACCCGCTACCGGCCAATGAATTAAATAAAGATCCAAAAAATCTAAATCCAATCGCTTCAAACTTTCATCAAAAGCGCTGAGTGTACTATCATACCCCTGATCATTGTTCCATACCTTGCTGACCACAAAAACTTCTTCCCGGGGCACTCCTCCCTGCTTTAATCCTTCTCCTACCCCTTCTTCATTTTTATAAATTGAAGCGGTGTCGATGTGTCTATATCCAGCTTCTAAAGCCCATTTTATCGCGTTAATTACTTCCTGGCCATCTTTCGATAAATAAACTCCTAATCCAAAATAGGGCATTTCTACCCCGTTATGTAGCGAAAAAGTGCCCTTTACGTCTGTTATCGTTTTCATGCTTATAATCTGTAGATCCAATCTTCAGGATTTAGTTTTTTACTATCCTGGTAGAGATAAAACTTTAGTTTGGTAGTGCCATTGAACCGATTGGTATATATCTGTCCCAGCTCTTCTTTTGCTGCAACCTTATCCCCTTTCTGTACATAGCTATTTGCCAGATTCCAATACATGCTAATATAGTTACCATGCCTTATGAATACCCCTTTGCGACCCATCTTATCTGTCATTACAGTGACTACTTCTCCTTCAAAGATGGCCCTGGCCGTCTCTCCTTTGTTAGTGGTAATGGTAACCCCATTATTCTGATGCTTTATCCCGGGATATATTTTGTCTGCGTAAACGCCAAAACCCTGACTTTTTATTCCTTTTTCCACCGGCCAAATTAGCTTTCCCTTATTGGAAGAAAAATTGGATGCTAATATCCTGGCTTCCGGAGTTAACTCAAAACTCGTAGTGCTCGAACTTCCCGAAGCCTTGTTTGAGCTTGCTATAGCATTTCGAATCAATCGCTCTATCTCCCGATCAATTCTCCTGGATTCTTTTCTTTTTTCTTCGATTATCTGAACGTATCGGCTTTCATTGGCGCGAATGGTCCTTAGCAATTCCTTTTGAGCAGTAATCTCTTTATAAAGCTGCTGTTTAGCGAGTTGGTTTTCCTCCAATAGCGCATTTTTTACCTTGCGCTGCTCTACCAACTCTTTGTTGAGTCTTACTAACTCTTCCGTCTTGGTTTGAATTGCCTCCCCTTGTTGTTTTCTATGCTGCGCATATTGCTTAATATATTGGAATCGTTTTAAGGCCTGAAAGAAATTCTCAGAAGATAACAAAAACATTAAACGGTTTTGATCGGACCTATTTTGATAGGCGTGTACAATGAGCTTGGCGTAATCCTGTTTTAATAGCTCCAGGTCTTCCCTAAGTTTTGAGATGCTTCTTACATTAGTGTTAATCTGCCGATTCAACAGATTGGATTGCTGATTAGTTACCCGTATTAACTCCTGGCGCACATTAATCTTTTGGTCCAGCGCTTCCATTTGCTCCAAAACCGTTCCTTTTTCTTCTTTTTCTTCCGAAAG
>JANQHL010000270.1 GCA_028277085.1 Flavobacteriaceae bacterium
GAAACGGTACCGCTTTACCGGGAAAGAAAAAGACAGTGAAAGCGGGTTGTACTATTTTGGTGCGCGCTACTATGCCCCCTGGACCTGCCAGTTTACCTCTGTAGACCCGGCAGCACCTGCAACTGCCTACCAGGGCAGTTATGTGTATGCCGATGGAGACCCGATTAATTTCAATGACCCTACAGGTGCTCAGTCTCAAGGGGAAAAGAGTGGAGCTCATAACAAAAATGGTCAACAATCAGAAGGTATTACAGATTCCGGCCCTATACAGCCGAATGATAAAAAAGGAACGGGCGGTGCATCAGGAACATACGATGCCAGTACTGGAACTTATACAGTAGAAGCTGGTGACAATTTGTACCGAATTGCTCAACGATTTGGAACAACCGTTGAAAACTTAAGAAACATTAATAAGTTAAGTGAAGATAAAAGCTCTATTACTCCAGGGTGTTCTTTAAAAATTACAAATATGGGTGGCACCCAAGCATCATCGTTCAAGAACGATGAACAAGAAGCCCTGTTGAACAATATTATTGAACTCCTTTCAAGGAACCAACAGAATTCAGGCCAGGATGGAGGAGAAAATAAAAATCCGAAAGAATATAAAGAAAAGACTCCGGTTCCATATACGTACGGGGAAGGAGTAGAAGGAGATATCAGGTCTAACCCGGATCAGTCCTGGAATGGAGAAACGATTGAACTAGGTTTATTAGGCGAATGGTTAGCAGCTGCTAAAAGTAAAGGTACACGTTCAAAAAATGAAAATGTATGGGACGTGGGTAAGGATATAAAGTCTACCATTAGTAGATTAGATGAATTGAAGGATAATCCTGTTGTACAAGACTTAATAGAGCATGTTTACGGAAAGGATACGGCGTTGACCAATGAGTTACTAATTAAATTGGATTCTATGTTAACTGTTATAGAAGATAGTAGTGCTAATTCCGCCCAAATTGAGACTGACTTGTATATTAGCAGGGGAAAAATTATGGGAGGTGATACTCAATTAATCTTTGTTGGCCCGGCAAACCAAAGGTCATTTCGATTTGGTGCACATATGAGAGTGGATACTTTCACTGATCTAAACAAAAAAACAGGGGACACAGTGAGCGTTCGGCATTTGCATCTGCTCTATAAAAATGGAAAAGTGGTTGAGGAGGGCTTTCAACAAGTCTATCCAGATCCAAATTGATTAAAAAATAATAATGAAGTATTCGCCAAATACCTTGTATATTTTGCTCTTGCTAATTATCATCGGGGGCTGTAAAAGCTCAACTTCCCCAGAAGCAGAAAAAGAGGAGCCAGCCATAAAATTGACCGATAGTTTAGATTTCTTCAGAGTCCAATTTGGTGATACAGTTGCGATTTTCCATGAAACCAATTTAGAAGATTCCACAATAATAACCGGTATATCTTATTTAAAGGGTGATACCATAGGTTGGTTTGAATATAAAAAATCCGGTCAATTTGTACAGACAAAGGGATATCCTTTTGTAGCATTTTTAGAAGACTCAAACAGAGTGCGCAACGGCTTGGTAAAAGTCGGAGAAGATGTAGGGGTTCGTTTCTTCATTATTCAACAAGATACCCCTTTGATTAAAGCCAAGATCACTATAGAATTGGGGCTTTTAAAATCTAGTATTGAATCTCACTTTACTAAAGTATTTAATTATGCCCAATATTCAGGATTTTTAGTTACTCCTATAAAAAGTGGAAAGTATCAGTTGTGTGTAAATGTTACTTACTATACAGATATAGATGCTATTTCCTCAAGAGCATTGATAGACACCTTTACCATTCAGGATAACCCCGATATCTTTATCGATAGCACCTCGATTCCTGATGTAATTCAGGTGCTACCAAAAACTTCAACTACCGATGAATAGTACTGCTCTAGCTGACACTTTACGTTGCGTATCGCAAGAAACGGTACCGCTTTACCGGGAAAGAAAAAGACAGTGAAAGCGGGTTGTACTATTTTGGTGCCCGCTACTATGCCCCCTGGACCTGCCAGTTTACCAGTGTAGACCCGACAGCACCTGCAACTGCCTACCAGGGCAGTTATGTGTATGCCGATGCGGACCCGGTTAACGGCAACGACCCCACAGGGACGCAGACGGAAACGCCACAGTGCGGTTCCTGTAACAAGCAAAAGCAAAGTACAGAAAGGAGTTCTGTCGAAGACCCAAACTTAGACCCAGAGATTGAGGCCGATAAGGTCCACCTATATGATATATTGAAAGTAGGTTTGGATAATCTCTATTCACCGGACTTTCAAGAACAGAGTGAAGAAGCAGTAAAGGACTATTTACAAGATGCAATTGCAGAGTATGGATTGGATGTTGTAGAAGGTCTGTTAAAAGCAGGACATCAGGAAATTCTCACTGTTATAGAAAATACTGAAAAAAGGATTGGCAAACTTGCGGATCAACAAGTTGAACGAGGAAGACTAATTGGGACAAACGGGAAAGTGTATCAGTCAAGAGGAAAGACAAAGAGTGGTAATTGGGTGAACCAGGGAAATCAACACTTTAATACGTCTTCTGTAGACCAACCTCAAGCTTGGCGAAACAAAATTGCAAATAGAATAGAATGGCAAAGCGAACTTAAAAAACTTAATTTTTGGAAAAATTCAATTAGATACTCTCTTAAAGTATTGTCTGCACTTGACAGAGTTAGTGATCTTGTTGACGTATATCTAATGCTTAAAGAAGATCCTTTTGTAAATGCTCCTGTTGTTGGAATAGTTTTTCAAGGTGAGCGTGATAAGGTAGTCGAACTTCAATATGACTTTTTTTTAATGAGCATTCAAAGAGCTGATGAAACAGGCCCCGAAGAGTTAGCTTTTGTCAACTGGAATGACGACGATTTTTTTCAAAACTTTTCATACGTGGAAGTTACAGAAGGAACCTATTTTGGATTAATTTCAGGAAAACTGAACAGCAGTGACGGAGAATATGTAGATATGAACAGATTGTGGCTCTATAATAATACATTTCGTACTGTACAATCTGATGTTTATGGGGTTTTATTTTTTCATTCTGAGGGTAAGCAATCAGAGGGGGCAGTGCCCGTGGGAATCTGGCGAAAACATAAGTAATATGTTAAAAAATAATTTAACACTATTAATAGTATTTTTTCTTGGGAGCTGTTCCGGGCAATCCAACTATTTGTCAAAAGCTGAAGCTGCATTCTTAGAGGGGGAGTTGTTACAAACCATTCAATTCAGTAGAAAACATCTTGAAAGCCGACCTGGTGATACACTTGCATTAGAGTTGATGGCCTACTCCTTTCATCAGTTAAGTATTCCAGATTCAACTATTAAGTATATAGAACTTTTAGCAAATCAAAATGCTGCTGCTTATGAGGCATATGTAATATTGGGTCATCTGCATTATCAAAAAGGAAACGTGAATGCGGCAAAAAAAAGTTTTGGAGCGGCCTATGAAATTGACTCTGTTGGAAGCGAAGTGAATTACAATCTTGGAATCATCTATTGGCTTGGATATGGTGATCATAAAAAGGCAGAGGAGTACTTCTCCAGAGAAGTTAGCATTAATCCTAAGAATGCTCAAGCCTGGGCTGCCAGGGGAAAGGCCAAATTTGATTTCGGTGAATCTAAAGCTGAAGCTTTTAAGGCCTTAACATTTCTCAATCTCGCAATAACAATTGATTCTACAAACTTTAATAGTTATCAGTCACGAGGTTTAATTAATAACGGATTGGGATTTTATAAAGCAGGTTTGAGTGACATTAATAAAAGTATCAGTTTGAACCCTGAAAATGTGGAAATCTATAAATTCCGAGGGTTAACATACTTGGAGATGGGGGACACAACCAGTGCATGCGAAGATTTTTCGTTGTACCAAAAATTAAATGGATTTGATGCCTTTGATCTCTTAAACAAATATTGTCAGGGTTGATTGTTAGACCTTAACGCATTGTGCGATTAGGATACCACTAGGGCAGTTATGTGTATGCTGATGGAGACCCGGTTAACGGCAACGCCCCCACCGGAACGCTACAAAATGGAAGACTCCATATAGTTTAAACTTCTCAAAAGTCTACATTCTGAACCAAGTTTCTATCACTTCCCTTTCACCCTTTCCCTTTTCATGTGTTTCGGTTTTTTCCTTAGCAAAATGTTAACTCTTTCTTCCAGTTTTAAGAATTACAAGGGGTTTAATTTCAGGGTTGTTGGCAAAATAGTATTTGGCATTCCCCGGTTCAATGTCTGTTTTTGCGAATTGAGTTTTGCATATAATGAAACTGAATTCGCTAGCGAGGTCCCGATAGGTTTCAGCAGTTCCGATAGAGACATTAAATGTTTGGGCAATGCAGTAAACAGATAACCAAAATAAGTGCAACAAGGAAACGGGTTCTTCCTAGCTCACCTTTTTTACGAGCCGACCGTTTCGCCTGTCGCTTTTGAATTTGTATTTGTTGTGAAAGCATCGGGCCAATGCAAAATGCCTTGAAAACATTGTCGATAGAAAAAGCCTAAGATTGTGTGACCGCAAAGGTCTTTGCGATAATCTCAAGTCTTGATTTAATTATGTGTATCGAGTTTAGTTTATAACTTTTTCTTTTAGGGGGTAATTTTCCCTAATCCATTCTCTCTTTTTAAAAATCTACATATAAAATCCCTTCTGATTAAACATTGGCCCCAAAATTTTGTTATAGAAGAAAAAAATATAGGCAAAATGAAGCATATCATCATCACATTCACCGCAGCATTTGTATTAGTTTCCTGTACCATTGTTCGACCCGGAGAAGTGGGCGTAAAAAGAAATTTGGGTAAACTGGGAAAAGTAAAGGAAGCAGGAGCCATTTGGTTTTTTCCATTTACCACCAAGGTTATTAAAGTATCTACCCGAACTATTAACCGCGAGCTAAGCATTAGTCTTCCATCAAAAGAAGGACTAACCATTCAGTCTGACATTTCCATTCTCTATCACATTAAAACGGAGATGGTTAAAGACGTCATTGAAAAGATAGGCACCCAACCCGATTTTGACAGGGTTGTAACGGCTGTTTTCAGATCTGCTGCGGCAGATGTTTGTGCCCGGTTTTATGCTAAAGACATGCACAGTGGTGAACGGGATAATATCGAAAAAGAGATTAAAGACAGAATGAACAGTAAGTTGAGTGAAAGTGGATTTGTAATAGAAGAAGTCCTCCTGAAGTCGATAGCACTACCTGCCGGATTGGCCGATGCCATTGAAGAGAAGTTGGAAGCCGAACAACAAACCCAGCGAATGGAATTTGTTTTAACCAGGGAGATTAAAGAGGCAGAAAGAAAAAAAGTAGAAGCCACAGGCGAAAGAGATGCCAACCTGATCCTTTCCGAGGGATTAACACCACTAATTCTAAAACTTCGGCAAATTGAAGTACTCAAAGAAATTGCAAAGAGCAATAATTCCAAAGTCGTCATCACAAATGGCGGAGAATTGGACACCCCACTGATGCTAAAAGCTGATGATACAGAATAGTCAATAACTATATACTGTACACCTTTAGTAATTACTCCAAAAAGCCGGAAGGAAACAACAAAGCCCACTTTTCAGTGGGCTTTTGCTGTATATGGGCCAATGTGTAAGTCTCCAATTATTTACTCACGAAGTTATTATACGATTGCAGATGGTCACCGGTTGACTGGACATTGAAAACGACCCTATCGTCCGCATACTCATCTATTATTTCAACGGTAAAATCGTTGGGCAGGGTAACCGGAACACTCACAACCTTATAATCCAGCCAAATGTTATACTTGTACTTCTTAGCGGCATCGTTAGGCAATGCTTTAGAAAAAAGGGTATTTCCATTTCCGTCTTTCACAACAACCGTGAACCATTTTGCATTGGCCGGTGCCCGTTCCAACCTGTCATAGTACAAATGCAGCCTGCCACCTACAGCCTCTTCAGATAATATTTCTTTCAACTTTTCTTCGGTGGATGCCTGTAACACACTTTGGTTGAGGCTCGCTTCTAATTTTTGCTGTACCTGATCGGGAGCTTCATAATAGATATTGGTCCGAAAGCTTTCGCCGTTAATTCCTTCAACCTTAGTTATGGCATGCCCGTTAAAGTCCTTGCTTTCTCCAACAGTCCAATTACGCAGGATGTCTTTATCCACAACCGCCGCTTTTACTTCTTTCGTGCTCATTTGTGAAAACCCCTGAACGGAAAGAATTAGAAGTCCAACTAAAATGAATGGTGCTATAGTAGTTCTGGTGCCTGAGTTCTTCTTTTCCATAATCATTCTATTATTTACAATTTCAAGTACTTAATATTAGTTAAACGCCATACCCAGTACTAAATCTTATTGATTAACATGGTTTTTTTACTGATAAAGGAGGAGTTAAAGCCCTTAAAGAGTTGAGGGCTATATAGAATTTTTTGCGAGCGGAGGAAAACAGGCTACACCATCATCTTTTACCCTGTAGATCACGGGAGCATTACTATACTGAAAAATGGCAGGGCAGCGCTTTACAGACTGGTTCGAATCCTTTCCGGACCTTAAATAAAGGTTAAAAGCCTTTACCGGCATATTCATTCATCAAAAAACTACTTCGCTGCTTTCATACCGTCTTCTATCAAACCGAAGAATTGGTCCAGTTTTGGCAGAATTACAATACGTGTCCGGCGGTTTTTAGCTCGCCCTTCGGATGTGTTATTGTCCGCAACAGGAATGTAATAGCTTCGTCCTCCTGCAGTCATTCTTTCAGGCGCCACCCCAAAATCATCCTGCAACAGGCGCACAACGGCCGTCGAACGCAAGACGCTCAACTCCCAATTGTCTTCATACGAGGCCGATTCT
>JANQHL010000280.1 GCA_028277085.1 Flavobacteriaceae bacterium
AAGATCGTTGGGTTCAGGATTCGCGGCAAAATTGGCCTCTATGAATAACCCGAGAATGTTGATTTTAGACGCGCCCTACTACAGTCTCAGTAAAGTAGCAAAAAAATATATCCCGTTTATGCCGCTTTCCCTCTTAATTAAATTTCCCATGCCCACCTACAAATGGTTGAAGTATGTGAATTGCCCAATTCATATCATTCACGGCACGGATGACCGACTGATCCCCTACAAAAGCAGTGTTAAACTCTCCAAAATAAGGCCAAAGAACACCACGCTGTACACCGTGATTGGAGGAGGTCACAAAGATTTAAATACCTTTGAATCGTATCATAAGATGTTAGGGGATATCATTAATTCAAAACCAAAAAAAGTAGACCTGGAAGGATCAAGTATTTCAGTACGCCATGGCAAAAAAACGAAGAATACAACAGCACCTTAAGGGAATTGGAATTCTCGTCGTCTCCGGTCTATTACTTGCTATGGGACTTTTATACGCCTTTCAGGATCGATTGATTTTTTTACCTACGGGCTTACCTCAGGATTATTCCTATACGTTTCCAGTACCTTATGAGGAATTCACGCTTGAAGCTAAAGATGGAGCGTTGCTAAATGCACTGCATTTTACGCGAGAAGACCCCAAAGGCATTATTGTTTATTATCATGGCAATGCCGGAAACCTGGAGCGATGGGGGAGTGTGGTACAGTTTTTTGTTCAAAAGAACTGGGAAGTAGTGGTTATGGATTATCGCGGGTATGGGAAGAGCACAGGAGAAAGAAGCGAAAAAGCATTATTCTCAGATGCCCAGTTGTTTTACCAGTATGCGCGAAAACATTTTGACGAAACTAAGATTCTGGTTTACGGCCGCTCCTTGGGCACCGCTATGGCCACAAAAATTGCCTCCCAGAACCAACCGGGGCATTTAATTTTGGAAACCCCATTTTTCAATTTGTATGATGTGGCTAGAAAACGTTTTCCGTTACTGCCCGTAAAACCTTTGCTTAAGTACCAGTTTAACTCCAATCAATACATTCAATCCGTAAACTGTCCGGTAACAATACTGCACGGGACCGAGGATACCGTTGTTCCGTTGGTTTCAGGGGAAAAGCTTTTTGAAAGTATCCCAAATTCCCACAAAAAGATGGTGGTTGTTCCCGGTGGTGCACACAACAACTTGGTAGAGTTTCCGGAATACCTGGATGAGATAGATACCTTACTGGGAACCAAAGATATTTGAGGACAAATAACGATCTCCTCGATCGCAAACAATCGAAACTATAGTGCCCTCCTCCATTTGGGCAGCCAATCGTAAAGCAATGGTTGCGGCACCACCACTGCTCATTCCTGAAAAAATACCCTCTTCTTCAGCCAGGCGTTTGGCCATGGCAATAGCATCCGTTTCAGACACATAAAGGATATCATCTACTCTTTCGGCCTTGTAAATACTGGGTACGTAATCCGGAGACCATTTTCGTATTCCGGGGATACGGGAACCTTCTTCCGGTTGTACACCAATAATGCGAATGTCCGGGTTCTTTTCCTTTAAATAGGTGGAAGTTCCGGTAATTGTTCCGGTGGTACCCATACTGGAAACAAAATGAGTAATCTGGCCCTGGGTATCTTTCCATATCTCGGGCCCCGTAGTTTTGTAATGCGCCTTCCAATTGTCTGGATTTCCAAACTGATCCAACATGAAATACCCTTCATGTTTCACTTTGTGCTCAACAAAATCCCGGGCACCTTCAATGCCACCATCGGATGGTGTCAAGATCACCTTTGCACCGAAGGCACGCATGGTTTGTACCCGTTCTACGGTAGAATTCTCAGGCATTACCAATTCAATGTTAAGGTCATAACATCCGGCAATCATGGCCAGAGCAATCCCGGTATTGCCGCTTGTCGCCTCGATGAGCTTTGTGGAACTTGAAATATCACCACGTTCCAACGCGCTGCGGATCATATTGTAGGCGGGCCGGTCCTTTACACTACCTCCGGGGTTTTGGCCTTCTAATTTAAACAACAACCTTACCTTGGGGTTGGTATTTAGTTTTTTAGAAGGCACCAAAGGAGTGTTTCCTATAAGCTCAAGAATATCAGGCATTGGAAACGGTCTTTATTTTGATTTCAGGAGTATGAAAAACGGTAGAATTCGCGGGTACAGAAGCGGTTATCCATGCGTTTCCTCCAATCACGGAATTCTCCCCAATTACGGTTTCACCTCCTAAAATGGTAGCGTTGGCATAAATGGTGACATTGGTTTCAATGGTGGGGTGTCGTTTTACTTGATGCAAGGATTTATCCACATAGAGTGCACCCAGTGTTACCCCTTGATATACCTTCACGTGATCTTTAATGACTGCTGTTTCTCCAATAACCACCCCGGTAGCATGATCTATAAAAAATGATTTTCCAATTTGCGCCCCCGGGTTAATATCCACTCCGGTTTTCCTGTGCGCGTACTCGGTCATCAGCCTTGGAATCAATGGAAATCCTTCCTTATATAGCTCGTGTGCCAAACGATAAATAGCGATAGCGTAAAAACCGGGATAGGCCATATACACTTCTTCGATGGAAAGCGATGCCGGATCACAATTTAAGATCGCCTCGGCATCCAGATTCAGCTTTTCCAGAACTATCGGAAGTTGCATCACATAACGTTCCCAAATTTTGGAACAAGGCTTTATGGTACTCCAACAAGCCAGATCCACAAGTTCTTCAAAGCTTTCCTCCAGGGTATCCAGATTTTCTTCTACAGGCGTATTGATATCAAACAAGGTGTAGAATAGCCTATCGGTAAAGGCTTCTGTTTTACTCTTTATCCTATAGTCTAAATAGGGTTGTTTTTTATGATGTTTTAATTGGGCTATAACTGCTGACTTGTCCATAAAGCGATGATTGATTCGTCTTAAGGGTAAAATTAGAAATTATGTAGGCCCGCAGGCACTTGAAATGGTTAACTTTAGCATAAAACTTTGATATATAATCGCATGTCTCAACCCATCATTACAGCAGAAGCGCTCGATTTTTTAAAGGATTTGAAAAAAAATAACAACAGAGCATGGTTTACCGACAATAAAACCCGATTTAAACAAATTGAAGATCAGGTAAAACAGTGCTATCAGGAGGTCAAAACCTTATTAGAAAAACACGACAAAATAGAACGGTTAAAGCTGTTTCGGATCTATCGGGATGTCCGGTTTTCAAAAGACAAATCACCTTATAAATCCCATTTTGCAGGTTCTTTTTCCCGTGCTGGTGCCGAACTAAGAGGAGGGTATTATCTGCAGATAAAACCAGGAGAAACTTTTGTCGCGACCGGATTCTGGCAGCCCAACAAAGAAGACCTGTTCCGAATTCGGAAGGAATTGGAAATGGATGCGTCGGAATTTAAGGCTGTAGTTGGTAAAAAGTCTTTTAAGGACATTTGGGGCGAGATCGTAGGGGAGGGCGTTAAAACAGCACCAAAGGGCTTTGATAAAGCACATCCTGAAATAGATCTAATTCGAAAGAAGCAGTTCATCTTCGTACGTAACTTTTCGGATGCTCAGGTCCTCTCCCGTGATTTCATAAACGAAGTGGATCACTCCTTCCGGGCCATTCGACCCTATTTTGATCTGATGAGTGACATCCTCACGACTAATCTGAACGGAGAACGCATCATTTAGACTAAAACTTCCTTTTCCAGCAACTGAATTTGATCCTTAAGGCGCGTGATTACCATATTCATCATTCGTTTGTTTAGTGCGGAGGAATTTTGGATGTAAATGTCGTATTCCTCCATCGTAAAGTGCCCGATAATCATGCCTTTTAAAGAATTGCGAAACTTTATGTCTTTTTGAACCGCCTTTTCGATATAGGATAACCGTCCTTCCAAAGGAAGCTCATAGAAGGTTTCCTTATGCTTCCTGACGTAATTTTTAAACGCCGCTAAGAACAAGGTGTTCTGCAACTTGATAATGGGCCTAAGGGTAGTATTTTGAAAGAACTCATCACTGGAAGTCTCTGAACTCACTTTTGCCGAGGCGATCTTTGGACGAATTCCTTTCAGGTGGGATGACCTATTGTCCATAAAGAAAGTTTTGTTAAAGGTACATCGTTGTGTTTTTTGTTGTAGGCCTATGCGCAGTAGTTTTCAACCAGGATATGAACAAGAAAGCCGCATGTTCAATGCGGCTTTCTTCTAGTTCCCTTGATCTTTACTTACTTTGAAGGAATTCGTCAAAAGACTTGAACTCCAGTTCCTGTTTTTTAAGGTACTTGTCTCTGATTTTCTGAAAATCCTGTTGGGCTTTGTTAAAGCGCGTGGATATGACCGCGAGATTATTGAGTTCTGCAGCGGTTGGCTTATCATAACTGGAAGCGACTTTACTATATAAATCTGCCATATGTTCCCTAAGCTGTGGCTCCGCAGATCCAACATAGTTGTCACCTGTTGTAATGACCAGGGTCTCCTTTAAGGTGTTCAACTTCGAAACGGTTTTCTTATCTCCTTTAGCTTCCGCGTTCCTAAGGATTTCATCCAATTCATATACCAAATAGGCCAACTCCTGCGTCATATCATATAATTGCATAGTAGTTGCATTTTTTAGTTTGCGATCTTCTGTAGAAAGCGGTGAATTTTTATCATAGACCAGATTGAAGCTGTGCTCAAAGGTTTCTTTTCCTTTGGTCATTACCACTTTATACGTTCCTTCTGGTACTCTCGGGGCGGTAAACCCTCCAAAGCTAAAGGTTTTTCCTTTTGCTATTTTTGGCAACTTTCTGCGGTAATTCCACGTTACTATATTAATTCCCTTTGATTTTCCCGGACTTAGTTCCGCTACCTGATTGCCATCCATATCCTGAATTTCCATGGACATCTTTCCGAAAGTATGTCGCTTTTTCAAATAGTATTTGATTTGAACACTTTTCGTTTTATTGGAACCTACAAATTGTGTTTCCGTTCCAAAGTTTCCTGAAAAAGAACTGGTTTCATCAATTACGGTGTCTGGGGTATCAAAGAAGTGTACATTCTTAGCCAGGACCTCATTGTTTATACTTCGCAATGGCGAAATATTGTCTATAATAATAACACCCCTTCCATGAGTTCCCAGGACCAAATCGTTCGTTTGTTTTTGTAAATCAATAAAATGTATGGCCACGGAAGGCATATTATTGGTAAACTTTTTCCAGGTGGTACCTCCATCCATGGTAATGTACAGTCCGAATTCCGTTCCTAAAAAGAGGAGGTCAGGGTTTACATAGTCCTCTTGAATATTGCGGACGAAACCTACCACATCTTCCGAAATAATACTTTTCCAGGTTTGCCCAAAATCCGTGGTTTTGTAAGCATAAGGTGTCATATCATTCATGGTATGGCCGTCAAAAACAGCATAGGCAGTTCCTGGTTCAAAGACACTAGCCTCAATATGGTAGCACCAGGTATTTGCAGGTAAGTCGGGGATGTTCCCTGTAGTGTTCGCCCATGTTTTTCCTCCGTCCCGGGTTACTTGTACATTACCGTCATCCGTTCCTACCCATATCACCTTTTCATCCAGGGAAGACTCCGCTATTGTGAAGATCGTTGTATGGTTTTCCGCGCCGGAATTGTCCATAGAAAGTCCTCCGGAATCCTCCTGATTTTGCTTGGCAGGATCGTTAGTGGTTAGATCAGGGGAGATGATCTCCCAGGAATCCCCCATATCTTCAGATTTATGTAAGTACTGACTTCCCATGTAGAAACGGTCAGGCTGATGTGTACTGACCGCCATTGGGGCATTCCAGTTCCATCGGAGCTTTTGATCTTCACTGGTGGGGAGGGGTTGGATGGTCTTTGTTAACATCCGGTCCACATTGTAGCGCCAAACGTTATCTGCTCCCTGCATTTCGGAATAGATGATATTCTTTGTAGGGTGTTTTAACACCCGAAAGCCATCACCAAAACCCACAGAGTTCCAATCCCTGGCTTCTACACCTCCAGGAGAGGAGGAAGGTCCCCACCAGGAACCATTATCTTGAAGTCCGCCGTAAACGTTGTAAGGTTCGGCATCGTCTACACTTATATGATAAAACTGAGATAACGGAAGGTTTTCCACAATTTCCATGGTCGTCCCTCCGTCCCAGCTACGGTACACACCACCATCAGTTCCCACATACATGATATCTGAATCCTTAATATTGAAGGCAATATCATGAATGTCAGAGTGCATATTTCCGAGGTTTTTAAAGGTTTTTCCACCATCGCGGGAAATAGACCCGCTTAGCCCTCCTTTAACGACCACATCTTCGTTTTTGGGATCCACTACGATTCTTGAAAAGTAAAAAGGACGCACAGTAATTCCGAAATCGTTGTTGAGCTGTTTCCATGACGCTCCGGCATCGTCACTACGGTACAATCCTTTGCGTTCGTCCTTTTCCGCTTCTATCACAGTGTACAGGATGTTGGAGTTGGAAGGGGCCACTGCAATGGCAAGACGACCCAGTTTTCCTTCCGGAAATCCATTATGTATTTTGTCCCAGGATTTCCCGCCGTCAGTGCTTTTGTACAAAGCGCTGTTGGCTCCCCCTGATTCAAAAGACCAGCCTGTTCGGCGAAATTCCCACATAGAAGCATACAACACGTTGGGATCCTTGGGATCCATCGCTAAATCAGCACAACCGGTTTTCGGATTTACGTAAAGCAGCCTTTCCCAGGTGGCACCCCCATCTGTTGATTTATAAACGCCGCGTTCCTCGCTATCTCCCCATAGTGCACCAAGTACTCCTACATAGACCTCCTGGGAATTTTGAGGGTTTATAATGATATTGGCAATGCGTTCTGAATTCTCAAAGCCGAGTTTCGTCCAATTAGCCCCACCATCAGTGGATTTGTAAAGGCCATCTCCAATGGAAACGCTGTTCCTTGTCCAGGTTTCCCCGGTTCCCACATAAATGGTGCGGTCAGGATCGTTAGGGTCCAGGGCTACTGCACCTATAGATTGACAATACTCATCAAAGATGGGATTGAAAGTAGCACCACCATCATTCGATTTCCAAACGCCTCCTCCGGCTGTACCGGCAAACAGTATCTTACTATTTGTAGGGTGTACTTCCATATCGTTAATTCGACCGCTCATTAACGCTGGTCCGATATGTCGGGCTTTTAAATCACCAAAAAGCGCTTTACCGTCAATATTTTCAAGGGTTTGAGAGATCCCAAATGGCATGCTGGCCAAGAAGAAAACCAGCAGAATACTTAGTTTTTTCATCATTAGCTGTTTAAA
>JANQHL010000295.1 GCA_028277085.1 Flavobacteriaceae bacterium
GGTTGCAGAAAATAACCAGGTAGATTTGTCTTTAGGGGTGTTGGAGAGGATATCTTTGATGTCCTCATAGAATCCCATATTGAGCATCTCATCCGCTTCGTCCAGCACGCAATATTCAATTTTCGAGATATCTACAATTCCCCGACGGATCATATCTTTCATCCTACCGGGGGTGGCCACGATAAGTTGCGCCCCTTTCTTGATCTGTTTAGCCTGTTCGGTAATACTTGCCCCACCGTAAATTGCCACGGTATTTACCCCCTTCTCGTATTTGGAATAGAGTTGCATTTCGCTGGTGATCTGTAAACAGAGTTCACGTGTAGGAGATAAGATCAGCCCTTGTGTAGTGCGGCTTTCAATATCTATTTTTTGCAATAAAGGAAAACCAAAGGCTGCGGTTTTTCCTGTTCCGGTTTGCGCCAAGGCTACTAAATCCGTCTCCTCCCCTAAAAGGATCGGGATCGCTTTTTCCTGAACTTCCGAAGGGGAGGTAAACCCAAGATCGGAAATAGCGGAAAGCAGGGACATAGTAAGTCCCAAATCTTCAAATGTTGTCATAGTTTTGTTATAAACGCTCGCTCTTGCTGTGCTGCAGTTGGCGACCCTTTATAAAGCCAGTAACAACACCCCATGTACCCATAAATAATGGGTGCGACATTAAATTTGGCGGCAAAGGTAACCTTATTTACTTAGGATAGATTTAAAGTAGACAAAAAGTGCACTAATTTTTCGGTAGCTCGTGCTCTGTGACTTATCGCGTTTTTGACCTGAAGGGGTAACTCTGCGAACGTCCGGTCGTATCCCTTAGGCACAAAAACCGGATCATACCCAAAGCCAGCTGTTCCCTTTTTTTCGAGGATAATAGTACCGGATACGGCACCTTTGAATACATGCGTCTCGCCCTGAAGAACCAAAGCGATCACCGTCTCAAACCGAGCGCTTCTATCTTTTTTGGTTTCCAACTCGAACAGCAGTTTTCTAATGTTGGCATCCGTATCCTTGTGGTTACCAGCGTATCGTGCCGAAAATACCCCGGGTGCACCATTCAAGGCGTTGACCAGAAGACCAGTGTCGTCTGCAAAGCATGGATAACCATAGGTTTTTGCTACATGGAGGGCTTTTATTTTGGCATTTTCCTCCAAGGTTTTGCCGGTTTCGGGGATTTCCTCATGACAACCGATAGCATCCAAAGACAATAACCGGATTTGTTTTGGAAGCATCGTTTGCACCTCTTTTAATTTATGTGTGTTATGGGTGGCGAAGACGAGTTGCATGCTAAGGATTTAAGTTCAAAAATAGTATTTTCGGCCAATGAAGTTTAGATTTCCACCAGCACTTGTGACCCTCCTTTTCGGAGCTATGATGTACTTGCTGGATCGTTTTCTTCCTGTTGGAGAATTTGATTTTTTTGGCCGTCAAGGGCTTATTTATGTTGTTTTGGTTTTGGGGTTCCTAATTGCCTTTATTGCCCTACTGCAGTTTTGGGGTGCCAAAACCACCATTGATCCTTTACGTCCTGAAAAATCAAGCAGTTTGGTAACCTCTGGGATATTCAACTATACCCGAAACCCTATGTATCTGGCCTTACTATTATTGCTTATTGCATGGGGATTACATTTGGGTAACGCCTTTAATACTCTTTTCGCCGCTGGTTTTGTGTATTTTATGAATTACTTCCAAATAGGACATGAAGAGAAAGCGCTGTCCAAAAAGTTTGGGAAAGAATATCAACTGTACTGTAGAGCGGTACGACGGTGGTTTTAATTTTGAGGAATTAATAAATTCTGGTTCCGAATGAAAGAAATTTTGAAGGGAATTCGGCATTTTATTAACCATTATTCCTTTTTTTAAACAACTACTTCCCTCCCTTACGATTATGTGTACTTTTGCCCGATAATAGAATGGAAATGGTTGAAACCCGTAGGAAATACGTTTTTGATTTTGACAGCACGCTTACTGAAGTAGAAGCGTTGGATGTATGGGCTGAGATGACCTTACAGGAAAAGTCTAACAGGGAAGAGGTGTTGTCCGAAATACAAAACATAACCAATTTGGGTATTGATGGTGAGATTTCTTTCACCGAGTCCTTAGAGCGAAGAATCAAACTATTACATGCGCACAAAGATGATCTGCCGGAGCTGATTCTTGAATTGCAGAAGAAAATCTCAAAATCGATCCGGGAGAACAAAGCCTTTTTTCATTCGCACTCTGAAGATATTTATGTTATCTCCTGTGGATTTAAAGAGTTTATAGATCCTATTGTTGCCGAGTATGGCATACCGTCGGAACGGGTCTACGCCAATACCTTTACCTTTGACAACAATGGGAATATTGTCGGTTTTGATGAAACGAATGTGTTATCTTCCCATAACGGTAAAATAGAATGTCTAAGGCAACTTAATCTTGAGGGGGAAGTACATGTAATTGGAGATGGCTATAGCGATTACGTAATGCGAGAGGCGGGGATAGCTGATAAATTCTTTGCGTACACCGAAAATGTACACCGTGAAAAGGCGGCGAACAATGCAGATCATGTCGCCCCCAACTTAAATGAGTTTTTATTTGTGAACGACTTACCTAGAAAAATATCATACCCCAAGAACAGAATAAAAATACTGCTGTTGGAAAATGTGCATCCTGCTGCTTTTGACAATTTATCCAACGATGGTTTTTCGGTAGAATTGGTGAAGCACAGTCTTCCCGAAGAGGAACTGATAGAAAAGATCAAAGGAATACATGTCTTGGGGATCCGATCCAAAACGCAGGTTACCCAAAAAGTCCTGGAGGCCGCAGACCGTTTGCTCGTGGTAGGTGCTTTTTGCATTGGTACAACACAAATAGATCTGGAAGCGGCTAAGAAGAAGGGGGTGGTCGTCTTTAATGCCCCGTACAGTAACACCAGATCTGTGGTAGAGCTAGCCATTGGTCAGATAATTATGCTCATGCGCAATGTGTTCACGCGTAGTACAGAAATTCACCAGGGAAAGTGGTTTAAGACTGCTTTGAATGCTCACGAAGTGCGTGGAAAGCATCTAGGAATAGTGGGTTATGGCAATATCGGGAAACAGCTTTCGGTACTTGCCGAGGCTATTGGAATGCGCGTGTATTATTACGATGTTGCAGATCAGCTTGCGCTTGGTAATGCGATCAGATGTAGTACCCTTGGCGAATTATTATCCGTTTCGGATGTCGTCACCTTGCACGTGGATGACAATAAAGCCAATGAGAATTTTATTGGGAGAAGGGAAATTGGTCAAATGCGAGATGGCGCAATGTTGATCAATCTTTCACGGGGATTCGTCGTGGATATTGAGGCCCTGGTGGAAGCCCTTGAAACACAAAAGCTTGGGGGAGCTGCTATTGATGTATATCCGGAAGAGCCCCGCAGTAACGGGGATTTCCACACCGCTTTAAAAGGGCTGGAAAATGTAATCCTAACTCCTCATGTGGGGGGGAGTACGCAGGAGGCCCAAAAGGATATTGCGGACTTTGTACCAAATAAAATAATGGATTATATCAATTCTGGAAATACGGTAGATGCTGTGAACTTTCCGAACATCCGATTACCCAAACAAAATGACTCCCATCGTTTTCTGCATATTCATAAAAATGTTCCCGGGGTTATGGCACATATCAATGAGGTGCTGGCAAAGTTTGAGATGAATATCACCGGGCAATACCTTTCTACCGATTCGGACGTTGGTTACGTAATCACCGATTTGGACAAAGATTACAACAAAGAGGTCACTAAAGCTTTAAAAAATATAGCACATACTATAAAGTTTAGGGTGCTATATTAATGGGATAAAGAAGTACAGTCCTGGAGGTTTCACAAGCGCCTATTCCTATTTCACAACATTTTTAGGGAGTCTCCTTATTTTCAACATAAATTGTAGGTAAATTCTTATTTACAAAGATTTTCGATTGAAAATAGCGGGCAGAAAAATATTCAAAAAAGGCTTTAGGGCATATTATCTATTGGTAGTTTCTATCATTTTGTTAACGATTGCCATACAAACTATCATACAATATTCTCTGGACAAGCAACGCAATACAGCTAAGGTGGTTAATCTTTCGGGAAGGCAACGAACGTTAAGTCAACGGTTGCTCAACGAAGTATATTCCTGCCGTTTTCACCACTGTGACTATGCTGAGCTTAAACTTACCTTGAACAAGTTAATGCAGATGAATGCTATCCTGCAAAAAGGCAGTGAAAATTTAGG
>JANQHL010000043.1 GCA_028277085.1 Flavobacteriaceae bacterium
CTGGTAACATACTCAACCGAAACTCCAAGGGGTCACGATGCAATGCATAGGCCACTTCATCAATAAAGCTTTCCGTGGAAAACCCTTCCGCATTGGCCATGACCGAGCTCCACGCACCTACTTGAGTGAAGCCCTTTACTTTGATTTCGTTTGCTGAACGATTGGGAACATCATAATAGAGCCAGGCACTTAAGCCACCCCAATTGTCCAATACATTTTTAAGGTTCCAACCCACAATCCGGTCCTTTTTAATCCGGACAGTGTGCTTGTTCAACTCAAAAGGGTTTAGGTAATCAAATTTGATATCCTCCTCACGGGAGTAACACATTTTTACGAGATCCCCTCCGGCAGCTTCAGAAACCATCAATGCCTCCAGGGCATAGGCCGAAGAATATCTTAGCCCAAATCCACCACCACTTGGATGGCAATTGACCTTTATCTGCTCTTTTGGTATTTCAAAATGTTTTTCGATATTCCCTATGATCTTGTCTGCGGATTGTGTCCCAACCCAAATTTCACAAAAATCAGTACGGTATTGTGCCGTAGCATTTAAAGGTTCCATACAGGCATGGTGCTGATATGGAAATTCATAAGTATGGGAAATCATTTTATCATGACTTTCCGCCTTTGCTATTGACTCGCCTAACAAAATCTCCCTCCCGTCCTCATTTTCCAGAAGCTCATAGCAGTCTTTTACAAAACTTTCGGATTCGATTTCTGCTTTTTCGCCGGGATTCCATTCAATGCGCAGGGCTTCCTTTCCTTTAAATGCTGCCCAGGTAGAGTTTGCGATCACAGCAATTCCGTCTCGCACATGGGTAGCTTCATCCAGAATTACGCCCTTTATCGGGACTACTTTTTCCACCCCTGAAATCCGCAATGCCGCAGTAGCATCAAAATGTTCAAGAGTTCCTCCAAATACAGGGCATCTTGCGACTGCAGCATATTTCATCCCGGGAAGTCTGACGTCTATACTGTAGGGTTGTTTTCCGGTAACGATATCGGGTATTACCTTGCTTCTAAGGCTTTTGCCCACCAGTGTGAATTTTGATCGAAACTTTAAAGAGGTGTCGTCGAACAGTTCCCTGTAATTTTCGGGTACAACTACTTTTTCTGCTAGCTGACCATATTCCAGTTTTCTGTTCTTTCCCCTTAGCTGTACAACTCCCTTTTCCACCGTGCATTGATCAATGTGAGCCCCCCATTCCTGAGCTGCAGCCCTTAGCAATAAACTTTTGGCAAAAGCACCGGCCTTTCGTAGCAAATCCCAATGACTGAGGATACTTGTACTGCCTCCTGTGATATTCGCCACATCTTTTATGGGACTAGCATATCTTATGTTAATTTTGGACCAATCGGCTTCCAGTTCTTCAGCTATGATAGCAGAAAGCCCGGTACTGACCCCTTGCCCCATTTCATACTTGGTTAAGGAAACGAAAATGTTTCCGTCCGACCTGATCTGCAAAAAATCCGTAATCGGAGTAGCTCCATCTTGATGAAATACATTTTCGGAGATAACCAGCGGCGTTTTCACTTCTCGGTTTACTTTTACCTCTCCTACACAACTTTCCAGAAAATTAAGTCCTACAATAAGTCCTCCACCAGCGATTGAGGTATTGCGGATAAAGTTTCTTCTGGACACCTTCTTCTCCATCATACGGCACCGTTTTCTATTGTTGATTGCAACGCTTTAAGAATACGCGGATAGGTGCCACAACGGCAAATATTCCCCTGCATGGCATCGGATATTTCGCTTTCAGAGGGATTGGGATTCGCCTTAAGTAGTCCTACCGCATTCATAAGCTGCCCGCTTTGGCAATAACCGCATTGAGGTACTTGTTCTTGTATCCATGCTTCCTGTAGTGAGCGATAAGGTGTGTTTTCTAATCCTTCTATGGTATGTATCTTCTTTGCTTCGGCAAATCTCACGGGAACACTGCACGATCTTATGGGCTTATCGTCAATTAAAATGGTACAAGCCCCACACAGCCCTTTACCACAGCCATATTTCGTGCCTGTAAGGCCGAGTACATCCCGTAATACCCATAAAATAGGCATGTCAGGGTCTAAGTCTTCTTCATACGCTTGTTCGTTAACATTTATATACATGATTCTTTTTTTCTTAGTTCTGGAGATAAGATATTCAAACCCAAAATTCAACTGCTACTAAAATGCCAGACATTTCATTTTGTACTACGAAGCCGGGATTTTTATAGACCAATAGGCATTTGAATAAAAAGATCGGACTTTGTCAAATGGTAGAAAATCCTTGGAACTGCATTCGGATAATAGTCTATTTATTCTCAATAAACCATTTAGTCCCCCATTTGCGAATTTGATGTCCTACGATTTCGCCAGAGATAAGGTTTCTTGTCATCGTATCATTTTTTCCATTTGTGGACGCAATAAGTGACCATTCCAAATTTTCCTTTAGCACTACCTTTTCTTCTTCAAAATCTGGAATTTGGCCTATAATAGGATCAATTTGTGCAGTTACAAACCTACCCTGTGGAGAATTCATTATTGTAAAAAACTTGACCAGGGCAGTATGTTCGACATAGGTGTTGGAATGTTTGGCTTTTTTGGAGTTATAATATATTCTCACCATTTCCCCATTACGTATGGCCAATATGAGTTCCTCCAGGTCTCCGTTCACGGGATTTCCTTCAGCGTCATTTTCATAAATCAGTTTCCAGCCATCCTGGGAAAACCCGACGGCAGAAAACACCAAAAACGAAATAATAATATACAGTTTCATGTCATTGGTATAAGGGATTGTTTACAATTTTTGCATGGCTCGGATATTCCAAAAACCAGGTCATCTTATGGTTTTGGGGCCAATCTTTGATGAGTTGCCCGGTAGAACGATCATAGACCTGTGCGTTAAATGTCCCCTTCGTGGTCATAATACACTGCCAGAGATGTCCTCCCTCACCAAAACGCTGTTTGTCAATAGCAATGTAGCTTTCCAACATCGGGTGAGGATCTATAACGGCGGATACATTTTTATCCTGAATGATACTTATATACAACGGTTTTGCCACGTGCTCCAGTTTTAGAATGGAATCGCCCAGTTCCCTTTCCCAGCCCCATCCAATCCTTATATCGTATCCGTTTCTGATCCCTGCAATTAGGGAATCAATATTGCCCTCAACACGAATACCATTTTCATCATGTTTATAGATCGATTGCCATCCTGATTGCATAGGGGTTGAAGTATCCTGATTACACGAAGGAATTAACGCCAGAAATAGTCCAATACATACGATTTTGATGGATGTCTTCATACTGCTTTTTGCTTTAAAGATCCTGATAATCCGGGTTATGACATCCTCATTAATACCATTTTGTGATTTCCTTACCGACATGGACAAAACCGCCAGATAAAACCCACTCATTTCCATTCTAAACTGCTTGTTAAGATGAGTAATCCCAATTGCATTTCCAACAAGACGTTATTCAAACGGTGACAAGACTTTCATACTTGCTTTTTTCTATTTTGTAAAATAGGGTTGGTTTGTTATCCTCAATTCGTTTTTCCATAAATGACATTCCCAATCGTTGCGCTACTTTTTGGGACGCTACATGAGGTTCATCAGTGGCTGCGGTCAGATATTCAAAACCCAGTTGATTCAATGCATATCCGATTATTCTTCGGCTCGCTTCGGTGGCATATCCTTTTTTGGTATGGGGTTTCAATAATGCATAGATCAATTGGGGCTGAGGTTCATCAAAAAAGTGCCATAGTCCTACATAACCTATGGTCTTCTTGGAATGCTTTAACTGGATTTTCCAAAGGCCGTATTTATTCTCTTCGAAATGCCTTAGGTTCTGTTCCATAATATCGTCTGCCGTCATGGCATCAATAGGTTCATCATCCCAGAGAAACTTTCGTATAAAGGGATCGTTGTTCAAGAGTAGAAATGCTTCGCTGTCTTCCAAGATATACGGCAATAACTGAAGCCGTGCGGTGTTAAACTGAAAATCTTCCATTTTCCAACTATTTAATTATTTTCAATTATGCTATTGGTATTCACTTGAGATAAAATCCGTATCAATTCTTTATTGAACCGTTCTGGCTCCTCAAAACACGGGCTATGGCCCGATTTTTCAAATTGTATGAACTCCTTAATAGGCGCATTAATATTGGCATAGTATTCCTCCACCAATTTCCAAGGGGTATTGTAATCATGGGCGCCTGAAATGAAGAACACCGGAACTTCAAATTCTTTATAGTTTTTGGGGATATTATAATTATTGAAATCAGGATCGTAGATGATATTTCCTGCTGAAAACCCTGAACTTTTCCCATATTTAATCAGGTCCGAAAATGAGTATTCCCTGGAGAACCAGATGTTGCTAATCCAATCTGAATAGTTGGTTTTTCCATAGCGCTCGCCGCCCAGTTTTAGAAGCCAATGCTTTTGTTGTACCAAGCCCCAGAATCCATTTTTGTACATCGTCGAAAAGTCCCCGGATTGTGGCGCTCCACTTTCATTGAGATCCCGCAGTGCTTTTTTATGGTTCAGCGCCTTGGCTCTTTCCAAGGTGTACCGATAAGAAAGTAGCTCTCCCCTATAGGCCTCCAGTTCCTGACCAATGCCCACATAGGCCATAAAATGCTCAGGGTTTCTATCAATAGCATAAATACCCAGTCGGGAACCCCATGAGTGGCCCACCAGGAACAACTTCTCTTTGTTGAACCTTTTCCTTAAATAGGAAACCAAAAAATCAACATCTTGGTTGTAGAGACTAACCTTGATCTGCTCCTTGGGAAATTTTGTTTTATAGGATTTTCCTGCATTTCGTTGATCCCAATACACAACGGTAAAGTACTTTTCCAATTCACTATTGTACTTGCGCAACAGGGCAGTAGCAGAAGCTCCTGGCCCACCATGAAGAAATAGTAATACTGGATTATCCTTATCCTCCCCCCTTATTAGAACGTATTGTTCGGTTCCATTGATATCCAAATAATTGATTTCTGATATCCCATTGTCTGTCTTTATCCTTTTTGTTGAAGAACAAGAACCCAAGACAAGCACGATGCTTGCCAGTAAAAAGTATTTTTTCATATTATGTGCTATTGAGGAAATTCTACAGTTCATTTCATTCTCCCTTTTAAGATTTTAAACATTCCTTGACAACTGCTTTTCCGTTCTATAAACCCATACTTTTTATAAAATTCTTTTGTGCCCTTTATCGCTATCAATCCAACATAGGCGTATTGTGTGGCAATTGATTCAATATAACCCTCAATATGGCTCAGAATCAGTCCTCCTACACCAATGCTAAGGTGTTTGGGATGTACCATGATGTGCTCGATATAAAAATAGGAGACCAAATCACCAACAACACGACCCATTCCTATTAACTTGGGGCCATCATAAGCCACCACGCTATAGAGACCATGTTCCAAGTCAATTCTAACATCCCAGTGCTCAGCCATTTTCCAATTGATGTAATTCTTTAAAGATTGGTATTCTTCCAACGTGGGCGACCGTTCTTCAATGCGAATGTTTTTTAGTTTCTCAGTTTTCATTGCTCACGGTATCTCTCTTTCTCAAGACCAGGGGAGACTCTACTCCCGTCACCCCCCGGTCATTGATCAACTAAACACTGACTGGCTACTTAAACAGCGTTTTATTAGTAGGGTTGGTTATACTGTTATTGATGTTTACTTCTGTACTATTTAGACTGAAATTTGATGCTAAAGGCTCCGTCCACAACTTCCGTAACATCATTGGTATCACGAATTACGGTAGGGTTGATTCTGATATGATAGAGCTTCCCTTCAAATTTTCCACTGATAATGTTGTTTTCGATCTTTTCTATAGTGATTTGGACCTCATCCACGCCCACACCGGCATAGAAACAGAGTATATCCGGGGCGGCACAGGGAGCCTGTAATTTTTTTACCGATTCATCTACCCAGCTAATACTTGCTTCAGCTCCGGTAAGCGAATAGGGAAGTACCAGGTTTTCGATATCTACACCGTACATCCTAAGGGTCCAAAAGCCTTCACTGTCGTCTTTTCCATTCTTAAATGATTGCAGTAAAAGTGTGTTGTCCACAGGGTTGTACACATTGATATCTTTATTACTTCCACCATCAAAAACGGTTTGTTCGTAATCAGCAGAGTCATTACCTATTTTAGCCGATATCGAAAATTCTGGTGGCAAAGGTGATCCGTTATCATCATTTTGACAGGATAAAAGCAAGCCCCCTATCATTACCCAAAGTATCGTTCTCATTGTTGTTTTAATTTAACAGGTATACAGCATGGAAGTGCCCTTAGATAGGCGACCATCCCCTATACGAAAGTTTGTATTTGTTTTTGTACAATTCCCAAACATTCAGGTACTTTCTTCTCACCGTGTTTGAGGCATTTTCTTCTATTTCGAATTCTCCAAATTCAAATAGCATTGTGCCCTTTTTCCTGGTATCCAAAATTTCAACTTGCCAGGAAGTGACATCATTTTTGGCAAGGAACATTTTGATGACCGCACCCACATTTTCAGAACCGTTAAAGGTTTGCCCTTTGGGCGGGGAAAACACCACCTCGGGATGTAACATATTCAACAATTCCAGTGTGTCCTTATTGATTACGGATATTCGGTATTTCTCGGAAAGCTCCAAGGCTATACCTTCGCCCAAGGTCTTTTTGGACTGCGCATAAGAAAATGCACCTGTTAAGCACATCAGGATTAACGTCTTTTTCATTGTATTGTTTTTAGGAGGGTAAAGCCAAGGCCTTACCCTCCGCTATTTATTGGCTTTCTGAATCTTACTATTACGGCTGTGGCGTTAATCGTAAATAGGCTTTTACTTCTTCAAACCCTTTTGGGAACAGTTGTTCGGCTTCTTCATTACTAACCGAAGGGAGTATGACGCAGTCTTCCCCATTCTTCCAGTTTGCCGGGGTAGCCAACGACTCATATTGTGTTAGCTGTAAGGAATCGATGACCCGTAACAGTTCTTCAAAATTCCTTCCTGTGGAAGCCGGATATGTCAAGATCAGCTTTACCTTTTTGTCCGGCGCGATGATGAATACCGAACGAACAGTCATGGTTGCATCATCATTGGGATGGATCATACCATACCGTTCTGCTATTTCACGTTTTTCATCGGCAATCAAAGGAAAAGCGACGCTGGCATTCTGCGTTTCCTCGATATCCTTGATCCACTCAAAATGTGTTTCCAAAGGATCTATACTGATCGCGGCGATCTTAACATTTCTTTCCTCGAATTCTTCTTTGTAATTGGCCATAGCACCCAATTCTGTGGTACACACCGGGGTAAAATCTGCAGGGTGCGAGACAAGCATGCCCCAACTATCACCTAACCATTGATGAAAATCCAATTTTCCATCGGTGCTCTTCGCAATAAAATTTGGGGCCATATCCCCCAATCTGATCATGTTCATTTTTAATTGATTTTTATTATTAATTCGCTTTTTAATTGATCTGCCTTGACTTCAACTCCTGCAGCACTTATCGGCGTTCTATTGCCAGTAACTCAATGCCCGGTAATGCGCTCACCGAACCACATGGATGGCTTATCCCATCCACCAGGTCATATACAATTTTTACCCTTAATCCATCGACCCGGTATTCCTTATCCAGGCTAAGTGGAAACAGTGCGTTGTCATTTGCTGTTTCTATAACAAAGTCTCCACAACCCTCGGGAGGAGTAAGTAATTTAATTGTTGCACTTACCATAAAGACTTCCGGGGAATCATCGATATTGATGCACGAGGAAAATAGTATTCCCACTGCTATAACCACGATTTTACCACACGCTCTCATTTCGATTCCTATTTTCTTATTTCTTAAAAAGTTCGGCGGGTTTTGTTTTTGAAGCAAAGTTGTGACGCCAAATTCATTTGTAAAAACATTGGTTGTTCAGAATACGGTATCTAGGACAAATCATAAAACCTGAAAAAGGTCACTCTTGCCTTGGTCCGATTCATCTGGCACCATCAGGAAAACCATATGCTCAAAAAGAGTTACAACCATTGAATTTTGTATTGCTCAAACTTCACGCTAGCTTCAATACCGAAATACCGGACTGCCGTTTTCGCATTCAACAACTCTTGGTTCATCAGCTAAGGAGCAATTGCTTACTACATCCCATCGCCTATTGAATTCTTGCTGTGCCATTCTGTGTTCTGCTACTTTTTCAAGAAATTCCACTGTATCAATGGTAGTTGGATAAGCAATGTAGCCAAGGGGGCCACCACAAGCTTTGCTACCATAACTTGTAAATGCCCAATCCAAGGGGTCAGTACAACTTTCGGAATTGGCCAAATCTTGGATTTCAGCCAATAGTTTGGTCAAATGCTGTTCTTCTTGGTCCCGATTAGAATTGTCGTCATCGTTGCAAGCAAGGCATACGATTGAAACCATTAGGATGGTAAAAAATTTAAAATGTCTCATAGCTTTTTTATTTAAAGTGTTTGTTTCGAAAGGGTTGTTGTAATCTGATATCTATTCTTGTTGATTCTTAGAAATCCTACTCAAAGGTTCTTTAGTCTTTAAAAGTGTATTGAAGCCCTAATCGAATGGAGCGATTGTGCACTTTTTGAAAATCCGGTTGTTCTTCAACATTGATCAAACCCAGGTCATAGCCCAAGCGGACACCAATATTTTTGTTGAAGTCGTATCCCAATCCTAATGTCCCGGCTAGATCAAACGTTCGATAAAAATCCTTTACACTTCTACTGGACGATTCCCCGTTTATCTCACTCTTCATATTGGCCCCTAGTAATATTGACGGTTGCACCCCCCCATGCAGGGACCACTTTGGTTTAATGCGATATTCCAATTGTAGGGGAATATCGATATAGCTCAATCGGGTGGTGTTGGAGGCAATAGCATTGATTTCGGTCTTGCTTCCTTTTTTAGTAAACCGAAGTTCTGGTCTTACCGCTAGCTTTGAATTTATAGGAAAGGTCGTCCCAACTCCCGCGAAGTACCCTAAAATGGCATCTTGTGATTCTCCGCTAAACGGACCAGAGGTAGCGCCAGTAATCGAATTCCGGGATGTTGCATTCTGATTTTGAGAGATTGCTGCAGAAGATGCTAGCAATGGAGTAATGGTTTCACCGTCTGGCGAGTATTCGTCATCAATAGTCTGATTGGCAAGGTTTACTCCACCATTTACAAATAAGGAGTCGAAGAAAGCCGCACAACTTGTATTTAAGAGAATGAGACCTGCTATTGCAACTACTTTGATAGATACAGTTTTTAATTTCATTTTGTTCGTTTTTTGATTTTTAGATTTGTTATTAATCGCGTATTGATGAGTACGCGTATTCGTGAAAAGTTCTTTTAATTGCATCTACCGGTACCGGCAGAAAACACATAGGTAGTATTACCGTGTTTCCATTTTCCTGCCAGTAGATTTTGAACATATATTGGATAGTAACTTTTGGCTCCTACATAGTCCGTTATTTCCAGATAGTAGGAATTTTGATGTTCCACAACTTTCCAATCCCCTTGGTTTTCGGCCACTCCGGCCCCATAGGCCCTATTGTTTTCATTGCTGGTATGCTTGGTGCCTTTTACGGTAAAAGAACCGTCATAAGAGTAGCTGTACTTGCCATTAGGACAGAAATCAACGTAGGTTATGGCACTTGCCGAATTGTCGCTGAGGTAAGAAGACTCAGAATACATAACAAGTTGACTGCCATTAATGTGATTGGTCAATTGTTCCAAATCACCCTGTGCTTTGGCGTTAATACAGGTTCCACTTAAAAAAGCAAAGAGGAGTAAGTTGTAAAAGTTCATTTTCTCAATTTTTAGTATAGGTCTTTGATTTAATCCGAGCGGGGTCTTTCAGAAAACCAATTTCAGTAACCGGAAAAAAGGCCTTTTTAAATCTTGTAAAAATATCGAGGTGCCATTCTTTCCAAATAGGTCGAATTACCTATTTTCCAGCTGGATCTACCTTATTTCTCAGGCAAAGTTTGGGCATCCAACATTCCAAGAAAAACATGAATTGTTCGGAATACCGCATCCAGGACAAGCTGCTGGACTTTTTACTTTTTCATTTTTTGATTGTAGGCATTATTCTACTGTTTATTGCTTAATATTTCAAAGGCAAACCTAAATTGACCCTGCCAAGAAAAAAAGGGCTAAGTTGCCAAACCGGGAATCCATGTTGTAAAAGCAATGACGTCCTTTTTTCTATGGTAAAGGCCGTCCAATAGGCAGCACCTCATAAGGCATTTGCCAAACCGCAACCAGAACTACCCCATCCTTTCTAACCTACGTTTTGAGTCTTTCCTTACTATTTTATTGCTCTTTATACCCACTTTTAGTTTTCAAAATCGCTTCGAAAATCCGCTCCATGGTTTCCTTAGATTGAATGATAGCATCAAGCTTTCCATAATTCCCATTGCTTGCCCAGGAGATGGCAATATCCTGTTTTGGAAAATAGACCATGCTGGCAAAATACCCGATGGCATCACCACTGTGGAGGTATGCTGGCCCGTAATCGGTCATGATCTGAAATATCCCAAGACCATAAAAAGTTTCAAAACCATCTTTATTTGGTTCGTTTGGTGCTATCCAACTCTTCATTTCCGACAAAGACTCCGTTGACAATAATTCACCTTGAAACAGTTTTGCCATAAATAAACTCAAATCCGAAGTGTTTGATATGAGTCCACCATCCGCGGAAAAGTAATCCCATCCGCTATAATAGGTAGCATTGATCAGGTTTAAATTGCTGTACAGATCAACATAGCCCCTGATTATTCCATTGGGAACGGGGTCGGTGGCCGCAAAACTTGTGAAGTTAAGATGCATTGGACGGAATAGCATTTCTTCAAAAACCTCATAAAAGGGAAGTCCCGTTACTTCTTCAATGATCAATCCCAAAAGAATGTAATTGGTATTGGAATACCTAACATCGGTTCCTATTGCAAAATAAGCATTACGCCCCCGGGAATACTCCAAAAGTTCCTCAGGTTGCCATTCCTTAATCAAATCATTTAGCGAGGCCGTTTGGAACTTGGTGTCTTGAATATAATTATGGATTCCGCTGGAATGATTCAACAACTGCCTGATAGTTGAATTTTCTGCATTTTCAATTCCATGAAACACTTTTTTTGAAAGGTATTCGGAAATAGGATCATCAAGGTCCAATAAGCCATCTTCCTGAAGCATTAAAAGGGTAACTGCAGTAAACGTTTTCACGGTACTGCCCGCTCTGGTAATATTGCAGGCTTGTAAATCAACGTTGCTGGCCAAATCACTTTTGCCTCTGCTTGCCGTGTATTGGCCTGCCTTGTTCCTTACACTTATCATGATTCCAGGGATACCCTTATTGATAAAGGTTTCAGCCAAACTATCTATTCTATTTGCCAGAGGGTGTTGTAGATTATTAGATGTAATACCGGACGTGCATTCATAAAAGGAGGCTTCAAAAACCTCATCCTTTTCGGTACAGGCGCCCAGAAGGCATACCACCAGAAGTTGAAACACTTTTTTTATCATTGTTCGTTTTTTTCGAATGGATAAAACTTCAATCCTAAGTGAAGATTGGTATGTGCCATCAGTGGAATAAACCCCGGGGAATAGGGGTATTCCAACCACGATTGGTACAATACGAATATTTCTGAAGCGTTATTCTTTGTTGGATTAAGTCGATACCCCAATCCTGTGGTGAAAGAGGGCATTATCCTGGAGTTTCCGGTATCTCCACTACTCCTGTATTCGCCATTATCAAATTGAAATTCCTGCTGCGTGCTGAACGTATGTAAGTATCCCAGACCAATTTTGCTTTTTAAATTCAGTCCAAAGGAGGCTTTATAATCAAACCCGAGTTCCAGATTGGCATATAATCCTTGAAATAACTTTCGATGAAACATATAACCAACGGAAATGGAGGGATACAATCTAAAGTGTTTGCTTTCTTTCCAGTTGAATTCCGTTCCAACCTGAACTCCCGGATGCATAGGCGTGTTAATTAGCCTATCGAAGGGTAGGGCTGTAGACTCGTTAAAAACCGAGATGGTCACAGGCTGTTGTCCCGAAATATTATGAGTCAAAACCAGGATGCAGCACAGCGCGGTAAACTTTAATGTCCACATAAGTATTGATTGATGATGAGGACAAATGTATGTGCAGAAACTGGCTGTCTACCTTAGATTTTTGGTTTAAAAAGTAAACAGGACAAAAAAGAGATTAAAGCGGACACTTTAAGAATTGTCCAGCCATTTAAGAAACTTGGTAGCATTCGCTTTGGCCACATAAACCTCGTTATCCATAGCGGGAGACAATTCCACCTTGAGCCGTCTTGTCTCAGTTTTGGTGGATTTTACAATACTTGACCTGGAACTGATAATCTGTCTATTCAGTTGAAAGAATACATCCTGAGGTAATTTTTTAATAATACTTTTGAAAGGGTAATCATAAATGTAATCCCTGCCCTTTCTGGTAACTAGGAAGATGAGATTGCCACGCTTTACGAAATAGGCAATTTCGTTAATTGGAACCGTAAAGGCACTTTTTCCTTCCCTTACCACTAAATGTTTCTTTTCTAATCGCTGTTTTTGGTTTAAGGCAATAATGTAAAAGGTTTGGAAATACATGAATATGTATACTCCATTGATCAAAAGGAGTAGCAAAATAGCAAGTGGAAATTCGAGATAGAATATGGAGCTTTCCCAAAGTTCAATCCCAATCATTTGTAAATAGATAATCTCTGCGAGTACCACTATACATGTAGGAATCAACAAGCCGAAAACAAATTGGAACTTTAAAGCCTTAATCCGATTTTGGCTCCAGCCGATTCTTTTGCTTATCGCGAAAGCAACTTTTTTGATAAAAAGGCCACACCCATAAACACAAATCAAAGCAAAAAGAATATCAGTATAATAGCTGGGTATGCCTAATAGTTTTAGAAAACCATTGTCATTGCCGAGGTGTACCGCTAAAAATGCAAAAATGGGATATACAAATAAGAACAGCCATTTGTCATTTATACGGTATTCTCCTGAATCTGATCCTTTAAAATTGTTAGCCATTAAGGTCTGGAATAGATTCGCCATTGCAAAATTACCAAGACCTTTAGATAAAGGTTTAAAAACCAACACCAAAAAAGAGGTATTTGGGCTTGAGATCCGATGTTTTTTATACGATTCCTTGACGATGAGAAGCCCATTGCTTTGAGCCACGATCAAAACTTCTTTGAGCATTTCCTCTAGAACGATTGCGCACAGTCCGCCAAGTATTTCTTTCTTTTTGTAACTATCTCATTTTCAACTGAACCGAAAGTAGACCAATGACATAAGGTAAGAGCAGAGTATAGATGTCATTTTTAAACGAAGTATTTAGAAATGAATGACAAGCCTTGTCATGTAAACCACCTCAGGGACTACGTATTCAATTAATATCTTTATCATTAGATTCTTAGGAAGAATGAATTCCATGATATATTTTATTCTATGGGCTGCATTGCTGCAGGGCTTTTTCTTGGCCTTGCTCTACATTTTTTCGAAGCGCAACAGGAGCTTTGCCAATGTGTTGTTAGGATTGTTCGTTTTATCAGTTGTATTTGAAGCCTTTAAGGCAAACTTACCTTTGGATGCTGTCGGAAGCTATAGCATAGCAGAGTATTTCTCCCTACCCGAGGTGAAACTCTTTATTCCCCTATTGCTTTTTCACTTTGTTCTGGAAAAAATGGGAAGCTCCAACAGGTATGCCTTGTTTTTAAGGGCCAACTATTTTCTAGCCTTGTTAATTAGTACCATTACCTTCTATAATCTGTACTTATTTGTATCGGAATCCTCTTCCATTGTCAGGAACTATGATTTTTCGACGGTTGACAGTGCCCATTTATGGTTACAGACTTATGCGTTTGTTATAACGCTTTTTGTTTTTTTCCTGGCCTTTAGGGAGATTTTGAAATATAAACGCCTGGTCCAAGATGAATTCTCCGACTATAATCTGCTCCAGATCAGGTGGCTCTGGCGGTTTGTATTTATGTTAATGCCCGCTACATTGTTCTGGGGTGCTGAATTGTTTCGTGTTGTCGTTTGGCCGGATAGACAACCCAATCTTGTGCTATTCATTCTACTTGGTGTGGCCTTATTTCTCTACTATCTGAGTTACCAGGCTTATGGGCAACCCAATCTATTTGATCAAATGCCTAAAAGCGTCCTGGATACCAGGGGAAAATCCCCGGAAACTATCAGGGAAAACAATAATTGCAGTGAGGAAACCAGTGCGAAAATGCAAAAATTGATGACGGAAAACCAATACTATTTGGACCACGACCTCACCATAAACACTTTTGCCCGAGCCATACACATGTCTCCCAGGTTAATATCCACATGTATCAACCAAAACCTGGGGCAAAATTTTAACGAATGGGTCAACGGGTTTCGGGTTAAAAAAGCACAGGAACTTCTTGAAAATGATACAGGAAACCTGCTCTCCATAGAAGGTATTGGACAAGAATCCGGTTTTAAATCAAGGTCTGCGCTGTATGCAGCATTCAAAAACAAATTGGGATTTTCTCCAGGGGAATACCGCAAAAGCAATGTATCTACTCACTAATTGATCTACCGTCTGTTTTTTTGGCGGGTTTTTGATCTTTTAATATAGATTAGGTGGTAATTTAGGTGGTATTGTAGGCCAAATAACACCCTGATTGGATTTTTGCATTGACAAATGGACTTTTGGGTTGGATATATTTGAGGAATTAGTAAAAGCGAGTAGATGGATTCTGTGGTACACTTTCTGGTTGGGGCAGCTTTTTTACAAGGCTTTTTTATGTCCCTCATCTACATTTTCTCAAAAAAATACCGAAGTGTTGCCAATACGTTTCTAGGACTGTTTCTACTAATGATTGTAATAGAAGCACTAAACTCGGACATGCTACCTTTTGATACGATTGGAAACTATACGACCCGGGAATACTTTGCCCTACCAGACGTAATATTGTTCATCCCTGTTTTTTTTCTACGATTTGTTCTTGAGAAACTGGGGAGCTCACACAAATATCAATGGTTCTCAAGGGTGAACTATTTTCTGGCGTTTTTAATTAGCTTTATTACGCTTCTCAATTTGTACTTGTTTGCCTTTAAATCATCATCGATAGCCCAAACCTATGGTACGGAATTGGTGTATTGGATACATTTTGGGGTAAAGGCATTTGCTTTTGTCATTACGGCATACTGTTTCTTACTGGCCCTGAAGGAAATCTTTGCGTATCGAAAACTGGTTCAGAATGAGTTTTCTGATTATGATCTACTTCAAATCAATTGGTTGAGCAATTTAATATACCTGCTTTTACCGGCAATTCTGCTTTGGGGCATTGCAATTGTATTTGCCGTTGTTGCGCCCTATCCTAAGGATTTGGACTTGGGGATCTTTGGAATCGTCGCCATATTTCTCTATTACCTAAGCTATCAGGCCTATGTAAAGCCCAACTTATTTGAAAGGTTACCGGAAAGTATATTGAATCAGGATACGAATTTTGATGATGATGGATGCTCGCAGGAAAAGAGTGTTAAAATAGAGGCATTAATGATTGAGCATGAGTTTTTTTTAAATCAAGACCTCTCGCTTCATTCTTTTGCGAAAGCAGTAAGCATGTCGCCAAGAATGATATCCAATTGTATCAATCAAAACCTGGGAAAAAATTTTAATGAATGGGTAAATGGGTTTCGGGTAAAAAAAGCACAAGAGCTGATCAAAAATGATAGGAAAAACAGCCTTTCTATTGAAGGCATCGGACTAGAATCAGGCTTTAAGTCCAGATCTTCACTTTATGCTGCCTTCAAAAACAAATTGGGTTGCTCCCCCGGGGAATTCCGAAAAAGAAATGTACCTGTCCATTAAACCCCATTTTTTACACGTTTACCTCTTCGTATACCTTTTTTATGTCCTGAATGCAGTATCACAGACAGGCTTCCTTTTTTAGGCTCATATCATCTTTAGAGTTTTGCCTGAGAACCAATTGGTAATACTTCCTTATGAAAAACTTTGCTCCAATTATCAAAATTTCCAGAATACAGGTGGTTGATGTGTTAAGGGGGTTCGCCCTTTTGGGAGTGTTGTTGGCCAACGTGCCTTACGACCGTCTGGCGGCACCGGAAAATGAAATGAACGAAGTGCTTGGGTTCTTCTATGACCTATTTGTCAATAGAAAGTTTATTACGCTATTCTCCATGCTTTTTGGATTTGGATTTTATATCCAACTTACCCGAGCGGAGCAAAAAGGGATAAACTTCCAACGGTATTTTCTAAAAAGAATGGGGCTATTGTTTTTAATTGGAACTGCACATTGTTTTCTGCTATGGAATGGCGATATCATTATGTCCTACGCAATTGGTGGTGTTTTTCTTTTGCTGGTGAGGAATTGGTCCCTAAAACGATTGACTTGGCTTACGGTGATCTGTAGTGTGTTTTTAACGGGCATCCTGTTCATCGGCAATGCGACGCTAGGCTGGCAACAACATACATACGCTTTCGATAGGGTATTGGAGCACCCTATTGCAAATTCCTACTTTGAATACCTAGCCATTAACTTTCGAATTGCCCCATGGGTAAATTTTGTACAGGACATGCCGGTAACACTGGTTTTTACTTTTGGGAATATGTTGCTTGGTTTTATCCTGGGCAAGCTGAATTTTTTTCGCAATCCAAAGTCATTACGACGCACCTACCGTGTTATTCTTCTTTTAGGCCTTGCTCTAGGATTACCTAGTAGCTATTTGTTTTATTGGGTCAATACCGGTAATCTGGAGCTGGATATCTCCTTATTTTGGCTGCCCTTTGCCGTAATTGGGGGAATGATGCTGCAAACCCTTGCCTATATGGCGCTCTTTGTGAAGTTGAATGCCATCCCATTGTTTAAAAATATGACCTCCTGGTTTACATATGTCGGAAGAACAGCATTGTCCAATTATGTTTTACAATCCGTATTTTATGTATTTGTGATTTTTCATGCCATTCATGAAAATGGGCTTTATGGTACAATTTCCAGAGCTGAAACCTACATGATTGCCGTGTTGTTCTTTGTGATACAATCCTTACTAAGTTATCTCTGGCTAAGGAAAAACAAACAGGGGCCTATTGAGTATCTCTGGAAGAGGTTCTCGTACCACTAAAAGCCCTTGCTATTTAAAGGGTTTATGGTGGTTCCAACGAGTTAAATGGGTTCATTCTTATATTTTTCCGCTGCATTCCTAAGCTTCTCAGCAATTCGGTTCCTTAATTTTTCAGGTTTTAGCACCTCAACAGACTCCCCGAAACCCAATAGCAAACGTTCCAACTCAAAGTTGGGTTTTACTAAAAAGGTAATTTCAATACTCCCATCCTCATTTTCCTTGACCAATCGCTGTGAATGATGCAACGGCTTCGTCAAGACATAAGGTGCATTGTGTTTATCTATCCATAATTTTACTACAGCGGTACGTACTCTGCTTACGGTTACCCCAACCACGTCCTTGTAGAAAGCGTCAGCATCAAAATCTTGCGCTTCATATCGAATGGAGAAGTCATAATCTACAGCAACAATTCTATCAAGTGCCAGATTGACCACTCCTCGGTTTTTATTACCCATACCAATCAAAAACCACCGATTATTGAATTCTTTGAGCAAATAGGGGTGAAACGTAATCATGTTTGCTTCGGTGGCCTTGAAAGACTTGTATTCCACTTTTAGGACGACTTTCTTTTGGATAGCTTGGTACAATTCATCCAGCCAATGCAGGCCCTTAAGGTTTTCATTCTTATCAAGATGGATAATAGAGGAGCTTCGGGTTTTCTCGGTATACACCTTGTCCTCCAAACGTTGGATGATGCCCCCTAATTCAGAAAACAGCGAAAAATCTTTAAACTGTTTTAACATTTCCACAGTTTCCGAGAGCACGTGCATGTCATTTTCATTTAAGGGAATGTCCGTCATGGAATAGTCCTCATCAGCATACCGGTAGTATTTCTTATCATATACCTCTATTGGTGCGTTATAGCCCAACTTATCACTGCGCATCATTTGAATGTCCAATTGCACCGTGCGCTTACTCACATTGACTGCCCTACCTTCATATTCGTACAAGGCATCGGAACAGGCAGTTATCAAATCTTCCAAAGTCCATTGTCGATAACCGTTCTGTAAGCATTTGTCAATGGTCTTATAGCGGATAAGGGCATTTTTGTTTTGGGCCATACGCTAGATGCATTTACTTCAAAAATTACTTCTCGTACTTTTCCAAAGCCAGTTGCACGGCTTGATGGGCATTTATGATCTTTCCAGTTTGTGATAATGATGAAAACGGTACTTTTTCGTCAGAACCCGGTTGGTTGACCGTTAGGTCATATGAAGTGCCTGATTCGGTTATGATGGCGATTAGCTCCTCCGGGGTCAAATGCGGGAAGTAGGAAAGCAATAAGGCGGCAACTCCTGAGACAACAGGCGCTGCCATACTGGTACCACTACGCGTGTCATAGGAATTTTCGGGCAATGTGGAATAAATATCCACCCCGGGAGCAAAAATAGCTACGGACGTCTTGCCATAATTAGAGAAAGTAGCGGGTAGTTTCTCGTCTACATGAACGGCACTCGCTCCTACTTCAATCCAGTTGCTTGCTACTGTTCCGTCTGCTAAAAGGGCGCTGGGAAAGCTATAAAAATAGTCGGTGTTTTTACCATCGTTTCCGGAGCCATGAACTAAAAGCACTCCTTTTTCCTGTGCGTATTTAACCGCCGCATCAACTACTTCTTTTTGTGGTGAGAATTCTTTACCAAAACTCATATTGATAATTTTCGCCCCATTGTCCACAGCATACCGAATACCATTAGCGACGTCCTTATCATTTTCATCACCCATGGGGGTACTCCGTATAGGCATGATACGTACATTATCTGCTATTCCATCAATACCGATGTTATTATTTCGCGCCGCCCCAATGATTCCTGAAACATGTGTACCATGTCCGGATCGTTTGGTGACATCATTATTACCGTAGCCTTTTTCATTCACATTGGCATAGTCATCACCAATAATATCCCTTCCATTAAAATCCAAGCTGTAGTTGTATTTTAAGCGCTTTTCAAGCATTTCCATTTTTGTGGAAAGTTCTTCATAATGCGCTATGAGCTTTTCTGAAGTAAGGTTTTTTTCTTTATTCCTTTCCAGGATTCGAAAAAAATTGGCGCGTACATTTTCTAGTTGTCCATTGCTTAATTTTGCTTTTTGGAGTTCCTTTTCCGTAAAAGAATTTTTACCGATCGCTTTTTGAAGTGGTGGAATGAGGTTATCAAAAAACTCAAACTCCTCGGTGTTTTGTGCAATGGAATTCCTCAGTTTACTTTTACCCTCGTTGTAGGCTTTCTTATAACGCAAGAACAGATCGTAGTCTTCTTGTTCATCTGTTTTGATGGTAAACTTGTTTTTGCCATCGAACCGTGTTTTCATTGCCTTGTAAAGTCTTGTAAGTTCCAGGGTTTCCGCCTCCAAACTCTGCCCATTTTTCCCGCCGATGAAATTCCACCCATGGATATCATCAACATAGCCGTTATTGTCATCGTCAATAGCATTCCCTTCAATCTCTTTGGAATTTGTCCATAATACGGGCTGAATATCTTCATGTTCAATATCTAATCCGGAATCCAAAACGGCCACAATTACCGGAGTCGATGTTTTGTTATTGGCTTTCAATAAGGCATAGGCCTTCTCTAAGCTTATTCCGGGCACTCTATCCTCGGTTTTATCTAACAAATGCCAGTTTTCAGGGGTTTCCTGTGCGTATAGGGGTAAGTAAATGAAGCAAAGAAATAGAAGGGAAATCGTAATATGTCGCATTTTTAAAATATTGTTTTAATGTTAATTTGGTTTGTTTGCTGAATATAAAACTAAATGTTCGTTTCCGTACAGTAGCATATATTTCCTAACGACCATTTGTTCGAATTTTTTCAAAAAAAATGCCTCTTAGCCACTTGGGAAGCAGTATTTTTTAAAGTACAACGTACCCCCTTAATTAAAATTTTATTAACTGCGCAAAAAGACTGCGTAGTTTGTATCAAATCTTTGTATGGAATCATAAGAGTATACAACACTCATCAGTAGTGCTCCGTCGAACGGGGAGTCGGCGGGGCTTTCGAAAAAGGAAGAAAACATGGAACCAAAGAATACTTTTACAGGGAAGGAATTGATCGCTATGGGCTTCAAATCAGGAAAATGGTTTAAGGAGGCCATTGCGCATATCAATAAAAACCAATTGCAAGGTGACGCTTTGAACAACTACTTGGAACAATTCAAGTCGCCTCCGGCAGTTGGTTTACATCATGAAGCGGTTCCTTTTTCGGTAAACATAAAGGCAGAAAATTCAATGGAAGAGGCCAATGTCAATGCTGTTATTGAAACAATGGATGCTTTAATGAAGACCCCAACATTAGTGGACGGAGCCATCATGCCTGATGCTTGTCCTACAGGCCCAACAGGGACTATTCCTGTTGGCGGAGTGGCTGTTGCTAAAAATGCCATCCACCCGGGGATGCACAGTGCGGACATCTGTTGTTCTGTATTGTTGACCGATTTTGGAAATGCAGATCCACAGGATGTATTGAATGCTGCGCATGGCGTCACGCATTTTGGTCCGGGGGGTCGTTCCAGAGAAGATCAATTTCGATTTCCAATGGACGTATTGGCCGAGATTGAGAAGAACTATTTCTTAAATGATCAAAAGTGTATTTCTGCTGCAAGATCCCATCTCGGAACACAAGGGGATGGCAACCATTTCTTGTTTGTGGGCATCTCCAAGGCAACAGGAAATACCATGATGGTGACACATCACGGTAGTCGGGGTTTTGGTGCCAATTTGTATGCCAGAGGGATGAAAGTGGCCGAGCGGTTCCGAAAGGAATTGTCCCCCGAAACCTTAAAACAAAATGCATGGATCCCTATAGATAGCAAAGAAGGGGAGCACTATTGGAATGCCCTGCAAATCATTCGAAAGTGGACCAAAAAAAATCATGAATGTATTCACGATGCGACTTTGGCCAAATTGGGAATCAACCCAGAGAATCGCTACTGGAACGAACATAATTTTGTATTCCGGGATGATGAATTGTTTTATCATGCCAAAGGAGCAACCCCATTGGATACTAAATTCATGCCAGACATCACAGGGCCAAGATTGATTCCTTTGAACATGTCGGAGCCAGTGTTGCTAGTTGAGG
>JANQHL010000075.1 GCA_028277085.1 Flavobacteriaceae bacterium
TACTTTCACAGCGAATTTAGGTTTCTACAATATCATAGTTGTAGAATTAAAAGGGAATCCGGTGATTTGAAATACGATTTTAGAATTTAGAAGTACGAAGTCTTATCCTTGAAAAATCGTAATTCTACAATTGTCATTCGTAACTCAAAAACTCCGGAGCTGTTCCCGCAACTGTAAGCTTTGTCCTAACGGATGCTTACTCAAACTGCTAAGCCACTGTCTTTTTCAAAAGACGGGAAGGTAATGAGTAAGACGCGAGCCAGGAGACCTGCCTGATTCAATTAAAGATGTACAACCTTCGGGATAGAGGTTTGCAGGTATGAAGCATAGTCATTTCGTAATAGCGCTAGGATTATTTTCCTTTCTTGAGCTCGCCGCCCAAGAAAGTATCACTACCTATGATTTGAAAGAGGTAGTGGTATCTGATGTCCGTACGCAACGTTATGCGGATGGTCATAAGGTTACGGTGTTAAAGGATAGCACCATAGAAAGGAACGGTATTTTTTTGACCTCCCTCTTAGCCTTCAATAGTAACATTTATTTCAAAGAGAATGGTTTGGGGATGGTTTCTTCTCCAGCTTTTCGCGGAACAAACGCTTCGCATACTGCGGTTATTTGGAATGGGATCAACATTAACTCCCAATTGAATGGCCAGGTCGATTTTAATACGGTAAATCCTTTTAACTACAGTTCAGTGGCTATTCGAAGTGGTGGAGGTAGCGTACAATTTGGTACGGGTGCTATTGGCGGATCGGTCCATCTTAATAATGACTTGAAATTTGAAAAACACCTGGAACATCAGGTCTTAACCGGATATGGCAGTTTTGACACCCGTAGCATCAATTATACTAACAGTTTTGGTACCGGGAAGTGGTCCTCCAGTTTTGGCATAAACTACAACAGCTCTGATAATGACTACCGCTACCTGGAAACCGATGAACGTAATACCAACGGGGAGTTCGAGCATGTAAATTTAAATTTTAATGCCGGTTATCTCTTAAATAACGACCAGGTACTGCGGTTGTACCATCAAAGTTTTATCGGTGATCGCAACCTTTCTGGTAACCTCGTTGCTCCTGGGCGTAGCCGTTACCAGGATAATCATTACCGCACACAATTGGAGTGGGTAAAATTCGGAAAAAAGACGACGAGCAAGGTCAAACTAGCTCACTTACATGACGCATTCAAGTATTTCGAAAATAAGGATGCCGAGGATTTTTCTGAAGGTAGGGTTACCACCTTATTGGCACGTTATACCATGGATATTGCCCTTTCCAAGGCAGTTCGCGTCAATTCTTTTTTGGAGTACAACAATTTCTCCAGCAGGGGAAGTAGCTTTGGGACTCCCCAACGAAACGATTTTGCAATTACAGCAGTGCTAAAACACACGGTAAACAAAAAAACACGTTACAATTTTAGTCTGCGTCAGGATTTTTCTTCCGACTTCTCGAGTCCTTTTGTTTTTGCGTGGGATGGAAGTTATGATTTTGGAAAAACCTATACCTTGCAATTGAACGCTTCCCGAAATTTTCGCTTGCCCACATTCAATGACCTGTATTGGCAACCTGGCGGTAACCTTGAGTTGCTACCCGAACAGTCGTATCAGCTGGATCTCGGACATCAACTTGATTTTAACCAATTAAACATACGTTTAAATAGCTATTACATTACTACTGAAGATATGATTCGGTGGTTACCTAACAATCAGGGTATTTGGTCGCCGGTAAACGTGGATAACGTACGGATCTATGGAGCAGAGGTAGAACTGGGTTACAAAAAGACACTAGGAGAAAAACAGGAAATTGATTTTACCACCAACCATGCCTACACCGTTTCGGAAGATACTGCAACAGGGGAACAACTTATTTATGTACCCTTTCACAGGGGTAATGCTGCTTTAGCGTACCGATTTGCCAACTTCGGTGCGTTTTACCAACATCTTTACAACGGTCCGGTGTCCATCATCGGCGGGGAACTGGAAGGTTATCAGGTAGCGAATGCCGGAATTACCTTTTCTCCGAAACTTGAAGGAAAGTTACAATACCGACTTGGCGTGACCCTAAATAATGTATTTAATACCTACTACGAAAACATCGCCTTGCGACCAATGCCCAATAGAAATATTCAAACCCAATTAGTATTAAATTTTTAAGATGAGAAACAACCGATTTTTATGGATGATCGTTATGCTAGGAGTATTCTTCACTGCTTGTAACGATGATGACGACCAGCCTACCTTATCAGGGGTAAGTGTCTCAATTACACAAGATACTTTCTCTGAAGGAGATGGTACAATTGCCATTACTTTCACTACTTCAGCATCTTTTTCTACCGATGTTACCGTTTCCTATGAGGTTTCCGGAAGTGCAACAGCCGGTGAGGATTATGAAGCTTTACCCGGGAGTTTGACCTTAACTGCCGGTGAAAACTCCGTAACGCAAAACCTTGTACTCACAGATGATGACATGGTGGAGCAAAATGAAGAGATCATCGTTACAATTACAGCAGTAGATGGTACTACAGATCTAATCGCATCAGACAGTAGCGTAACCCTAACCCTAACGGATAACGATTCTTTCCCTTTCGAAAACGGAATTTTAGTACTTCATGAAGGCAACTTTTTTGGGGGTAATGCTTCAGTATCCTTTGTTTCGGATGACCTATCCGTAGCCTCCAATGGTATTTTTAGTGAGGTGAATGAAGCGCCTTTGGGTGATACGGCACAAAGCATGGGATTTGATGGAGATTTGGCCTACATCGTGGTGAACAACTCACAAACCGTTGAGGTGGTCAACCGCTATACCTTTGAATCCGTGGGGACGGTTGACGCCGGTCTGCTTAACCCCAGGCACATTGCTTTTGCTAACGGTAAGGGGTATGTTACCAACTGGGGGGACGGTTCCAATCCGGATGATGACTATGTTGCCGTGATAGATTTGGATAATTATACTGTAGAATCCACTATTACAGTGCCGGAAGGACCTGAGTGGATAGTGGCTAACGGCAACACCCTTTATGTGGCCCACCAGGGTGGATTTAATCAAAATAATATCGTTTCGGTCATAGATGCTTCTACCAATACCACCGGAACTCCAATTACAGTAGCCGATAGACCAAATTCCATGCAATTGGTTAACAATGAGTTATGGGTGCTTTCCGGCGGAAATCCCGCATTTACCGGAAATGAGACCGCCGGACGGTTGGATAGAATAGATATAACTACGAATACAGTAACCGCTACCTTCGATTTTACCCAAACCCAGCATCCAAATTATCTTTCTGTCGATGGCAATAGCTTGTACTATTTATTGGACGGCGAGGTCTTTTTAATGGATGTTTCAGCGACTTCCTTACCGGATACTGTCGAGATCAGTGGCGTTGCTTTTTATGATATGGCTGTGGATAATGGAAGACTATATGGCGTAGATGCTAAGGATTTTGCAAGTAATGGATCCCTGGAAGTTTATGATCTCACGGATAACTCCTTGATCGAATCTGTAGAAGTCGCTATAATTCCCGGAGCGGTGTATTTTAATGGAAGCTTCGAGTTTTAGAGGCTAGAACATAAGATAAGGCCAAAATGAGCTGACTGATTAAAAGTCTTCCTGAAATTTCAGATTTTTAGGAAGGCTTTGTTTTATATTAAACGCTCAACAGACGAGTTATGAACTACTGCCCTGAACGAATTGTTTGTCTTACAGAAGAAACCACTGAGGCCTTATACCTGTTGGGAGAAGAAGAGCGGATTGTTGGGATTTCAGGATTTACTGTCCGACCTAAACGGGCTAGAAAAGAAAAACCTAAAGTCGCTACCTTCTTAGATGCTAAAATTGACGAAATCCTGGCGCTGCAGCCAGACCTGGTCATTGGGTTTTCGGATATTCAGGCCAATATTGCCAAATCTTTAATTGAAAAGGGAATAACCGTATGGGTTAATAATCACAGAAGTGTAGCAGGTATTCTGAAAATGATAGTCCAATTAGGGGCTTTGGTAGATAAACGGGATCAGTCTATGGATCTGGTCCGACAAATTGAAATGAATATTCAAGAGGTAAAAAAGGCAACCAGTGATTGGGCTAAAAGGCCCAGAGTATATTTTGAAGAGTGGTTTGATCCCTTGATATTTGGAATTCAATGGGTAAGTGAGATCATAGAAATCTGTGGTGGGGTAGACATTTTCAAAGAAGAGCAGGCGGCCTTAGCCAAGGAACGGATCATTGCCGAAAATGATCAAGTGATCCGGCGAAATCCAGAGATTATTTTGGCGTCCTGGTGTGGCAAATCATTCAAAAAAGAAAAAATGCTTCAACGCAAGGGTTGGGATGCGATCCAGGCCGTGAAAACGGATAGGATTTACGAAATAAAGTCCGAAATTATTCTTCAACCTGGTCCTGCAGCATTAATGGAGGGTATCCCTCAGATACATCGAATACTACAAAACTGGAATGAAAACTATGGGTAATGAAAAGGCGTTTCTAAACTGGAGCAGTGGTAAAGATGCTGCTATGGCCCTACATACTATTCAAAATGGCAAATATCCCAATATTGATCTTTTATTGACCACCATAAGCGCTCGCTACCAACGGGTATCTATGCATGGGCTGCATAGAAGTCTTTTAGAAGCGCAGGCGGCTGCTCTTGGTATTCCACTAACGGTGATCGAACTTTCAGAGCATCCTTCGATGGAAGCGTATGGCGTGGTGATGCGCAAACAGCTTGGCGTACTGAAAAAGCAGGGATTTACCACTAGTTATTTTGGCGATATCTTCCTGGAAGATTTGAAAATATATCGGGAGAACATGCTGCATCCATTGGGATTTAAGGTGGTTTTTCCACTATGGAAAAAAGATACCCGACAACTCTTATTGGATATGATCAATTTGGGATTAAAAGCAATTGTGGTTTGTGTAAATGCCCAGGTATTGGACAAATCGTTCTGTGGCCGAATCATTGACACCTCTTTTTTGGAAGATCTACCAGCCACCGTAGATCCCTGTGGTGAAAATGGGGAATTCCATACCTTTTGCTTCGATGGCCCTCTGTTTCAGCGGCCCATCCCTTTCCGAAAAGGGGATTTAGTCTATAAAACCTACCCCGCTCTTAAAACAGAACAAGCATCTCATTCTGAATATGGATTTTGGTTCTGCGATTTACAACCGGAGCATTAGCAACAGGGTTCCGCGGCACATTCCGCTGATATTACTCTTTTTGTAGTAAAGGCTTGTCCAGGATCATCAATTCCTGGGCAGGGGTATCATAACCAATAATGATATGAGCCCTGGGAGGAAGTTCACGCTCCTGAGACCTGCTCTTACTGGTTACCCCTGCAATTAGTTCCAATGCCTGCGCTAATAAGGGTTCATTTGGATCGCCAAAAGTGCCCAGGGTAAATACATCTTCAACTACTTCAAAGTCCGGGGCAAAGCCCGAAGTATAGTCCAAAAAACCTACGGCATTCTCATTGCGCCCGGCTAAGGGCTGGAGCGCCCATCGGTTGTTAGGATTAATGTTGTCTATTCTTCTACCATCTCCAAAGGTATACGGACCGTTAACTCCTGTAGGGTCGTCAACCAAGGTAATGGAAAATTCATTTTTTCCTCTTGAAGTGGTTCCTATCTGGATGACCTGCACATAGGGGTCAAGGCCATTTATTACCAATTCGCTGGCTGATGCTGTTCGGCTTGTGGTCAACACATACACCCGGGGTAGTTCCAATGAATGCAAGGGGACCCCGCTCCTTACCCTATCCGCAAAAAAATCATCCAACTGTTGACTTGAAAACTGCTCTTGCTGTTTGTCATTCCAACGTTGCCGAATGTACAGGTCACTGGTATTGGTGCCGTAAATCATACTGGCCAGTAATCGTGAAGTATTTACCGAACCGCCAGGATTATACCGCATATCCAGGACCAGATCCGTTACGCCATCCGCAACAAACTGCCCAAAAGCAGCATTGAGTTCGTCATTGAAATCCCGGTTGAACCGTTGATACATTAAATACCCGATCTTTTGCCCGTTAATATCCAGGGTGGTGGCCAAACGAATGGGGTGCTCCTGGAAGTTCTCCTCTTTTGTCAGGGATATCGTTTCGGAAGAGGGATTTACCAATCGGTTGGCAACATCCAGTTCCCCCAGGCCTACGGTGTAACTATCTGGGGCCAATAATTGGTCAATAGTATTTGGGGTAAGGGGTTGCCCATCAATTTGATAAATGACATCCCCTCGTCGTATTCCCTTATTGAACGCATCGGAACCAGGAACTACATTCCGTACAAATAAGAAGAGATTGGTAGTCGTATCATTGGTCAGGTCCACCGTAAAAAATTGCAAACCGTTACTCTTACTCACCCCAGAAAGGGAGTTAACTAAGTCGTCAATATCTTCTCTCCAGAAGGTGAACCGATCTTCCGTAAACAACAAACTTCGTATGAAATCCTCAGGATCCGGTGTGTCCTGTAAAAATGCTGTGTACGCTTGGTCACTTGAAAAGCGGTCATCCGCTAGATCAGGAACGTCCTGTTGCCAAAAGTACCATTGGTTCATTGCCTGCCATACAAAATCCTGCACTTCTACATCATCAGAAGTGGGTTCAAACATCTGTAAATCATCGTCATCTGAACAAGCAGTAAGGAATACCAAGGCTGTTATGCCTACTATGAATCTTTTGGGAAGTATAAACACGTCGCGTTTTACTTTCCCGATGTTATTCCTCAAAAGTATCATATCGCATACCTCCTTTTAAGGGGTTTAATCGGTTAGAGCTGGAAATCGTTTTTATTTTCATACCCTCCGGAAACTCGAAAAACCTGCTTTTCGTTGTCACTTGGGTGATGTCTTCTATTGCCCTAGCCAACAAAGGCTCGTCGGGTTCTCCAAGGGTACCCAAATTGGACAAAACTTCCAGGATTTCAATATCAGGGACCAACCCGTCGGTGAATTCACTAAATCCATCTGCATTCTCATTGGTGCCTACCAAAGGCTGCAGGGCATATTTATGGTCTGGATCCGCACCTTCAAGGGTGGTATCCCCATTAAAGATATACGGGAAGTCCAGTACTTCTCCATTTAAGCTTAGACGCTGATCCGGGTTATCCACTAAGGTCACTGAAAATTCATTCTTGCCAACAGTACGGTCCCCAACATGAACAACATCCACATAGGGCTCCAGGCTGTTAATTAGCAACTCGCTTGCAGAGGCACTGTCATCTGTTGCGATGATGTGCACTTCACTTAGGTTAAGGCTGTTGATTGGGGAACTTCCTATGGTATTGACGAACGCATCCTCTCCCCCTAAAAGGTTATCCCATTTGGTGTTCCATCGCTGGCGTGAATACAACTGTCCCGTGAATTGCCCGGTGATCATACTGGACAATCGAATGGCTGAAGTAACAGAACCCCCCGGATTATAACGCAGATCTAAAACCAAATGTGTGACCCCGTCATTTTGTAACTGTCCAAAGGCGGCATTGAGCTCGTCATCAAAGTCGGAGGTGAACGTGTTATACATGATATATCCAATCTTGGTACCATTGATATCCAAGGTTTTAACAATATGTACGGGGTTTTCTGTCAGTTCTGTTTTGGTCAGTTCGATATTTAACCCATTGGGAGTAGTTGTATTATTGGTGATAGTAGCAAAGTTTAGCGTATATGTAGTCGGGTCGAGCAAATCCAAATTACTATTTGTAATTCTCCCGTTTGCATCGGTTTCTGCAAATAAAGGGGTGCCGTTAACGGCGTAAAATATATCCCCGCGGGCTACTCCTTTTGCAGCCCCGTCTGATCCGTTTACTACGTACCGGACTACCCCCACAACGGCCGTTCCTCCTTCTGGTGGCCGGGTGAGCACAAATTCTACGCCATTAGTAGTGGCAACTCCGGCAAAAGAATTAAAAAGTTGATCATAATCGCTTACAATCACGCTAAAGCGGTCTTTTGGAGAAAGTACACTGAAGTGTAATTCTTCCGGGGTTGAAAAACCATTGAGATAATTAAAAAAAGCATTGGTATCCTCGAAGCGATCATCTGCCAGGTCATTTACTTCATCCTGCCAGAGGTACCAGGTATTCATTGCGTTCCAAACAAATTCATTGATTTCGCTCTGCAGTTCTACTGGTTGTGGATCCGGTATGGTCGGATCATCATCATTGTTGCAGGATAAAAGCAACCCAAATAAAAGAATAGGGATAAGAATTTTTTTCATAGCATTGTTTTGAAGGCTGTATCACAAGAATCATTCCAAGCCCAAATGAAGGGATATTTTTCTTGTATAACAATTTTAGTTTCAAAAACCCTAAAATACTTACATTTCAAGGAAATGAAAAAGCCTTGTAACAAAAATCGATGTCTGTCGTCATCCTAATGTACATCCTAATAGGATTTACAAATAACTAAACCACCAAATGCAACATAAGGAGTTTTTAGCGCTTGTAATGCCTTTTAAGGATAAATTGTACCGCATGGCAAAACGGCTGTTGGTCTCCAGGGAAGAGGCAGAGGATGCAACGCAGGAAATATTGTTAAAGCTGTGGGCCAAAAATGAAGCGATTGGACAGTACAAGAGTGTTGAAGCTTTTGCCATGACGATGACCAAGAATTTTTGCTTGGACCGATTGAAATCCAAACAGGCGGGGAACCTAAAACTGGTACACAGTAATTACAGGGATGAAAATGTCTCGGTACAGCGACAGTTGGAGACGGAAGATAGCCTGAGTTGGGTAGAAAAGATCATGGAAGCGCTACCCGAACAGCAAAAAATGGTGTTACAACTGCGTGATATTGAACATTATGAATTTGACGAGATTGCCCAGATGTTGGATATGAAACCGACAGCGGTACGGGTAACCTTGTCCAGAGCAAGAAAAACAGTACGGGAAAAATTAGAACAAAAACATCGCTATGGAATTGGATAACTACATAGAAAATCTTTTGGAAAAGTACTTTGAAGCTACTGCAACAATAGCAGAAGAGGAAGAACTCAGGAGCTATTTTGCTCAAGAAGAAGTGGCATCACATCTGGCACAATACAGGCCGATGTTCAATTACTATTCCATTGCCAAAAAAGAACAATTTACCAAGCAGGTTCCACTAAACTCTAAGAAGAAAATCAACTATGGGTGGATTTCCGCTGCAGCGGCAGTTGTACTTACGTTTGGCCTCTATTTTGGTCCGGACCAATACCGTGCGTACCAGGATAGAAAGGAGGCAGAATATGCCTATGAAGAAACCAAAAAGGCACTAAATCTCCTGGCCGAGAATTTTGGGAAAGGCAGGGAAAAAGTGGCCTATTTGAATGAATTTGCAGTTGCAAAATCGAAAGTGTTTAACGAAAATTAAAAACAAAAAAATGAAGAAGTATATTTTAATTGTAGGGCTTGCCCTTGTTTCAGCTACCGGCTTTTCACAGTCCTTATTTGACAAATATGAGGACCTGGAAGAGGTGACCTCGGTGGTCGTCACACAGAAAGCCTTTGAGTTGTTGGCTAAGATGGATATTGAAGTAGATGATCCTGAAGCTCAGGACTTTATGGATATCGCCACTAGTGTAAGTAGTTTAAAAGTGTTTACTACAGATAATGAATCCATTGGTGCAGATATGAAAGTATCTGTAGACAAGTATCTAAAGTCTTCCGCTTTAACCGAGTTAATGCGGGTGAAAGATAAAGATGCCAATGTGAAATTCTACATTAAAGAGGGAAAGGATAGTGACCATGTAAGCGAGTTATTGATGTTTGTTACAGGGATGAAAGAGATTGAAGCTAACGGAAGACAATTTGAAACCGTCCTTTTATCCCTGACGGGGAATATCGATTTAAATAAGATCAGTTCCTTAACAAAAAAAATGAACCTTCCCGAAGAACTGAATAAGGCCGGGAAAAAGGGAGAATAAGTGTTATTCGAAACGGTGGCGATGCCGAAAGCGGTACCGCCACTGCTTCGGAATGAAAAATCGTTTAAATCAATCAAAAAAGAACATGAAAAATATAATCAAAACACTTCTGGTGTTAGCCTGTATGTCGCCAATGATGGCAACGGGACAGTCCGCATTTGATCAATTAGAAGATTCAGAAAAAATTGGAACGGTGACTATTAGTAAAGGTATGTTGGGTATAGTTGCCAATATGTCAATTGACAATGCGGATGAAGAAACCCAGGAATTTATAGATCTTGCTAAAAGCATAAAGGAAATCAAAGTATTTGTTTCGGACGACCAAATGGCCTCACAAAAAATTAAGACCACAGCAAAAGGGTATGTTACATCTTCAAAAATGGAGAGTTTGATGAAAGTGAAGGACGACGGCTCAGAAGTAAACTTTTATGTGATAGAAGGGAAAGACCGTGATCATGTAAGCGAGATGGTTATGCTTGTTACCGATATGGAAACCAGGTCTGGCAGGGCAGATTTTGAAACGGTTTTGGTCACGATGACGGGTGATATTGACTTGACCAAAATAGGTGCATTGGTGAATAAAATGAACCTTCCCAAAGAATTAAAAGAAGTAAATAACGATTAATTACTCGTAAAAATGAATAGGTCTAGCTTCTTTTTAGGTTTGAATCTTTTGTTTGGCGGTTATTTAATGGCGCAAACTACGCTTAACGCTTTTGAAAAAGATGAGGCGGTATCTAGTATGATTTTAAAGAAACCATTGTTCGAAATCATGACGAAAGCAGGTCTTGACGCATCCAATCCAAAAGATCTAAAGTTCATAAATGCAATCGATGCTATTGATTCAATACGAGTCTTTGCAACAAGAAACAAAGATGTCTCAATGGCATTGAAAGCGTCAGTTGACCATTATGTTTCCCAAAACGGTTTAACCATGGCTAACAATACATCAGGCCACCAGTTTTATAAAAAATATGCCGGAGAAAAGGAAAACATAAATGAATTCATGATGTTTTCAGATGATATAAATAGAGCAACATTCTGTTGGAACAAAAAAAGGTTTAATGCCATTTTTGTTCAACTAAACGGTACAAATATTAGAACCGAGAATTTATGGGTAATCGTGGAAAAATTAGCGTTGCCCGAAGAGTTATTGCTTTGGAATGAGTAATTTGAAGTAAGGAAGTTTCAAGGTAAACCATTGAGAGAAATTAAGTTAAAAAGAAAGTAATGAAACATATTTTAAAAGCAGTATCCGTCATTTTAGTTGTTTTGTTGACATCATGTGCAAGTCAACAGAGCTTACAGGAATATTATGTGGATAATCAGGAAAATCCCAACTTCATATCACTTGATATTCCAGCCAGTATTTTAAAGATGGAGGAAGTGGAACTCACTGAAGTACAGCGTGAGGCGGTCGAATCCTTGCGAAAGTTTAATTTGCTCGCGTTTAAAAAGACGGCAGATAATGAAGCGGAGTATAAAGTGGAGAAGGCTAAGGTAAAAGAAATCCTGAAGGGAGAAGATTTTATTGAACTCATGAAGATTAACTCGCAGTACGGAAGAGGGGTAATCAAATACCTTGGGGAAGATGATGCAATAGATGAGGTGATTATTTACGGCGATAGCAAGGAACAAGGCTTTGCTGTAGTCCGGGTGCTTGGAAGGGATATGAATCCGGCCCATATCATTCAGCTTATGCAAGCCATTCAAAAATCGGATTACGATGGGGAAGGCCTGGGTGAAATTGGAAAGTTTCTAAAAGGATAAACCACGTCACATTGGTAATTCAACCCAAATTTCAAAATTGAAATTTGGGTTTTTTAATGCTCAAAAATTTGTCGTCTTCATAAAATTCTTTGTGACCTTGTGATTAACTTAGTGTCACAGTAAACAGAACACTAACAAATCCAACACAATTATGGAAGATGCACAAAAATGGATAGATAAAGGCATTGAATTTATCATTGAGTATGGGCCAAAGGTTATTGGCGCCATCCTGATTTTTATTATTGGTTCCTGGATCGTCAAAAAAATCATGAAGGCATTGCGTAAGGTAATGGCAAAAAGTAAGTATGATGAGTCCCTTCAACGCTTTTTGCTCAATTTGCTTTCCTGGGCCTTGAAAATTGTATTGGCACTCGTAGTCATCTCTGCACTAGGGGTTAACGTAACTACGTTTGCGGCTGTGATCGCTGCAGCTGGTCTGGCCGTTGGCCTTGCCTTACAGGGATCCCTATCCAATTTTGCCGGAGGGGTGCTAATTATGATTTTCAAGCCTTATAGAATAGGTGACCTGATCGAAGCTCAAGGAGAGCTGGGAGTAGTAAAAGAAATCGAGATATTTACCACCAAACTCATCACTCCCGAGAATAAGTTGGCGATAGTTCCCAATGGCGCTATGGCTAACGGAAACATTGTAAACTACACTGCCGAAGGTAAAATACGTGTTGATACGGTGATCGGAGTGGCTTATGAAGAGGATATTAAGCAGACAAAAGAGGTCTTACTAAATGTATTGACCTCCAATCCTAAAGTGTTACCTGATCCGGCTCCTTCCGTAAATGTGCTGGAATTGGCAGACAGTTCCGTGAATTTTGCGGTCCGTCCTTTCTGCAAGCCTGAAGATTATTGGGATGTTTATTTTGCAACCTATGAAGGTTGCAAACTGGCACTCGATGAAGCTGGAATTGAAATTCCTTACCCACACGAAGTGGAAATACAAAAAGTGCCTAAAAAATAGGCCGCTTTAAAAATACTTTTAGACCCCGGTATAATTTGTCGGGGTTATTTTTTTTAACTCATGTTTTACCGTTGTGGAAACGTCTAGGGTGTCAACAAAATCAGCAATAACAGTGGCTGTAATTTTAGAATTGGTCCGAGTCAATGCTTTTAACGCTTCGTAAGGATTCGGGTAGCCTTCTCGTCGCAAGACGGTTTGAATGGCTTCTGCTACCACCGCCCAATTCTCTTCTAAATCACGACGTAGTTTCTCCTCATTCAAAACCAATTTTTGAAGGCCCTTAAGGGTAGATTGGAATGCGATCAATGTGTGGGCAAAAGGCACCCCCACATTGCGAAGAACGGTACTGTCCGTAAGATCACGTTGTAATCTGGAAATGGGGAGTTTCGCCGCTAGGTGTTCAAACAGCGCGTTGGCAATTCCGAAGGTAAC
>JANQHL010000106.1 GCA_028277085.1 Flavobacteriaceae bacterium
ATGGAGGTAAACTCCTCACAAAACGACAAGGACTTTATTGCCGCGATAAACTGGAAAAAGATCGAAGAATACGTAGACAACGGCGGTGGAACAAAAATGGCGGCCAACTATGCCCACAACGTATACAGTCATGAAACTCACATGGGTACTTCAACCATGAAGAACGAAGTAGTTACTGTTGATCCAACTCAGGTGGAAGGTGCTGTGTTCTTTTTACCTACTCCTAAATCCCCTCACGGATGTGATGTTGATCCTAGTGGAGAATACATAATTGGTTCGGGAAAACTATCCGCTGACCTGACCGTTCATTCCTTTACTAAAATGCTAGCCGCTATTGAAGCAGAAAAATTTGATGGAGAAGCCTACGGTATTCCTATCTTAAGTTTTGACGATGTGATGGCAGGAGTAGTGAAAAGTGGTGGCCTTGGCCCCTTACACACCGAGTTTGATGCTAATGGTAATGCCTATACCACCTTCTTTATCTCTTCCGAAGTAGTTAAATGGCGTTTGGAAACATGGGATGTAGTGGATCGCAAGCCTACCTTCTATTCCGTTGGGCATTTAATGATCCCCGGTGGAAACTCCCGTAAACCTTTTGGTAAATATGTAGTAGCGATGAACAAGATCACCAAAGATCGCTACTTACCCACCGGTCCTGAATTGGAACATTCCGCACAGATTTATGATATTTCCGGTGAAAAAATGGAACTGCTCTATGATTTTCCGACGCACGGTGAACCGCATTACGCGGCAGGATGCCCTGCAGAACTGCTAGCACCGAAATCTAAAAAGATCTACCGGTTGGATGAAAACAAACACCCTTATGGCATAACTAACCCTGCAGAAGCAAGAGTTGAGCGTAACGGAAAGGAAGTACATGTGTATATGAGTACCATTCGTAGCCATTTCACTCCGGATAACATTGAAGGGGTCAAGGTGGGTGACAAGGTATACTTCCATATCACGAATCATGAGCAGGATTTTGATGTGCCTCATGGCTTTTCAATCATAGGACAGAATACCTCTGAGCTATTGATCATGCCAGGCCAAACCAAAACCTCGGTTTGGGAACCAAAACAAGTTGGGGTATGGCCATTTTACTGTACCGATTTCTGTTCTGCATTGCACCAGGAAATGCAAGGTTATGTAAGGGTATCACCCGCCAATTCAAATATCGAATTGTCTTGGTCATTAGGTGAGTAACACCTGAACAATAGATAAGCAGGTCGGCCCATCCGACCTGCTTATTAATTCTCATATAAAAATGAAAAAAGCGAGTTTGTTAATGATGTTGGGTTCGGCTTTATTGTTGGGTCTTTTCTTTTTTCCGTTATGGAACATTGAACTTGGAGCGCCACCATACCCGGAACCTTTGGGATTAAATATCCATATCAACGGATTGTAGGGGCAGAGTGAGTTCGACATACAAAATATTGATGGTCTAAACCATTACATCGGTATGAAAACGTTGCCAAAACCTGAAGATATGTGGGAATTCACCGTATTTCCTATAGTAATTGGTGGAATGGCTGCCTTGGGATTGTTGATTGGTCTCTTGGGCTTTTTCAATAGGATCAACTATCCGTGGTTTTTCGGTTGGTTTATTGTTATGACCATTTTAGGCTTTCTGGGGATGTACGATTTCAACGCCTGGATGGTAGACTACGGAACTAATTTGGATCCCAATGCCATTATGAAACTTCAAAACCCCGATGGCACACCTATGAGTTATAAGCCACCGCTTTTGGGACACAAAAAGATGTTGAACTTTGATGCCTATTCCTATCCAAGATTGGGTGCTTACCTAATGCTAGTGGGAATGTTCCTTACACTTGTTGCGGGTTATATCGGTAGGACCAAAAAAAGAGTAGAAGCAAGAAAAATTGTCAAGAAAACTTTGGCTACTAATTAATATGAAAAAAGGAGTTGTCTATTTTTTGTTCTTCATTTTAGCTTGTACAATTGGCCCTAAACCCATAACCTATGGGGAAAGCACATGCCACTTTTGTAGCATGACTATAGTGGACAAACAGCACGCGGCCCAATTGGTTACTTCCAAAGGAAAAGTGTTCAATTTTGATGCATTAGAGTGTATGCTCAACCATATCAACAACATTGAAGAAGAAAAAATAGGCCTCCTTCTAACAAATACCTATCACCAACCGGAAGTGCTAACCGAAGTCCAGACATGTACCTTTTTAATCAGTTATGGAATTCCCAGTCCTATGGGAGAATTTCTTACTGCATTTCAGCATCTTGAAGATGCAAAAAAGGCGCAAGAAAAGCACCAGGGGGACTTGTTTACGTGGGATGAACTTCGGGAGCGATTCAAAAGGAAAGACAAAGTAACACATCATGTACACCATAAACATTAATAACACTATACTGCAACAGCCTTTCGATGGATTGCAAATAAGGCAATTGGTGAAAAATACCCGTTTAGAAATATTAAGTGTCAGTTTGGAAAAGAATACCGTTTTTCCATCCCATGAATCCCATAGTGACACTCACCTCGTAGTTTTGGAAGGTTTGATCGTTTTCTACGTTGAAAATCATCCGGTTATTTTAAAGGAAAAACAAGAATTTAGTTTTTCAAAAGATACCGAACATTGGGTAGAGGCCCTGGAAAATTCCAAATTTCTCATTATCCGTTAATGGTACGCGTTTCATTCATCCTGACCTGCTTACTTTTTCTATTTTTTGGAGAGACGATAGCCGAAACAGTTACCGTATGTCCATCATGTCCCATCAAATCGATAAAAGAGGGCATAACTACGGCACAGGCATATGACACGGTTTTGGTTAAAAAGGGAACCTACTATGAACACAATATTTTTGTTGACAAACCCCTTACACTAAAAGGTGAAAACTACCCGATCGTTGATGGTCAAAAGAAAGGCGAGATTATAAAAATAACTTCAGACCATGTCACAATCGACGGGCTTTTTATTATCAATGTTGGTGTCAGCTATACCACTGATTTTGCTGCTATTCGGGTCATCAAAAGTGACTATTTCACGATTCAAAATGTCGTGCTGGAAAAACTATTCTTCGGCATATATCTGGAAAAATCATCGCATGGCAAGGTGTATCATAACAAGATCATCGGTGACGCCAAAGACGAATACAATTCCGGCAACGGGATACAACTTTGGTACTCGCATTATGTAGAAGTAAGCCATAACCATGTCCAGGGGACCCGGGATGGTATTTATTTAGAGTTTTCTGACAATATCACGATCACCAGGAATACCAGTACCAAAAATCTTCGTTACGGCCTGCACTTCATGTTTTCTGACAATGATGTGTACACTGAGAATGTGTTTGAAGGTAATGGGGCTGGAGTAGCCGTCATGTTCTCCAGAAATATTGACATGGTTAACAACACCTTTAAAAAGAATTGGGGCACTTCAGCTTACGGCTTATTACTGAAGGAAATCAACGATGCCATAATAAGCAGCAACACCTTTACAGAGAATACAGTTGCCATAAGTATTGAAGGATCCAACCGAATCACTTACAAAGACAACGATTTTATTAAGAATGGATGGGCCATTCGTGTCATTGGTGCCTGTTATACCAATTCGTTTACGGGCAACAATTTTATGCACAACTCCTTCGATGTTTCCTATAACAGCAAGTTGAACGACAATGAATTCCGTTCCAATTATTGGAGTAATTATTCAGGTTACGATTTGGATAAAGACGGTATTGGGGACGTTCCCTATCGACCAGTAAAGCTGTTTTCTTATATTGCGAATAAGACTCCGGAGACCATCATTTTGCTTCGCTCATTATTTATGGATATCATTGATTTTTCAGAAAAAGTATCCCCGGTTTTTACCCCAGACAATTTAAAGGATGCGCAACCTTTGATGAAAAAACGTTTATGATACACATCACCGCTTTGCACAAAAAATTTGGAAAGAATGAAGTTTTAAAAGGTATCGATCTTACGATAGCACCTGGTAAAATCTATGCTGTTCTCGGGCCAAACGGATCAGGAAAGACCACATTGATAAAGAGCATTTTGGGAATGGTTATTCCGGATAAAGGTAGCATTGAAGTTCAAGGTCATCCTATAAAAAAAGGTTGGAAGTATCGAAAACAGATAGACTATTTACCTCAAATTGCCAATTTTCCCGGTAACTTAAAGGTTAGGGAACTCATCGCAATGATTAAGGATCTTAGGAATGACGACAATGATGCAACTGCGCTAATTCAACTTTTCACGCTTGAGTCCCATTTGGATAAAAAAACTGTCCGCCCTCTCTGGCGGAACCAAACAAAAGGTCAATCTGGTGTTGGCTTTTATGTTTGACAGTTTACTGCTCATTTTGGACGAACCCAATACCGGACTGGATCCTAATGCATTGATACAGCTAAAAGATTTAATAAAAAGGGAAAAGGCCAGGGGAAAAACGTTATTAATTACTTCCCATGTTATGCAGTTTGTAGAGGAGGTAGCTGACGAAGTTATTTACCTTTTGGAAGGTAGCATTTACTTTAATGGCACCCTGGAAGAATTGATGGCTGCTACCCAACAATCCAATGTAGAACATGCGATAGCGGAATTAACCAAAACCGAGCTAAATGGGTAAAGTTTTGAAATACAGTTTCTATGATTTGGTCCGAAGCCGTTGGAGCTATATCTACCTTTCCTTTTATTTAGCGCTCGGTTTTGTCCTATTGTTTTTGAACAATGACCTTTCCAAAGGTGTGATTACACTAATGAATATCATCATTGTTCTTGTACCTCTGATAGGCACCATTTTTGGCACTATGTACTATTACAATTCCAAAGAATTCACGGAGCTTTTGTTGGCGCAGCCTATAAAACGTTCCCATATTTTCCTGGGCCAATATTTTGGGGTGGCGGGATCGTTATCAATGAGTCTGGTATTAGGACTTGGTATTCCCTTTATGGCGTATGGCCTTTTCAGAAGTAATGCTGTTTTTGATTTCACCCTACTTTTGGTAGTAGGTATCTTCCTTACACTTATATTCACGGCTTTAGCCTTTAACATTGCCATAAACAATGACAATAAAATAAAGGGCTTTGGTTATGCCGTGTTGCTCTGGCTATTTATGGCAGTAATCTACGATGGTATTTTTTTACTGTCGCTTATCCTGTTTGAGGAGTATCCATTGGATACTTTTTCTATGGTGGCTACAGCACTTAACCCAATCGATCTTTCGAGGACTTTGATCCTTTTAAAACTCGATATTTCAGCGCTCCTTGGTTACACAGGAGCCGTCTTCAAAAGATTTTTCGGCACCCAGTTCGGCTTTTGGGTATCCATGCTGGTGTTGTTGCTTTGGACCGTACTCCCTGTACTTCGTTTGCGGTATAAAGCAGATCGCAAAGATTTCTGAATGTTCGGAGATTACGTTTCCTCAATCTACTCGCAACTGGTCCTTACGCTAAAGGTATCTGCAGCATCAATAGCTTCGTTCTGGGATAGATTTTCCTCAAACAACAACAGTCGGTCAATCCCGTGAAAATCAGAGCGAGGGGAAATTTCAATACGATATACTCCACTGTTTGAAAAGGTAACATAGATATCATGTGCATCGTGGTCTGAAGTGGAAGCTTGCCATTTGAAGGAATTGTCGTCCCCACTTCGATAGATCTTAAACCAGCCGTCTGAAGAGGAACCATTGGGATTAGGGGTCTTACCACTGCCATTGGGGTAAACCACACTACCATCTCCCTTGCGCCCAAAAAAGTCATCCGCATCCGGGAAACGCAGCCAGGAATCATTATGCTCGGTTCCATCATCCCCCATTCTAAACGAAGAATTCCAAATAAAACGATAGGTGCCGGGCTGAGTGATTCTAACCGGGAATACTACCGTTCCGTTACCAGGAGCATTCATCTTAGGATCGCCTTCCCATTGCATATAACCATTTCCTGAAATGTCGTCCCCATCATTTTTCAACACCCACCCTTCGGGGAAATCGTTGTCTTCAAACTCAATGGATAGTATCCCGTTGGCTTCTTCAAAAACAAATCCAATATCGCCCGGACATTCATCGGTAGGACCCGGATCCGTATTTCCCTCTTCGTCGGAATCGGAATCATTATCCTCGTTATCCATGTCGTCCTGTCCTGTTGCACCATCATCGGTTTCTTCCGAAGTTTCCAGTATCTCGGTAAGGTCTTCCTCGCTGCAGGATAAAACAAGGGTTCCGCTACTTATCAAAAAGCAGCAAGCAATTGTTTTTAAAACAAAGATGAACTTGAAGTAGGTTCTCATAGCAGTATAAAGATTTGGGTCTTAGGTTCCAACGCAGCTGTTGGCTGTTTATTGCCAATCCCCGATGTTCTGCACCAGCTTATTAGGCGTCAACGTCAGAAAGCGTTAGCGCTTTTCGTTGTATTAAGAAGTTCCCCGACATTAAGAGCGTAATCACCAAAAAAATGAACGCTCCAAGTGCAAAAACCTGGGTGGAAATACTTTCAAACAATAGTCCACCCAATACCAACCCCAGCATACTTGCCATACTTCCCATGCTGTTGCCATAGCCTTGTATTGCGCCCTGGTTACGCTTATTCCCGGTTTTGGCCAACAAAGCCAAAAAACTAGGCCACATAATACCATTTCCAATCGAAAAAACGGTATTCGCCAGATAGATAAGCCATAACGATGCTGAAGAAAGTAAAAAGAATCCCAACGCCAACAATAGGGATCCCAATACAATCAGCAACTCGTTAGAAACCGCTTTGGTCAAAAAGGACAACAAAGGGCCCTGAGAACAAATCATGACCACACTGGAATAGGCAAGAAACAATCCCAGATCAGTAGCCGACCAGCCTAATAGCGTATTGGCGTAAATCGGTAAGCCGGCATAAAAAAGACTAAACGCCAAAAAAGTAAGGAAATACACAGCATACAGCAGTGGAATGCCCGGTAGCTTCCAAATGGTACGCCAGGTAATTCTTTTTTCTCCGTACACTTCCTGGCCTTCTGTGTAGCAATCTTTATGTTCTACCTGAAAGAATCTTCGGAAGGACTTTAGTTCTAAGGTGCTGGTATCTACAATGCAAGGGTCATTTTCCTGAAGCCGGGTATTGATCACAAAAATAGCGATAAGTGAAATTAGAGCCGCCAGGAGTAAGGGAAGTACCTCTCCCAGCATTGTAGAAGCCAACAAACCTGCGACCGCTGGCCCCAATACAAATCCCAGACTTGTTGATGCCCCCATTTTTCCAAAATTGGCGTTGCGGTCTTCATCTGTGGAAATATCCGATAAATAGGCATTCGCCACGGAGACATTACCTCCGGTAAAGCCGTCAAAGATCCTTGCGACAAAAATTAAAATCAAGGGTAACGTCATTGCGTAACTCCCGGTAAGTTCTGTGTTTTGCGCCCATAATTCGGTTTCGGGAAGGAGAAATGCCAGCAGGAATAACAGCCAGGCAATAAAGGTCCCCAGTTGACTGATAACCAAAACTTTTTTCCTTCCTATCTTATCCGAAAGGTTACCTAATATTGGAGCTCCGATGAATTGAAAGAAGGGATACATCGCCCCCAGGATCCCATAAATAAAGCCGTTCCCTCCAAAATCAGTAACGATAAAAATAAGGATAGGCACAACGATACTATAGCCCAAAATCCCAATAAAATTGACTAACAAAATCGGAAAAATCTTTGATGGAATCAGGGTGGAAAGCTTCATAGAACAGGGCTTTGGTGCCTAAAAATAAACATTTTATTGCCCCAATTCCCTTGCTTCAAAACGTATCAATTCACTTTCTCGAAACGCCGTAGTTATTTCGATGGGATTGCAGCACACCTCGCAATCTTCCACATAAGTTTGAAGCGGAGCCGAACTGTCCAACAACACGGAAATTTCCTCCCAGCAATACGGACATTGAAAGAAATGTTCCAGCATCTTGGCCCCAGTTATAGTTCTACATTAAGCAACTGTCCCGTAAGTTGTAAAAGCTGTAGTTCAGCCAATTTTGCGTTGTATTTGGCCAGGTTTCGATTGGTCTTCGCATTGAGTAAATTAATCTGTGCCTGGCGAAGTTCAACAGAAGTGATCTGCCCTAGCCTGTAGCGTTCACTGGAACGATTGTAATTATCTGATGCGGTAATTACGTTTTGTTCTTGTAGTTCAAAAACCTGCAGGCGATTTTGATAATCTCCCCTGGCATTGGCAATATCTCGTTTTACTTCTAATGCAATTTGATCTTGTTGCGCGTCCTGAGATTCTAACAAAATCCTGGCATTTTTGACCTGGGTAATACCGCTACCACCGTCAAATAAGTTCCAGGTAAGTCTTGCTCCCAAAGCAAAATTTCTGGTGTTGTTTACCGTTACCCCGGGAAAAAAGGGGCCTGGTGCGTTTTGATTCAAATTCCATCCGTAAGAGCCCGTCAATCCTAAAGTGGGTAAAAAAACCGATTTTGCAGATTTCAGCGCATAATCGTTGATCGTCATATTCGATTTGGCTTGTAACATCACCACATTATTCTGTTCTCCGGTAGCCAGGAATTCTTCCAAGCGGATGTTATCAATAAATGCTATTGTGGTATCCACCACAAAACGATTTTCCAGATCTTTATTCAACACGATGTTCAGGTCCCTTGTAGTATTTTCCAATAACTGTCGTTCGTTCATCAGATTGATACTGTCCGTTACAAGGTCCACCTCCGCATTCAATACGTCTAATTTATTGATCTGGCCGTACTCAAAACTATAGGTTGTCCTTTCCAATCTATCATTGGTATTCGCGTAGGTTTCTTCTAATACAGCAATATTTTCAGACAAACGCGCGGCTTCAAAATAGATCGTAAACAGTTGTAGGATAGTTGTCTCAATAGTTTCTCTTGCCTGTAAGGTAGATAGATTATGCTCCTCTTTTAATCGCTTCAGATCATATAACCTTCCTAAACCATCAAAAAGCACATAATCCGCAGTTATTTGAGCATTGTAACGCTGTGCTTCTGCCTTGTAGAGACTGGCATCCGGTCGGGGAACGGGATTTCCGGATTCATCCAGCAAGGGGTCCCCGGTATCGGGATCATTTAAGAATTGACCCGGGAATTCAAATGTTGAATCGTCTCGTTGATAATCTGCTCCCGCAGAGCCCGTGATGGTAGGTAAAAAGCCTGAATTAAGCAGGCTCTTGTTATTTTCGGCAACTCTTACGTTATTCTCTGCAATTACAATCCCCAGGTTGTTTTCCAAGGTAAGCTTAACCGCCTCTTCCTTGGTTAGCAATTGATATTGAGCAGTGGTGGGGAAAATGCAAAACGCTGTTAGGAACAGCGTCACCAGGTATATTCTCATTCTACTATTTCTTCGAGTTCCTTTTGCGCTTTATCGGCCTTCTCCAGCTCCAGGTCATGACCGTTTAAGGATGTGGTTTTGCCTTCTGCCATATGGGCTTCTTCCTCTTTTTCTCTTATCGCGCGCTCTACTTCTTCCTTAGTTACTTTATTCCCTGTACGCAGCCATTTTACCGCTACCTTCATAGAATTGTTGTACGAAAGAAAAATGGGTAGCATAACGAGCGTTAAAACAGTAGCAAAACCAATACCGTAAGCAATAGAGATGGCCATAGGCTTCAAAAACTGAGCTTGCCTGCTTTTTTCCAGAAGTAAGGGCGCTAAGCCAGC
>JANQHL010000233.1 GCA_028277085.1 Flavobacteriaceae bacterium
CAACGGATAGGCCTGTTATAAAAACTATAAGTGGCTTCCCGGTACGCTCTGATAACTTTCGCACCAAAGGCATAAAAATAACAAAAGCGGCATCCATGAAAACGGGAATAGAAGCCAAATACCCGGTCAAATTGACCGCCAGCGGTGCCCTCTTTTCACCTACACCAGATAAGATGGCATTCGAAATTTGACCTGTGGCATTGGCCTCGGACAAAAGTCTTCCAAGTACTATACCTAGGCCAATTACAATTCCTATACCTCCCAAGGTATTCCCAAATCCCTTCGAAATGGCCATTCCTGTTTCTTCAATTGGCATACCTATCAAAAGAGCGGCCAACAGGGCGCTTGCCAAGAGAGCGATAAAGGGGTTTACCTTTTTCCAAATAATCAACGCAAGCAAAAAGGCAATTACGCCTATGAACTTAATCAATAGCCAGATATCCCCGTTCATTCCGTCTGTTTTTGGTTGTTCATTGAAGCTTTTGAAAGTTCATTTTCAAACCAAACCACGCTGAAATATGATGATGGAATCTCTACTCCTTCGGTGTAATAATAATGTTCCTCTACATTTCCGATAATGTCCATGTCTCCATCCTCATCAAGGTCTTTGATAATGCAATGGTCCCATTTTTCACCAATCCATTGATTATAGGAATTACGACCGTCCGACCATTTTATCGGATGGAAGGTCCAATTATCGCTCGTGGGCAACTCATCTTTATATTCCATCCAAAAAACAGAAGCTTTATCTTTGGGTATTTTACCGTCGTTATGTATGAGCATGGCCACAATATCATTTTTGCCATCATTGTTCATATCTGCAATCTTAATTGGCCTGCCTATCCACTGCACCATTTCAGCTTTTTTAACGTCGATTTGTTGCCAACTGACTTCGTTTTTGGATTTTCTTAAAAATAAATGGATATAATTTTGAGTCTGTGTAGCAAGGTCGGCGAGACCATCACCATTAAGATCGCCTAGAGCAATTTGTGGCTTTTGATAAAAGGACGGGCTCTTCCAAATGATATGCTTTTGCCATTCCTGCTCTATCTCTCCACTTGTTTCCAAACCTGGATTCTCGTACCATGCCAAGTCTTCTTCAAAAGCTGGAGTATCCCAATCTGCATTGGCGAGGAGTATATCTTTATATCCATCCCCATTTACATCATGCATTACGAAGCCATGCCCGCTGTAAGCGGCTTTATCAATGTATTTGCTTTTCCATTTGGTCAAATCACGTCTATCTTCTGAATCGGATGGAGCCGTAATCCAGCGTAATCCTGAGTATTCGCCAGATAGGGCGTTTCTTCTTCCACCGACCAAAATATCCAATGCCCCGTCATTATTGATGTCATGAGTCTCAACATAAAGATATTGCTGACCTAGTGTCGATGGAATGTTACCTGCATTTACCCACGCCTTACTATCTAAAACCTTTTCCGCTGAAGGCCCCCAAAAGATGCCCATACCGGTTTCCAGTCCTTTCTCAAGGTCATCACCGGTAACAACAATAAAATCAAGGTTACCATCGCCATCCATATCTCCCAGGCTTGAGTATTCGGGATTACCCGTAACACCAAGATTCACCCTTTTCCAAGGTTTTCGCAAGGAATCCTTCTCCTTGGGAGTAAACAGAATAGTTTGAATACCAAGCCACTCATCAATAACGGCATAATCCTCCTCGCCATCACCATCAACATCTGCAGGGCTCATTGAATTTGCAATCAGGTAATCATCGCTAATGTTGTGCATAGCCCATGATATGCCTTGGCCAGTCACTGATTCCTCCAAATCTTTTTCATTCTGGGCCATCTGGCCACAAGAAAATAACAGAATAAAAAATGACATACCAAAAACCAATAAGCCGTACTTCCTCTGAGCCTGCAGAAGACTAATAGCCATTGTTCTGATTAAGGATATTTTCATCATTTACAATGTCTATTTGTTGCTGTGGTTTAGGATACAGGACATGAAAATCTTGAATGTCATACCCCTTTGGCTGCATTTCCTGAACAGCACGGTTGGTTCTTACCAAATCGAACCAGCGATGGCCCTCGAAAGCAAGCTCGAGGCGTCGTTCCAGGGCAATGGCATCGCGCGCCTCAGTTTGGGAAAGCGCACTGTATTGCGATACTCCGGCCCGTTGTCTAATTTTATTGAGCTCCGCAAGGGCCTGATCCGTTTTATTGTTTTCATTGAGCGCTTCGGCATACATCAAAACGACATCAGCAAAGCGTATCACTTTCCAATTGGCACGACTATCATTATCGGCAATTTGACTTGTAACGTACTTTTTAGTGAACGTATGATTTACCGTAATGATACTCCCGTCGCCTGGATCAAATTCAACAGGAGTCCAGGTCAAAAAGGACCGAGTGTCCGCATCATCAAAGAGTGCTATGAACTCATCCGTAGGGCTAAAAGTCTCCCCTGGTGTTCCAACAATACCGTACAAATCCTGTACTTCGGAACTGTTCGGAATGAACTGGCTGGTAAAGTTACTTCCTTCCCCTCCCAAGTTTTCTTGATATTCAATGTCAAAAATATACTCCGCATGATGTTCATTGTCATAGTCAAAAACCGCCTCAAAATCATTCAAGAGCTCATACCCCAAGGTCATTACCTCGGCAAGCACCGGCTCTGCACTTGCAAAATCACCGCGGGTGAGTTGGACTTTTCCAAGTAATGCCAATGCGGCACCCCTTGATGCCCTTCCGATTTCGGCCTCTTGTGGTGAAGGAAGGTTTTCTGCGGCAAAAGTCAGGTCCTCTATTATTTGACCGTAAATCGCCTCAACTGTACTCTGGGGCGTTTCAAGTGCCTCATCTGCTGAAACAAGCTCTACGACCAAAGGTATTTCGCCCCAGATTCGAACCATATCAAAATAGGCCAATCCTCGAAGAAACTTGGATTCTGCCTCAAAGAAATCCGGACGTGTAATTACATCGTTGGCGTCGTCCGGCAAATTGTCAAGAACCGTATTAGCTCTTGAAATTACTTGGTAATAGTCTTCCCAAATATCGTTCAATATCCCTTCGTTCAATTCGAGTCTGAACTGGTCCATGCGCTGAATGTTCTCAAAACCGGTCCATCTATGGTCGGCATTGTCCGAGCGCAGCTCAGAAAATTGCCAATAATTATCATAAATTGGCTGAAAACCGTCATAAACCCCAATAAGAGCCCCTTCAAAATCCTGGTCCGTCTGGTACAAAATATTGACACTGGGTTCGGATACTGGTGTGAGTTCAATAAAATCTTCACTACAAGATGTAGATACCACAACAAAGAGTACGAGAAGTATGTAACTATTATATTTTTTCATTTTGTTCTTATTTTATGTTAGAAACCAACATTCAATCCTAATGATATCGTTCTGGCCAAAGGATATGAGTTCCAATCCTCACCCAACGCAAGAGCGTCATCTCTATCAGAGTCATCGATATCAGGATTAAATCCATTGTAATCCGTAAATGTGAAGGGGTTTGTAGCGGTCACATAAATTCGTGCTCTTCTAAGTTGAAGTTTGTCAGTAGTGGATTTTGGCAGCGAATATCCCAATGTGATATTGCTGATTCTTAAAAATGAACCATCCTCCAAATGGAAGGTTGACCACCTTCCCCTATTATTTCCAGTTGGACTATGGTTTGGCCTTGGAATTTTACCATCACCAGGATCGGAAACGGATTTAAAATAATTATTGAAAATTGCCAATTGGTTTCGTCTTCCCCTGGTATTACCAATCAAAGAGCGTTGACCGAACAAAATATCATTGCCGTACACTCCATACAACGTTGTTGACAAATCAAATCCCTTATAATTGAACGTATTGGTCATGCCATAAGTGAAATCTGGGTGTGGTGTACCAATAATAGTGCGATCGTTTTCGTCAATGATTCCATCTGGCGTACCATCTGGACCACTGATATCCCTAAAGCGCAAATCACCCAAGCGTGTTTCACCTCCACCACCGGGATTGAAGACAGGAGCCTCTGCAAGTTCTTCGGGTGTTGTGATTACGCCTTCGTCAATAAATCCATAAAACATACCAACGGGTTGCCCTACCCTGGTTATATGGGCAAATTCAGCTTCTCCCCTTGCCTGGGTCAAGATATCGGCGCCTTCGGGCCCAAGTGCCTTGACTTCGTTGCGATATGTTGAAAAATTAATATCAGTTGTCCATCTGAATTCACCATCCAAATTAACGGTATTTAAGGATAGGTCTATACCCCGGTTCTCTACCTCACCGATGTTTTGCAATTGATTGCTGAAACCTGTTATCGAAGGTATTTGCACATCAAGTAGCAAATCTTCGTTGGTCTTAATGAAGTAGTCGATGGATGTTGAGATACGACTATTGAACAAAGAAAGTTCCATTGCAAAATTCAGTTCGCGCTGTTGCTCCCATCCTAAGTTAGGATTGGCGATGTTATTCGGGACCAGTCCCGCTGCCGCCTGATTGTTGACTATATAGTTTTCGAAACCTACTGTGGATATAAAGGCATAATCTGGTATATTGTTGTTACCTGTAAAGCCAAGCGATGCCCGAAATCTAAGATTGCTCAAAAAATCTACATCGTTCAACCAACTTTCCTGAGAAGCACGCCAAGACAAGGCGAAAGAAGGAAACCACCCCCATTTATTGTCTGAACCAAATCTGGATGACCCATCACGCCGTACCGTTGCTGTGGCATAGTATTTACTATCATAATTGTACTGTAGTCTAGCTAGATAGCTTAACAGAGATGTTTCTCTTTTAAATGATTCCCCTTCATCTATTATGGTTGCAGCATTCAACGTCTGCACAAAATCATTGGGAAAGTCATCGGAATTCAAAAAATTATCTTGAAAATCAGTTTTCTGAACGGTATAACCCGCAACAACATCCAGGTTGTGTACGTCATTGAAAGTTTTGGCATAAGACAGCGTCATCTCTGTCAACCAATTGAGCGATTGGCTGGTTTCTGATTCCCCAAAAGAAGTGCCTTGAGCAAAGGCCTGATTGTTTGGTCTGAAAAAATCTCTAGTAAAGTTTACAATATCAGCTCCTACCATCAACTTGGCCTTAAATCCATCGAACAACTCATATTCACCGGACATGTTACCTAGAATCCTTACTCTTTGACGTTGATCGTCAAGCAGGCTACCCCAAGCCACAGGATTTGTGTTGAAGACTGCCGCAGGCTGACCAAACAACCTTTGAAATTCTCCATTTTCGTCCCTAACCGGATAAAATGGTTGGGCCACCTGTGCATTACCCAGCATGGCATCGGCATCATTACCGCCTCGTCCCCCTCCATTTCTGAATTGCTCAGTGGTATAAGAGGGATTAAGACTCATGGAGAACTTGAACCTATCGGATACTTCGCTATTGAGATTGAACCTAGCAGAAAACCTTTCGAAATCGCTTCCTAAAAGGATACCTTCTTGGGTAAAATATTCCCCACTGGCATAATACTGTGATTTTGGGCCTCCCCCCCTCACACTTAACTGAAAGTTCTGAACCAATTGGCCCTCTTCCAATATCTCATCGACCCAATCGGTATCTGTTGTATTGGTTCCATCCAAAACATCGAGAACTACCTGATCCACTGGACTGAGCCATCCCGTAGGATCACCAGAAACTTCCCCGCCTCTGTCAAGAGTATTATTACGTCTTGCGTCAAATTGAAACTGCGCTATCTCCCTAGAGTTCATCATTTCAACCTGATTGGTGGCACTTTGTAAACCGGTATAAGCATTGAAATCAATCTGTGCTTTCCCAGAGGTCCCTTTTTTGGTTGTAATAATAATCACACCATTGGACCCTCTGGAACCATAGATTGCTGCCGAGGACGCATCTTTAAGGACATCGATTCGTTCGATATCATTCGGACTCAAAAGTCCAATATCCTCAGTGGGCAACCCATCAACCACAAAGAGAGGAGCAGTAGATTGTGATATACTATTGAACCCTCTAATGTTAATGGCAGGACCGGCACCAGGAGCACCGCTCGTTTGTCTGGCAAATACACCTGATACCCTTCCGACCAAAGCTTGTTCAGGGCTCGCAACGGTCAGTTCCTGCAAGGCTTCAGTGCCAACAGAACCTATTGCACCAGTCAAGTCATCCCTCTTGGCAGAACCATAACCAATAATTACTACCTCGTCCAAGGTTTGTTGACCAGGAACAAGTGTGGCGTTTATCTGGGTTTGACCATTAACCTCTATTTCCAAGGTCTCAAATCCAATGTAGGAAAACACAAGCGTTGTACCGTCGAGGGAGGCCACGTTGATAGTATAGTTTCCATCGAAATCTGAAGAAACACCATTACTAGTACCTTTTTCAACAACATTGACCCCAGGTAGCGGTACACCGTCGTTATCGGTTATGATGCCCGAGACTTCATAGGTCTGTTGATTATCTTTTGAAGATGGCGCAACAGGGACTCTTCGAGGTTGTTTTGTTAATAGGATTTTCCTATTTTCAATCTCATATTTTACATCATCGCCCTCAAACAGTAGTGATAATATTTGATCTATTCCCGACTGTTTTACCGAAATATTGACTTTACGTTCGACATTGACCACTTTCGAATTGAAAATGAACTTGAATTTCGAATTGGACTCGATCTCATCGATAACATCCCGAACGGTACCGTTCTCAATGTGAATGTCCATTTTCGTTTTTTGCGAATAGGACAAATTCGCGTTTAGGGCCAGACCCACCATAAAGAGTGTAAGAAATGATAACTTCATTTTAAGGCCGTATTCTAAATTCCAGGCCAGGCCAGGCCTAGAGTTGTTTGGTTTTTTCATAATTTTGAGTGTTTCGTGATTATTACTCTTAGTAATCATTTTAACAAATCGGGAAATGCTCCAACATTTTCCGATTTTTTTTGCCCTGTATTGGGCACGACTTATCCCATTTGAACTTGAAGATTGAACTCAAATTGTTTGGAGATTCGCCACTCGAGCTTTACAAAAGCTTCGTAAGAGAATTTACTTTAAATAAAGACGATTAAGGCAATTAGAAGTGATTCATTGGCATTTAGTTTTTGTTTATTTATCTGAAAAAGGTTAGTTTATTTTATAATTATGGAATTACCATTCATTTCGTATTCCAATGGATATATTTTTTTGAAATAGTCCAAAACTTCTTTGATAGTTTCTTTTTCTACCTCTATGGTTGCATCAAAAGATTCTGTTGCCAATTTTCCATTCTTATTGGTTATGTCAACGTTGTAGTGACGCTCTAACTTCAAAAGGATGTTTTCAAAGGGTGCATTTCGAAAAATAAGGTTGCCGTTTACCCAAGAGGTGTATAGTTCTACGTTAACTTTTCGGGCAGACATGGTTCCGTAGGCCTTGTCTAAAACTCCTTGAAAACCAGGTTCCAATACCAGTCTAGCATTTGATTTTGGAATATTGGTTTTCGTCTCCATAGCCACCGACCCCTCAACTAAAATGACACGTGTCGAATTGTCTTCCGGATAATTTGCTACGTTGAATTTCGTTCCCAAAACTTCAACCTCTAAAGGATTCATATCTATCTTGAAGGTAGCTCCAGGACTTTTAGCGACTTCAAAAAAACCTTCACCTGTCAAGAAAACAATGCGATCCTGATCATTTGGAAAAGAGACTGGGTATTTCAGACTACTTCCAGAATTTAAAAAAACCTTGCTGCCGTCAGAGAGCACTAAGTTGAATTTTTCTCCATAGGGAACTTTCAGGGTATGGTAAACAAGTTTTGAGGGGTCATCACTTTTCTTGTATTCGATTGTGTTACCACTTTGAGTGCCCAAGATTTCACCTTTTTCATTTCGTATTGACTGTTCAGCTTTGCTTTGGAGTGTTTTGAACTCTCCGTTTCCCAAATCCAAGGTTATATTGTCATCACTGGTTGTAATCTCAATCTGAGACCCATTCTTTACAACAATTTGATGGATAAAATAACCCCCTAAGCCAATCACGACTGCGGCCGCGGTGTTTCGAAGTACCCTTAAAAAGATTCGTTTTCGCAATTGTCCTTTTTCTTTTCGGATATCTATCAAGAGCTTTTCTTTAATGTCCTCTTTATTTGGTTCGCTAACTGCCATGTTTATAAAAAAATGTAGTTTGATGAATTTTCTGAAAAGGGATAGGTTTGAAGCTCTTGCAAGTTTTTTTTCTAGAATCTCCAAGTCTTTGTTGACCAATGTTCTATTTAAAAAACCTGTTATCAATTTCTCTACTTCGGACATTGTCTCTACGTATCAAACTATATAAGAAATACAATTGAAATTTTCAATACCCAATGTTTTTGACCTATTTTTTTTTAATTTCTCAAGAAATCTTGTTTTTTTTATTATACTTGATAATTGAAAATAGATTCAATGGATAAGAAAAACTTCATAAAGGAGTTGAAAAATGGTAAAGAGAAAGCTTATGAATATCTAGTCGATTTATACTATAAGCGACTATACGGATACGCATTGAGCCTAACTGACGACCACGCCATGGCACAAGATATTCTTCAGAATACTTTTTTGAAAACTTGGCAGTATCGCAGAAAATTGAGCGATAAATATTCATTGGATGGTTTTTTGTTCAAGTTGGTCTATAACGAGTTTGTCAATACTTTTCAAAAAAATAAATTTATGCTTCCACTTCAGCATAAATATGTAGATGAACTTCATGAAATCTTGGAAAGTACCGAGACGAATAAGTTTGAAGAGATTATGAAAAAGGTTGAAGGTGAAATACAAAAATTACCTCCGAAATGTCAGCACATTTTTCTTATGAGCAAAAGAGAAGGACTAACAAACAAAGAAATATCAGATTATTTAAAGATTTCCATAAAGGCGGTGGAGGCCCAAATCTCTAAAGCCTATACCGTTCTACGTCAAAATCTTGAAGGAGAGCTGGATTTGTTCCTTTTTTTGGTTTTTGGAAACACCTTTGCATTCAAAGGTAATCCTGACTGATATGCTGCCAAAGACTCTGCACATCTAATAAGTCAATCTTTTTAGATAGCCCAATCTCGAAGACAAAATGCCGGCTTTTCAAATTTTACTTCAATTTGGACATTTTCATGTCGTATGTCGTAAAAAATGGTCATGATGTATCACCTTTGGTGGATTAAAGTAAACCACCTGCAACGGGCCAAAGTGAGCATGGCACTTATTCGCAAGAAGATTTCAGTGAACGGATGCTTACCTTTTGGCTTCAGGTGAAAAAGGGAAGGGCCTATTTACTAGCTGCGGAATTATTTGGTGTGCTATATAAAACCTTTGGAAAAGTTTCGCTTTTCCAATTGATAGGGAAACCCAAGATTTCTGCTAAAATATTGCAAGATAGCCACTCACAAACTTAAGGTAAAGGGCAGAAAAAATATGATGCCGAATGATTGTCTCATGGCAATTCTGTCACAATTTTCCTAAAGACTCTTTAAACGAATATATTAAGCGATTACTAGCTCTTTATGTATTGGCTCCATTAAATCGCCTTTTTAGGGCACAACATTCTAAAATGAACTTCGCTAAAAAAATAAGTACCATTCTTGGTTTTTTTTAGTAATTCTGTTAATTCACCTTTTACGGAACCAATTTCGAACCCTATTGATAGGGAATATATATGGACATGGTAAAGATTTGAAATGACTTACAATCAGTATTCTTCTTTCTACTACATATATGGTCATATGACGATATGACAATATGACAATATGATGATATTGCGAAATGTTCATTGCCATATAGCATTATTCATAGCAATAATGCTATCAATATTCAATGGATTATTTATTGCTATCTATACATGAAGCGATATATAAAGCATTATATATAGCAATATAGTATTGAACATTTGGAAGTCCATTTTTTTGGATAGCCTTTATTGTTCAACTGCAACCCTTTTAAAACCTAATGGTTCTTTTTCCCTAACCACAACTTTGGGTAACGCTTGTTTCAGAGAAGAACCAAAGCGTTGCTTTGGACTTTTGTGGTAAGGGGAAGAAAGAAGCCGTTGATAACTACCATTGATTTATTGCTTTTAATAAAATGAAATGACCTTAATTTTAAATCAAAAAATGAACGAATCCCTTTTGTTGACCAGCATGGTTGTCGAATTTAGGAGCACCTATCCCGAGTTGATTGCCCAATGGGAAAGGCAAATAGGTCGTGGGAATTACCATCCCGACCTTTATTTTTGTCTGACCTTGGTGGACGATTTTCCCAAATTGAGGGCATATTTGTGTATGTTGGAGTATCGCATCGGTTTTACCATTAACGCCTATATCATCCACTGTAAATGGCAACAGCAATTTATCCAATCCGGATATCATTATAGTTTGGCCCTAGAACTGGCCAATCATGAAATACAATTGACCTATAAATCCTTGAACGGAACGAAGACCATTTCAGAAAACCCAAAAGCTCAGGTATACTATGAAATTTTGACAAAATGAAGGCTTGACCATTGTTTTGTCTTGACATCGAGTATTAAATATTGTCCCTATGCACCCTATTGGGTGTTTTTTTTGGTCAGGGAGAAAAAGAAAAATTAAGGTAGTCCATGTTTCAATGGGAAAGTATTCAACTTCTTTGGGTAAATTTATGCCATGTCAGAGACCGTACATACCGTTTTGGACCTAACGGGCCCTGTGGGCAAGGAATCCTTCAGGGATACCTTTCGGGATATTGATATTTCTTTCCCTTCCAACTCAGCGGTTCGATTGTCCAAAATACAACTGAGGTCACTTATGAAAGTCCTGTTCACCTACGTGCTTCATTATGATGAAATACAAGAGGAACAAAGGCCGTTTTTTATGGAATCCATAAAGAACAACACCAAAGGGATGTTCGATATCCCCCAGTCCTTTTGTGCGCATTTATTGAACAGCATGGACAAGTTGGCAAGCACGCAGTTCGGGGAACTTTTAAAAATGGAACACAACCTTAACGAGTTGCTTTCCAATGAAGCGGTATTGGATTTTGTTGAAATGGTGCTTGTTGACCCCACCGTTTCCTTCAGGAAATGGGAATACGGACGCTACGCCATGGAACATATGGCCAAGGCACTTTTGGCCAACATGGATTGGGAAGCGGAGCGGAACCGGATCGAAAGGCTAAATATCACGATGGAAGATTATGTGGAAGGTCTGCATAATAGCTTGGATATATTCGGCACCGGACTGGACGACCATGAAAAAAACCTCTTGCTGCTGCTGTCCAAGAAACGCTTATGGGAACAAAGCTCCTCCCTTATCGAGCATATGCTGGCCGGGGATATAATACAATCGAACCTGGTCGGGCTCAATCTGCGAAAGGAACAATTGGCAATGGTACTTGACAGATCCATTGAACATGAACGTTCAAAGGGCAGGGACCGGGGAGGGCCAAGGTTATGAGCGATATACTTGCCCTGTTGCAATACATCAAAAAAATGGATAAAGGCGGTGATACCCTGATAAAAGGGAACACCTATACCCCGGAGCAGATAAAATTTGCCCACCAGCTATTGAGCGATGCCGCCAAAGCGTTTGATGAGGTAAGGAAAAAACCAAGGCTGTCGAAAAGACGTGCCTTTATCGTCATCCTTGAGGAACTGTACCACGACCTTCCGGAATATCCAACCGATCTGACCCTCGATAGTATCCATAGACATGCATCACAAAGGTTTGAGTTCACCCAGCACTCGCTGAGGTGGTTCGGTTCGCCTTCCGATATACATCCGAAGGACCCATGCCGGTTCTATGAAAACAACGGGGCGAAAAAGGGCAATTATAAAGTTGCCCTTTCCCATTTGGTGACCTATTCACAAATCTACTTCCAAATTAAAGAGGCCGCCGTTTCCCTGGAAAATACCTACCGGGAAGTTTTGCTCTGCTGACCATAAAACGGTGCAGTCAGATCCATCTGCACCGTTCCCAATTTTTATTCATCCTTTGCCGTAGGTTAGCCGAAAGTTAATCGGAGGTCACGAAGCAAGTTGTGTTTTTGCAAACAAAAACCCTACGCACTTCGTTTGCAGTTGCCTTGTGATCCCCACAAAATCTATCGAAAATGGGAAGGCCAAAAAAAGAATTGGGCAATCTGAAAATAATCCAGGTCAACGTCAGGATGACCGCTGGTGAATATGTAAAGGTTTCATCAAATGCAGAAACACTTGGAATATCCGTTGCGGATTATATCCGAAAAATAGGTTCAGGGAAACCCCTGTCAAAGAAGATGGTAAATCCAATGGACCGGGAACTTTTTGTCCATTTGAGTCGAATCGGCAATAACATCAATCAACTGACCAAGGTCTATAATTCGGGAGTCCGTGACCCTTTCAATATCAAGGAACAATTGATAGAGGTCAAAGACCTATTGCAATTCCTAAAATCAAACATTTCCGATAATGATAGGTAAGATTGTCATAGGGAAAGATTTCTACGGCTTTATCGCCTACAACGAAAAGAAGGTCAGTGAAGGGATCGGATATGTACTTGACTCCAATATCGGGCATTCCACTTCGGTCAACATGACCAATGAGTTCAATCTGGTAAGACAACTGCGTCCCGGATTGGGCAAGGCCGTCTTCCACGTTTCCTTGAACTTGCCCCATTCGGACAGTTTGAACGATAAAGACTTTGCCTCGTTTGGGTGTGATTATCTGATGAAGATGGGTTTTGACAACAACCAGTTCATCATGTACCGACACACGGATACAAGGCATGAACACATCCATATCATTGCAAACAGGGTCAGGTACTCGGGCAGGGTAACAAGTGACAGCAACATCAAGATAAGGAGCCGGAAAGTACTCAACGGTTTGGAAAAGAAATATGGGTTGACCCAAATTTTGGGAAAAACCAATGCCAAAAGATCACTTGACCAAAAAGAAATAGAGAAAACGCTAAGAACGGGCAATGTACCCATCAAGCTTATCCTCCAAAGGGAAATAGGTTTGGCAATTTCTAGATCTAAAAATACCTCGGAATTTGTTGCTGCGCTTAAAAGTCGAAAGATATATCCCAGGTTCAACGTAAGCCAGACCACGGGAAGGGTTTCGGGCATGTCATTCAATTATCAGGGAATCAAATACAAGGGCAGCACGCTTGGCAAGCAATATTCATGGAACAGTATCGTAAAACATATCGATTATGAGCAAGACAGAGACCGTACAATTGTTCTCAAGAATAGTGGTCCAATTGGAGCAGTTGCAGAAACTGTTAGAGCAATCGGGAATGGACCGCAAAGAGCTGTTGAGTCGCCAGCAGGAAATGTTGAAGGGCCTGGAAATGCTCATGAAAAACCAGAGTACCATGTGGCAAAAAATCAGGGAATTGGATGGGTAGCCCCATTGGTAGAGGAAAACCCATGGAACGCTTTCAAGTTGGAGCTTGAAGAGTCGGATAGGTTCAAGCGAAAGAAGCGAAGGAAAAAGAAAGGTTTGGGACGCTGAAATTGAAGGTAATGGAAAAGAACGGTGAACTATTGGCCACAGGATTATCCAAATCGGAAATCCAGGTATTGGAAATGATTCGGAAAAGGAAGTATATGTCCATCAAATTGACAATTAAGAATGGGGAGGTCGATGTCATCGAGGGTTTGGAAAGATTGGATACTAAGGAGCGCATTGTTGATGTCTTGAAACAGCATGATTTTCAAAATCTGGAAATCAAACAGAGTAATGGGAAAATCGTCTGTGTAAACAGGATATTCAAGAAAAAAATCAATCCCCCTTCAAAAACCAAAAGTTGTTAACAAACAGCTCATAATTAGGGGATAAAACAGTGGTCCCATAAGGGATATGATCAATTAAAAAAGGTAAATTAAAGCCTGCTTTTACAGATACGGTAGCGACCTCAGCACACAGGAGCTGCTGATATTCAAGGGAAATGTCAAGCCCAACAATTGAGCTAAAGCAGAAAAACAGAACATTCAACAGTACATGGCTCAAAACGTATGAAGGTTTTGAAGGGTATTCTGAGGAAGATGCAGAGGAAATCGTAGAACAACTTCAAAAACTGGCCGATATCGTCTGCGACCATGTCCAAAAAACAAGCACATGAACCTAGAGGTATTCGATCAATTTGCCAAAAAGGAAAAGGGAAGGGTCATAGGAAAGAACAATACGGCCGTTATCTATACCCGTGTTTCCAGTAAAGAGCAATTTGATAATAATGCCAGTCTGACCACACAACTCAAGTATTGTCAGGAGTATGCACTCCGTAAAGAATTGGATGTATTGGAATATTTTGGGGGAACCTATGAATCTGCAAAGAGCGATGAACGCAGGGAGTTCCAAAGGATGTTGCACTATGTAAAAAGGAGAAAGAACATCGGTTATATCATTGTCTATTCCTATGACAGGTTTTCAAGAACGGGCGCGAACGGGGCTTACATCAGTGAGCAGTTAAAAAAGCAAGGAATTGCTGTGATTTCGGCCACACAGGAAATTGATGTGACCACAAGTGCGGGTACGTTCCAGGAAAACCTGTACCACATGTTCTCCCACTTTGACAACCAGGTCCGCAGGGACAAGTCCATCACCGGAATGCGGGAAAAGCTGCGAAGGGGATACTGGACGGGTGCCTATCCGTTTGGATATACCAATACAAATCCCGGTAAGGGAAAGACACCAAATTTTGTGATTACCGAAGAAGGGAAATTATTGAAACAGGCTTTTTTATGGAAGGCCAATTCGAATATGTCCCATGTTGAGATTGCAGAACGCCTTAAAGAAAAGGGCCTGGACATAAAGGCAAAAAGGCTGACCGACCTTTTCAGGAACCCCTTCTATTGCGGGCTTATCGTCAACAGTCTTATTCCCGGAGAGGTAGTCCAAGGGAAGCATGAGGCCCTTATATCAAAGGAGGTCTTCCTTAGAATCCACAATTTGCTCCATACAGGTGAACCCCCCAAGAAATATTCGTTCGATGATGAAAACCTTCCATTGAAAATGTTCGTCAGATCCTCGGTCTGCGGAACACCCTATACCGGTTATATCGTTAAGGCAAAGGGCCTGTACTATTACAAGAACAGGCGTAAGGGCAGCAAAGAGAACAGGAGTGCCAAAAAGCTCCATAAAGAGTTTTTAAGCCTATTGGACAGGTACACAATAGCCGACAAAAAGTATATCGCACCCTTGACCGATATCATCCATGACACCTTGATCGATAAAAATCAAGAAGCCCTGGAAGACCAAAAGCGATTGGCCAAAGAACTTGAACAGGTCAATGAACGGATAAACACTTTGGAAAGAAGATATGTCGTGCTGAACGAAATTACAAAGTCCCAGTACGACCTTTTCATGCCAGAACTAAAGACCGAACAAAGGGAGCTGGAGGTAAAAATGGAAAACAGCGGAATAAATAGTTCGAACCTCAAAAAGTCCGTAAAATTGGCGCTTGGTTATGCCTGTAACTTGCCGTTATTGTGGAAGTTAGGGGATTTAAATACGAAAAGGGCCATTCAATATATGGTGTTCCCCGATGGGATCGGGTATGATTTCAAAAACAAGCTTGTTCGAACTTTTCGGGTCAATGAGATTTTCGGCGCAATCTCTTCGTTTTCAGGGAGTTTTAAGGATATGGAAAAGGGGAGTTTCCATTCGATTTATGAAAAATCCCCTTTAGTGACCGCGGGAGGATTCGAACCCCCAACCCTCAGAGCCGAAATCTGATATTCTATCCAGTTGAACTACGCGGCCTAATGTCTTTATATTGCTTTCTATATTGGATTCCTGTCTTCGCAGGAATGACAATTTCATTAACGACTTAACTTACTCTTTACAATAGTGGAAATGGTCTTTCCATCCGCCTGGCCAGCCAGTTCCCTGCTAACCACTCCCATTACTTTTCCCATATCCTGCATTCCCGAAGCACCAAGGGTATCAATAGTCTGTATCACTACTTTTTCGATTTCTTCCTCAGTCAATTGCTCCGGCAAAAACTTTTCAATTACGGCCACCTGGTCCAATTCCAGACCGGCAAGGTCTTCTCTCCCTTGCTGCTGATAGATTGCGGCACTGTCTTTTCTTTGCTTTACCAACTTTTGCACCAGCTTGATCTCATCTTCGTCAGCAAGCCCTGCTCCGCCTCCTTTTTCCGTCTTTGCCAACAGAATCGCTGATTTAACCGCACGTAAAGCCTCCAAGGATATAGTATCCTTCGCCTTCATAGCGGCTTTCATCTCTGCCATTACTTTCTCTTCCAGCCCCATAATTTCTTCGGTTTCGGGCTGCGAAGATAAAAAATAAACCCGAAAATTTTTCAATTTTCGGGTCTAATGATCTCCTACAACGGAAACCCTATTAAACACTACTAATCAACATTATCGTGCAGGAACGAATTGTTGGAGCGCAGCTGTATTTCATCATTGCTGTCCTCCCCCAAACTCATCCTTGATACCTTTTGTTCTGTCGGTCCTTCACTCAGATCAACACCCTGGCGTTTGTATGCCGGTTCTTTTTCAATATCATCGATGCTGTTCCTGTTATTTTTAAACTTGTAGTTAAAGCTTTTTAGTTTTTTTCTACGCTCATCTGCCCGCTCCTTCAACATATCGTTGATAGAACTATTCATGGGATCAATACCTCCGTCCGGTGATGGCTCTCCTTTAGCAGCAGCCTCTGTGGATACCGTCTTTTTTTCAAAAACCAGTTCGTTTTCTACTAATTTGGGTTCGTGCGTTTCGGCAACGGATCGCGCACCGGTAAGCTGCGTCTCCAATTCCATATACTCCTCCAGATTGTAACGCGTCTCACCTTCCTTCTTAAAATCCAATACCGGACTTACTTCAATATATTCCTCCACCTTCATATCCTTCACTTCTTCTTCCAGATCGAATATGACGGTATTTTCTTCCGATTTTGGCTTTACTTCGTTCAAAGGCAGATCAAAGGTTAAGGCAAACTGATCTTCTTCTGCTATTGGAGCAACCACTTCCGGATCGATTACCTCCATGTCATTGATAATATTCTTTGCCTCAATAATGATAAAATCATCATCCGAAGTGTTGGCAATTACCTCTTCTACAGGTTCGGGCAGGATCTCTTCGTAGAAAACATTAAAATTCCGAATGTACTGTGTGGTTGGGATCAAATCAGATTCCGGGACTTCTTCTTCGTTCAGTTGATGTTTAATGATCGTAGGTTCTTCATCTTTGGCGGATTGTACGAAAGTGGAGGTGGCACCCAATTCCTGCACGGCCTTCTGCTCATCTTCCAGGGTGTGAATGATCTTCTTGGATTCGGTATTCACAATATCATCCTGTTGATCCATAGCAAATCCAGTAGCAATTACCGTAACCGCAATAGCATCCCCTAGACTGTCATCTTCACCAACACCCATGATTATATTGGCGCCATGACCTGCTTCGATCTGAATGTGGTCATTAATCTCCCCGATTTCATCAATAGTGATTTCCTGGGAGCCGGAAACGATAAGCAACAAGACGTTCTTTGCACCCGTGATCTTATTATCATTTAACAAGGGAGAATCCAGGGCCTTCATTATAGCCTCATTAGCCCTTCCCGACCCTGATGCCGTAGCGGATCCCATAATGGCAGTGCCACTATTGGACAATACTGTTTTTGCATCACGTAAATCGATGTTTTGGGTATAGTGATGGGTAATGACCTCTGCGATCCCACGTGCCGCTGTGGCTAATACCTCATCGGCTTTTGAGAACCCCGCCTTAAAGCCAAGATTCCCATAGACCTCGCGCAGCTTATTGTTATTGATCACGATTAGGGAGTCTACATTAGATCGCAGCCGCTCTATACCCTCCTGTGCCTGCTTGCACCGCATTACCCCCTCAAACTGGAAAGGCATGGTGACGATACCAACGGTGAGAACGCCCAATTCCCTGGCCATCTTTGCAATTACCGGAGCTGCACCAGTACCGGTACCTCCCCCCATTCCGGCAGTTATAAATGCCATTTTAGTGGAGCCATCCATCATTCCCTTAATATCTTCCAGGCTCTCAACCGCCGCTTGCTCTCCAACTTCAGGGTTTGCTCCGGCGCCCAAACCTTCCGTTAAGGAAACCCCCAACTGGATCTTATTGGGAACAGGACTGTTTTCCAGTGCTTGCGCGTCAGTATTGCATATCACAAAATCAACACCATTTATACCTGCCTGAAACATGTGATTGATCGCGTTGCTACCGCCACCTCCTACGCCAATAACTTTGATAACATTGCTTTTGTTCTTCGGCAAATCAAACGTGATATTGTCAAATTCGTTGCTCTTACTCATTGTGTTGCTTATTAAGGGTGTTTTGTTTTTATTCTGCGTTATCTAAAAAGTCTTTTAATTTCTCTGACCATTTGTCAAAAATGGACTTGCGTTCTTTGACAACCGCCTTTCCGGTAGCTGCACCGTGTTCTTCTCCAACAAGTACTTCTTCCTCTTCAGCTGCTACAGCTTCAGGTTCCATCTGGTTTTTCTCACTGGATCTCACGGCGTTCATCAGCAGTCCTACAGCAGTAGCATACAACGGGCTTGCGACTTCTTCATCGGAATCCCCAGCCAAATGTTCGTTAGGATAACCAATACGGGTATCCATGCCGGTTATGTATTCTACCAATTGCTTTAAGTGCTTTAGCTGGCTTCCCCCACCTGTAAGGACTATTCCGGCGATCAACTTTTTCTTTTGCTCTTCATGCCCGTAATTCCGGATCTCCACATACACCTGTTCGATGATCTCGACTACCCTGGCATGAATGATCTTTGAGAGATTTTTGAGGGTAATTTCCTTAGGCTCTCTTCCTCTAAGTCCAGGTATGGAAACAATTTCATTGTCCTTATTCTCTCCTGGCCATGCCGATCCGAATTTGATCTTCAACAACTCTGCCTGCTTCTCTATAATAGAACAGCCTTCTTTAATGTCTTCCGTAATCACGTTGCCCCCAAAGGGTATTACCGCCGTGTGCCGAATAATTCCGTCTTTGAATATGGCCAGATCCGTGGTTCCCCCACCAATGTCGATCAGGGCTACCCCCGCTTCCTTTTCTTCCTGGCTTAACACCGCCTCTGCAGAAGCTAAAGGTTCCAGGGTAATATCTCCCAGGTCCAACCCCGCACTCTTAATGCAGCGCCCAATGTTTTTAATCGAGGACACCTGGCCTACCACCACATGGAAGTTGGCTTCCAGACGTCCGCCGTACATGCCAATAGGTTGTTTGATCTCTGCCTGTCCGTCAACCTTGTATTCCTGGGGGAGTACATGGATGATCTCTTCCCCCGGAAGCATTACCAACTTGTAGACCTGGTTGCACAACTTGTCCAGATCATCTTCGCTGATCACTTCTTCTGCATTGGCCCGGGTAATATAATCGCTATGCTGCAGGCTTCGTATATGTTGCCCTGCAATACCAACCACCACCGAACCTATTTTAAGTCCCGCATTTAACTCAGCTTGCTCCACTGCTTGTTGGATAGAGGAAATGGTTTGGGTAATATTGTTTACAACACCTCTATGTACCCCAAGGCTTTGCGATCTCCCGGACCCCAGCACCTCTATTTTCCCGTACTCGTTCTTGCGCCCTATCATGGCGACAATTTTGGTGGTCCCAATGTCCAGACCTACAGAATATTTACCCTCTTCCATATCTTATATTTTTGTGCAAACCACTTGATTTTCAAATTCTAAACTTACCATGGTATATTTTTCCAAAGTATTGTCTTTCGCCGCCTTCACATAAAAGGCCATAAAGTTTTTGAACTTCTCATTCAGGTTTTCCACACCGCCCAAACTCACTACAAAATTGTCCATACGAAGCCGCAACTGATACTTGTTTTCTTCTTCAATATGGATGCCAATCACATTTTTCCGAAGGAAATCATCCTTATTGATATAGGACAAAATGACATAGGCATCCTCCAAGGTTTTCCCTGTAATTTTGCCAGTGATGATGGGAACCCTTGCCGAATGATAGCGCGACAATGGCATGCGTTTTCCTTCATCATCCAGATAAAATCTGTTGATTCCTTCTACTCTTCCAATAGGCTCTTTTTGAACGATTTTTGAAATGAGCTCCCCATTTACGGAGAAGTAGACTTGGGCATCTTTTACCATAGGGTTGGACTTAATTACCGTTTCTATGGTATTCAAAACTACTTGTTCTTTTGTCCTACTTTTTACGCTCCCGTAATTTTGTATTAACAATTTATTAACCGCATCCTCACTCAGATATAAGCTATTGTCTCCGAGAAGTTTAATGGAAATACCTTCCAATTTTTTGCCTTTACTCCGGTAGTCGGCAAAACCGAATAAACCTACTATTACAAACAGTAGGGCTAGCATTTTTATAGCATTCCAATTAACTCGCATACGCTAATTCCTTTTTTATTCTTGGCACCTCTAATCCAATATCTCCCGCCCCCAGGGTCACCAAAATTTCCGTTGCACATTTTTTCACCTCATCTACAATATTTTCCTTTTCAATCAACCTTTTATTGGGGTTGTGTATCTTCTCTAAAAGCCAGGTAGCCGTAATTCCAGGAATAGGGGTTTCCCTGGCCGGGTAGATCTCTAATAACAGAATACAATCGAATTTCCCCAGGCTGGTGGCAAAACCTTCTGCAAAATCCTTAGTCCGGGAAAACAGATGGGGTTGAAAGACTACGGTTATCGAATGATCCGGATGCATCTCAGAAATTGCCTGATGCACCGCCTCTATTTCTGTAGGATGATGGGCGTAATCATCTATAAACACACAGTCCTTCTCCTTAATCTGATATGAAAACCGGCGTTGCACCCCTTTAAAGGACTTGAGCGCTTTTATCAGTTTAGCAGGAGGTACTCCCGCCTCCGTAGCCATAGCAAATGCAGCGAGCGCATTTAACAGGTTATGATGCCCCGGCTTGCTGAATCTTACATCCCCCAACTCCCCCTTTGGCGTCTTAATGGTGAAGCAGTAATTCCCCTCTTCTATGGTAATATCATGGATGGTATAATCCGCTTCTTGTTCCATACCAAAGGTGACCCCGTCTAGGGGTAGCCCATACCGTACTATCAGCTTTCCATTTGACTTTATCCTTTCGGAAAAGGCCACAAATGCCTCTTCCAAATCGGATGCTGTTTCATAAATATCCAGATGATCCGCATCCATGGAAGTGATACAGGCAATATCCGGGGTAAGCTGTAAAAAGGAGCGATCAAATTCATCAGCTTCTACTACCGAAAACTCATCACCATAAAAAGCAAAGTTGCTATTAAAATCTTCGGAAATTCCTCCTAAAAATGCAGTAAAAGAAGTCCCGGCTTCTTTAAGCATATGTGCCAGAATGCTTGAGGTTGTGGTTTTCCCATGGGTTCCGGCGGCAGCAAAGCAAAAGGTATCCCTGGTAATCATCCCTAACACCTCAGAACGTTTCTTTATCGAAAAGCCCTTTTCCTTAAAGAAAAGAAGTTGTGGCAGGTCTTTGGGCACTGCAGGAGTGTAGACCACCAGCGTTCCTGAAGCTGAAGTGAACTTCGCAGGAATCCGTTTTTCAGAAGGGTCATAATTGATTTCAATACCGGCTTCCTCCAATTCCAGTGTCAATGGTGTTTTGGTCCGATCGTATCCCGCAACGCTCTTTCCTACGTTATGAAAGTAGCGTGCCAAAGCAGACATGCCGATACCTCCTATGCCAATGAAATATACCTTATGTATAGCTGACAAATTCAATGCAATAATTTTTCTATTTCATCTACAATATGTTCCGTTGCTTTAGGCAAGGCTAATTTCTTTATGTTGTTGCCCAATGCTTTCTGCAATTCCTGAGACCGCATCAGATCTTCAAACATCGTTTCAAATTCCGAATTGCTTTGGGACTCCTTGTATACCAAAGCCGCATCTTTTTGAACCAGGGCCATGGCGTTTTTGGTTTGATGATCTTCCGCCACATTGGGAGAAGGCATAAAAATCACAGGCTTTCCGACGAGACATAACTCTGATACCGTACCTGCCCCGGATCTTGACAGAATGATATCGGCAGCGGCGAACGCCTTATCCATCTCCGTGATAAAAGCCTTTACTTTTACCTGCTCAGCCTCATGTTGACCATACTCTGAATAATACAGCTTACCACATTGCCAAAGTAATTGCAGCCCAAGGTTTTCGAAAAAAGACAGCTCTTGTTCAATCAATTGATTCATTTTCCTGGCACCAAGGCTACCCCCCAGGACAAGCAATACGGGTTGTTCCGTATTCAACCCGAAGAATTTCAAGGCTTCCTGTTTGTCTTCCGTCCTGTTAACCAGATTGGCACGTACCGGGTTTCCGGTCTTTACTAATTTTTCTTTAGGGAAATAGCGTTCCATCCCATCATAGGCAACACAGATCTTTTGTGCTTTTTTAGCCAATAATTTGTTGGTAATCCCGGCATAGGAATTCTGCTCCTGAAGCACGCAAGGGATCCCTTTTTGGGACGCCACCCGCAATAGGGGACCACTGGCAAACCCACCAGTTCCCACAACCACATTGGGTTGAAATTGCTTTACTATTTTCCTAGCATTCCACAAACTATGCATCAGTTTTATGGGAAACATCAGGTTTTTTAACGTGAGTTTCCGTTGTAATCCACTTATCCAAAGGCCCTGTATCCTAAAACCCGCTTGCGGTACTTTTTCCATTTCCATTTTGTCCTTTGCGCCCACGAACAAAATCTCTGCTGCCGTATACCGTCTTTTTAGCTCATTTGCTATTGCGATCGCAGGATAAATATGCCCTCCTGTTCCCCCTCCTGAAAGTATAAACCTATAGTTGCCCACTTAATACTTCCAAAGGGTTAGTATCATCTATTTCTGCAGTACTATTGCCTGCATCTTCTTTATTACTTGCACTCAAAACAATACCAATGGCCAGGCAGGTCATCCAAATGGACGTTCCTCCCATACTGATCAAAGGCAGTGGTTGGCCGGTGGTTGGAAACAATTCCACCACTACAGCCATATTGATAAATGCCTGAAAAACGATAGGCAGCCCTACACCGATCACCAGGAGTTTTGAGAACACGGTGGGTGCGGAATTGGCTACCACTACTATCCGGAACAGTAACAGGAGGTAGAAAAACAACAGTCCCAATCCTCCTAGTAATCCATATTCCTCTATGATGATCGCAAAAATGAAATCTGATGTACTTTGTGACAACAGGTTCTTCATTACACTTTTGCCTGCCCCTTTACCTACCAGTCCTCCTTCTGCTACCGCCATTTTTGCATATTCTACTTGCCTGGAAGCATCCGCTGTAGCGCTTTCAGGGTAAATAAAGGTTTCTATCCTGTTTTTCCAGGTTAATGCTCTTTGAGAAGGGATCTTATCAGGCGCTATAAACAACACACTTATAAAAAGTGCTCCTGCCAAGGCCCCAACCCCAACAATCCCGAATAGATATTTTAGCGGATATCCCCCCAAAAAACAGAGCACCAGTACCATAAAAGCCAGTATAACCGCCGTTGAAAAGTTTTCCGGCAGAATAAGTACTATGACCAAAACCACAGGGGTCCATAAGGGCAACAGGCTTTCTTTAAAGGTAACGGCCACATCTTTTATTTTTGAAAGGTAACGCGCCACCCATATCATTAATACTACAGCTGCCAGGGTGGAGGTTTGAAAATTAATTCCGATCACAGGGATGCGTATCCATCGGTTGGCGGTAACCTCACCTATCTGCGTTTCCACAGTCAAGGTATATGCTAAAAGCGGGAGTACAATAGGCATCGCTATTACTACCAGTCCCTTGAAGTAATGTGAAGGAATACGATGCACCGCATAAATGATCATAAAACCAAGGAACACCAGCACCCCATGTTTGACAAGGTGACTAATAGTGGTTCCGCTATCTTTCACATAGACCAGATTGGTACTCGCACTATATACCGGCAAAAAGGAGAACAATGCCAAAAAGGCAACAATGCCCCAAATGGCCCTATCTCCCTTAATATTCTGCAACAGTGCTCTCATCTGTTCAATTATAATTTTCGAATCGCTGCTTTAAATTGATCTCCCCGATCTTCATAGTTCTGAAAAAGGTCAAAACTGGCACAAGCCGGTGATAGCAGGACGGCGTCTCCCCTTTCTGCAATTTTGTACGCCACCTTAACCGCCTCTTCCATTGAATACGTTTCCACCATAGGTTCCACCACATTACCGAAGGTTTCTACCAGTTTGGAGTTGTCCATTCCCAAGCAAATAATGGCTTTCACCTTTTCGCGTACCAAAGGCATCAGCTGAGTGTAATCGTTTCCTTTGTCTACACCTCCAACGATCCAAACCAAAGGCTTTTTAATCCCTTCCAAGGCATAGTACGCTGCGTTTACATTTGTGGCCTTGGAATCGTTAATGTATTCCACATGATTGATCTTCAGCACTTTTTCCAAACGGTGTGGCACCCCCTGGAACGTTTGTATGCTTTGCTTTATCGCTTCCTTTCTAACCCCGACAAGCAAGGCAGCAAGGCTAGCCGCCATGGCGTTCTTTACATTATGCTGCCCGTCCAGGGCCAAAAATTCTGTACTCATTTCCAAGGTTTTAGATTCTACATGTATTTTAATAGTGCTCTCTTCCAACCACGCGCCCTCTTCCAGTGTTTTACTCAGTGAAAAAGGCACTTTTTTGGATTGAACAGGATGTTTTAGTAAACCCTTTTGAATTACCTCGTCATCTGCATCATAGATGAGATAGTCATTGCTATCCTGGTTCATAGCGATACGAAACTTAGAGGCCACATACTTCTCAAATTGATACTCATATCGATCCAGATGATCCGGAGTGATGTTTGTAATGACAGCCACTTTGGGTTTAAACTCCAGGATACCATCCAATTGAAAACTACTGATCTCCAAAACATAATACCGAAAGGTCTGCTCGGCAACGCTCTTCGCGAAACTGCTTCCAATATTCCCGGCAACACCCGCATCCAAACCTGCTTCTTTTAACAAATGATATGCGAGACTTGTCGTTGTGGTCTTGCCATTGGTTCCGGTAATACCGATTACAGTTGCTGCAGTATATCCCGCTGCAAACTCAATCTCAGAGATCACGGGAATACCCTTATCTCGTAACCGTTGCACCAAGGGGACCGTATCCGGTATCCCCGGGCTTTTCATCACCAGGTCCGCACTGAGAATCTTAGCTTCGGTATGATGGTTTTCCTCCCATTCAATTCCAATATGTTCAAGAACCTTTTTGTATTCTTCTTTTATCATGCCTTTGTCCGAAACAAAGACCTCAAATCCTTCCTTTATTCCCAGTAGGGCTGTTCCAACGCCACTCTCTCCTCCACCAAGCGCAACCAAGTAGCTCATACTACCGTATCTTCAATGTCACTATGCTCACGATAGCAAGCAAGATCCCAATGATCCAAAAACGGTTAACTATCTTACTTTCGTGATATAATTTCTTCTGATAATGATGATGTAAGGGCGCCATGAGAAAGATGCGTTTTCCTTCGCCATACTTCCTTTTGGTATGTTTAAAATAGCCGACTTGCAACATCACCGAAATGGATTCGGCAAAGAATATCCCACATAGCAAAGGGATCAGGAGTTCTTTTCGTACGATGATCGCGATAACAGCGATCACACCACCGATGGTCAAACTGCCGGTATCTCCCATAAACACCTGAGCAGGGTAGGTATTGTACCATAAAAACCCAACCAACCCTCCTACGAAGGCAGCGATGAACACCACTAACTCTCCTACCCTTGGGATGTAAAAAATGTCCAAGTAGTCCGAAAACTGGATATTTCCGGAAACCCAGGCAAAAATGCCCAATGTCAACACGATAATGGCCGATGTTCCTGCTGCCAAACCATCAATACCGTCTGTAAGGTTGGCACCATTTGATACGGCGGTTACGATCAAGGTCACAATAAGGGTAAAAATCAGCCAGGCATACTCCCGCGCCCCTTCTCCGGCCCAGGCAATGAAATCGGCATAATCCAATTCGTTATTCTTAAAAAAGGGGACATTGGTGCGTACCGCCTTTACTTCCTGGCCATAGATATTTTCCACTTCAAATTGCTCCGTAATGACCATAGAATCTTTTTCTTTCATCGTCACCTGGGGATGGAAATAGAGTACGGAACCCACAATTAAACCCAAGGTGATCTGCCCCATAACCTTAAATCTCCCTTTAAGGCCTTTCTTGTCCTTTTTGAAGATCTTGATATAATCGTCTATAAACCCAATAACTCCCATCCAAAGCATTGTCACGATTAGCAAGATCACGTAGATGTTTTTTAGATCGCCAACCAAAAGAATAGGAATTAAGGTGGATATGATGATAATGACGCCCCCCATAGTTGGAGTACCGGCTTTTTGTTGTTGCCCTTCCAATCCCAAGTCCCGGATCGTTTCTCCAATCTGTTTTGACTGTAAATAAAGAATTACCCGTTTCCCGTACACCATGGCAATAAGGAGCGAAAGCAGTACCGCAAAAGCCGCCCTGAACGTAATAAATTGGAATAAAGACGCTCCGGGGAATTGATACGCTTGCTCCAGATATTCAAACAGATAATATAGCATTCTTTACTATTTGTCTAATTCTTTTAATGCCGATTGTACTTCTTTAAAATCGTCAAAATCAGCTCTAACGCCATTGGTTTCCTGATAAGTTTCATGTCCTTTTCCGGCTACCAAAATGATATCATTTTCAGCTGCCAGCTTGCAGGCTGTACGGATGGCTTGTTTTCTACTTTCTATCGCCAAAACCTTTTTGGTATTCTGTGGCTCAACTCCGGATTCCATCTCCTTAATAATGGCCGATGGGGATTCCGTACGAGGGTTATCTGAGGTGAAAATGGCCTGATTACTCATTTCAGTTGCGATATGACCCATAACCGGACGCTTCGACTTGTCACGATCACCACCACACCCCACAACGGTGATGACGTTTTCATTTCCAGTCCTCAATGCATTGATAGTGATCAATACATTTTTAAGTGCATCCGGTGTATGGGCATAATCAACAATAGCAGTAATTTTCCCTTTCGATATAAAGTATTGGAACCGACCTTCTACGGTTTCCAGTTCACTTAACAGTTGCAGGGTCTCCAGTTTTTCCAGTCCCAAAATATCCGCAGTCGCATAGATTGCCAGTAGGTTATAGGCGTTAAAATCTCCAATCAATTTTGTCCATAATTCGTCCCCATCAATCTTCAACAACTGTCCATTTAATTGTCGTTCCAAAATCTGCGCTCTATAATCCGCATAGGACTTGAGCGCATACGTGACTTTTCTTGCTTTTGTATTCTGCAGCATTACTTTGCCATTCTTATCATCTACATTGGTAAGTGCAAAGGCTTTTTTAGAAAGACCATCAAACAGTTTTTTCTTGGTATCCCGGTAGTTCGCAAAAGTTTTGTGGTAATCCAGATGGTCATGGGATAGATTGGTAAAAATAGCACCTTCAAACTGCAAACCTTCTGCTCTTTTCTGATGAATTCCATGGGAACTCACCTCCATAAAACAGTATTCCACTCCCTCCTGGCACATTAACTGCAGGTAGTTGTTTATGGTCAGCGAATCCGGCGTCGTATGCCCTGTAGCATGCGCTTTGTCATCCACCATAATTTTTATAGTAGAGATCAGTCCTACTTTATATCCTGCATTCCGGAAGAGATTATACAAAAGGGTAGTCACCGTGGTCTTACCATTCGTCCCCGTTACCCCGACCAGCTTTAGGTTCTTAGAGGGATTATCGTAATAGTTGGCGGCCATCACCGCCAACGCTTTTTGACTGCTATCAACCTGCAGATACGTAACTCCGTTTACGGTGAGCTCAGGAAAAACCTCACATACAACTGCTTTCGCTCCGGAATTCACCGCCTTCTGGATAAAACGGTGACCATCTACCTGTGTGCCAGGCACTGCGACAAAAACATCATCAATCCCGATTTGACGCGAATCAAAGTGTATGGCATTCACCATAACGTTCGTCTCTCCCCGCACTGCAGAGAGCCCAACACCGTACAATATGTCCTTAAGTAATTTCATGAAAGCTCCAAGACCACTTTTTTAACTTGATCGACCTGTGTTCCCGGGCCGACGGACTGCTCCTTTACCTTGCCATTACCTTTTACCTCTACCTCTATTCCCATGTTTTCCAGGATAGAAATAGCGTCCATTCCACTCATTCCCTTTACATTAGGAATGGTATGCCCTTCTTGTTGCGATTGGGTATAATAGTTTTCATAGTCCGCAATGAGCTGATCCAGGCCCGACGGGCTTTGGGCCACCTTATCCACTACTGGGGAGTTGATATAGATTTTTTGGGCCAGGGACTTAAACACCGGACCCGAAACGTCGGCTCCATAGTAGCCTACGCTTTTGTCCGGCTCATGAATTACCACAATGCAGGAATATTTTGGATTGTCCGCAGGGAAGTAACCGACAAAAGAAGAAATATAGGCCAGTTTATCCGGGTCCTTGGCTACGTAATTTTTTTGACAGGTTCCTGTTTTACCTGCCATAGAAAAGTTCCTGGAGTACAAGCCGCTCCCGGTACCAAAATCCTTTTCTACTACATTTTTGAGCAATTGTTGTGCCTGTTTTACGGTCTCCTTAGAACAAATGGAGGGATTGATAATTTCCTTTTCAAACTTTTTGACCTTCTTGCTACCCACCCTAACCGCTTTTAGAAATCGGGGGCGTACCATCTCGCCATTGTTCGCAATAGCATTATAGAATGCCAAGGTCTGCATCGGTGTCATGGATACTTCATAGCCATGAGACATCCACGCCAACGATATACCGGACCAACCCTTATCCCCCGGATATCTCAGCACCGGTTGCCCCTCACCTACAATGGGAAGCTCCAAATCCTCGTGCAGTCCCATATTCATTAGTCGATTCACGAATTTTTCGGGGGCTTCCTTGTAATTCTCGTGTATTATTTTGGCAAAGGCCGTATTCGAAGAAACCGCAAAGGCCTCCGCTACGGATATTTCGCCATATCCGCCCCATTTGGAATCTCTAACTACCCTATCATATACTCTCCACCTTCCTTTTTCAGTATTGACCACAGCACCTGTATCGATCACCTTATCTTCCAAAGCCGCTACCAGACTCATTAACTTAAAGGTAGATCCCGGTTCATGAGACTCTCCTACAGCATAATTTAACTTCTCGTAGTAGGTACCTTCTTCCGTTCTCCCAAGATTGGAAATCGCTTTGATCTCCCCGGTTTTTGTTTCCATCACCACGACACATCCGTGATCTGCCTTATATTTTTCCAATTGCGCCAATAGTGCGTGGTGGGCAATATCCTGGATATTGGTGTTAATTGTGGTGATAATATCCTGTCCGTCCCTGGGTTCAATCGTGTTATTAAACCCTACAGGTTTCCATTGACTGCCCGCACTTTTCTGCTTTAACCGCTTCCCCTCCTGACCTCGCAAAAAACTGGATCCAAAAGCGCCATCTAATCCTACCCGGGTAAAATAGCCCTGCTCGTCAATTCTTTCATAGCCAATACTTCTGGCCGCTATCTTTCCCAATGGATATTCCCGAACTACGCGATGCTTTTCAATGAACCCACCACGATTTGGCCCATAGCGGAACAACGGAAACTTCCGCATTCTGGAATATTCCAAATACGAGACATTCTTAGCGATAAGCTTGTAACCGTTCTTATTTGCCCTCGCTTTTCGCAAGAGCTGTAAATAGTGTGATGCAGGTTTGTTAAAGAGTTTTCCCAGGGAATCGCATAGCGGACCCAAATGTTCTTCCCAGTCTTTTTGTTTTACCGTATTCGCGTCAAATCGTATCTCATATTTTGCAGAGGAAGCCGCCAACAAACTTCCGTCGTCGGCATAGATGTTCCCTCTATTCGGTTGAATGGTGAACATCTTTTCTGTCTTTTGCATCGCCAACTCCTTATAGGTGTCGCCCTTAACCATTTGAATGTCGACCAGTTTAACCACTACCGCTACGGCAAAAACAAAAAGTCCCCCTGCCACCAGATAGAGCCGATTCATGATGTTCTTTTCTGTAATGGCCATCCCTATTTTTCAGATTTGACGATTATCTTTTGAGGGGCTACCGCCGAAGGTTGCAAACCATTTTCTGCCACTACCATCCTGAGATTAGATTCTAACCGAAGTTGCTGCAGCTGCCTGCGACTCTCCACAAATTCGCTACGGAGCGCCCTTACTTCTTCATTCAATGTGGAAATTTTGGTGACTTTTTTGTCAGCTTGATGACTACTGGAAATCATCAGTGCCGCCAAAAACGATGCAAACAGCAAGAAGAGCCAGTTCTTTGGAGC
>JANQHL010000253.1 GCA_028277085.1 Flavobacteriaceae bacterium
AAATCACCTATCAGGTTGGTCGTACGGGCGCCATAACCCCTGTCGCAAATCTGGAACCAGTTTTGTTAGCCGGTACAACCGTAAAGCGGGCTTCTTTGCACAATGCCGACCAGATTGCCAAACTGGATATTCGTGAAGGCGATACCGTTTTTGTGGAAAAAGGCGGGGAGATTATCCCAAAAATTATTGCGGTGGATTTTACTAAGCGAAACAAAGATTCGCAACCTACCGTTTACATTACACATTGTCCGGAATGTGGCACGGAATTAGTCCGAAAATTAGGTGAAGCCCAACATTTCTGTCCAAATGATACAGGCTGTCCTCCGCAAATTACCGGACGGATACAGCATTTTATTTCTCGTAAGGCTATGGATATCGAAGGCCTTGGTGGTGAAACTGTAGAATTACTCTATAGTGAAGGGCTAATTGCGAATTATGCTGATTTGTATGCGTTGAGGGTAGAACAAATCATGCCCCTGGAACGAATGGCCGAAAAATCGGCGGAAAACTTAGTAAAAGGTGTAGCCGCTTCTAAAGCCATTCCTTTTGAACGGGTATTGTTTGCGCTCGGAATTCGTTATGTGGGGGAAACAGTGGCCAAGAAACTGGCCAAAGCGTACAAGAACATAGATGCTTTAATGATCGCTACCCAGGAGGAGCTTGTTGCCGTAGACGAGATCGGGGAACGAATAGCAGAAAGTGTTGTACAGTTTTTTTCGAACGAATCGAATCGGATGCTTGTGGAGCGCTTGAAGGGCTATGGGCTGCAGTTTTCACTCTCCGAAGCACAATTGGAACAACAATCGGATATATTGAAAGGACAAACCTTTGTAGTTTCCGGGGTGTTTGCATCGCTTGGGAGAAATGAGCTTAAAAAGTTGATCGAAGACAATGGAGGTAAAGTGGCGTCTTCGGTATCTTCCAAGACCAGTTATTTGGTGGCCGGAGAAAATATGGGTCCCAGCAAACGCACCAAGGCAGAAGGTCTGGGAGTCCCCATTATTTCTGAGCAGGACTTTTTACAACTGGTGGCGGGATGAGCATACCAGTTCATTACACTGAATTTAAAGCTACCCTGGAAAAATCCAAGCCTGAAGATTCTTGGCCTATAGCACTGCAAGCTTTATGGTGGGATGCTAAAGGGAACTGGGATACAGCCCATGAGTTGGTGGATCAGGATGGCGTATCCATGGGTTCCTGGATCCATGCCTATTTACATCGGAAGGAAGGCGATGAATGGAACGCAGCGTATTGGTATCGCCAGGCAGGAAAACCGTTTTGCGAATCGAGCTTAGCGGACGAATGGCGTCAACTTGTAATGTTATTGATTACAGGGAAATAGTGTTTATCGCTTCAACTCCTTGTCCAATATTTGGTTTAGTTGCGCAATCTGGCTCAAGGCGTCTTTGTAAGCTGTGTTTTTTTCTTCCATAATGGCTACAAGACTTAGCAAAAGATTTTGAAATTCGTAGTTATAAACCATTTCGGGCCGTACGATCTTTTGAGTGGAAAAATTAAGGGGTTGCTGCATCGCAGGTATTGCAAATTGAATTATAGCCTGCCAATGAATTTTTTCCATACGGTTGATATAATTATACTGCCCCTGAAGTTCGCGCATATATTCAATAATTTCTCGCTTTTTCAATAGCTTTATTTCCCCACTGTTGACCATCGTTTCATAAATATTGCCCTCCTCGTCAAAGTCGGAATACGTGGTCAGACTGAAAATGATCCCTCCCAGCGAATCGATTTTTGAACGGTCATCACTTGAAATGATGTGGTTTGCAGTCTTAAATTGCTTTAGATACCGTTCATTATAGGAGATTTCACCTTCAAGTATCCTGGCATCTTCCGTGATTTCGTTTTTTATGTTTTGATAATAATTCAGGGCATTTTTGTTATTGATCCTATTATCATTCCAGCGATCTACCTGAAAGGCAAGTAAAATTCCAAGCATTACCAAAATGATCTCTCCAAAGGCATACAGCAAATACTTTTTTAATTTTCCCTTGTCTATGAAGGATTTTCGGGCACTTCTAAAGATTTTCATGGTGTAAAAGGTTGGAAATCAAACAACCAAAACTAAAAATTTCCACACATTCGGAAATTGATTTCTATCATATCAAAGGGAAAAGGGTGCATAAACTGAGAAGGGAGTTTCTTAACCCTAAAGCAATCTTGGGAATTTAGCAAATCCTCTTACAGAACTCCATTTTCGTTACTGTTTAAAAAATTCAGTTTTGTAGAACTGTCCTAACTCTGGAGTAAGCAACAGTACTTCCGGCTTATCCTTACGAAGCCCAATAGTCCAGTTTTCAAATATTTCCCAATCGTCGTTGACAAAGACAGGGGCTCCATACTGCCCGATCAGTTTTTGGCGAATTCTATCTTCTTCTCCCTTTCCGGTCAGGATCCATACGACATTTAATTTTCCATCCCCAAAACGGGCTTCGACCTTTCTGGGAAATCCGGCATATTCAATCCCAAAACAATCCAGTTGTAATTGCGCATTGGGGTCAGAACCATCCAGTTTTCGTTCGTAGATAAAGCTACTATTGGCTTCAAACAAGGATCGCAGTTTGTCAAGTGCTCCCCCCATTTCAATAAAAGCTGGTATTGCAGCAGATTCGGTATATGTTGTTGCTGTTGGCCCATTTGCCGTCAGGTAAGGATTGTCCCAGGTAAACAGGTTGCAGTGGGCGGCTTCCGGACTAACCATCCACACCTGATCCTTTGCTGGAATACCAAAGATCTTATCCTTAAAACTTGCCCGATATTGCATAAAAGTTTCCACTGAGTCCTTTTTGGAGTCTAGCAGCGTGCTGATGGCATTACCCCTGGCTTCAATATAATGCAGTCGGTCATCGGCAAAGGTAAACACCACTTGGGCCAATGTTCCCTTTCTTGTTTTTAAATTAGTGCAAAGCAAATGTGTTTCCGATTGCTCAGCGAGAGGAAAAACAGGATCTTCCAGCGTTAGCACAGTATGAGAAAGAACATCTTGGGCAATTTCCCCCTTTACCTTCTCTAAGGTATCGTAAAAGTAAATATTGTCAAATGCAGTCGGCATGGGCTATAAGCGGTAGAGGGCTTACTATGCTTAGAAAGCACAGGATTATGGGTCTTAGGGTAAAAGTCATTTTTTGTTGGGTATTTGTTGTTCAAAGATGGAACCAATGTGATTTTGTTACAGCAATAGTTTGAGATATTGCGATTGGGCAAGCGTTGCAATCCTATTTGTTTTAAAAATCACAAAATGTTATTTTTTTAGATAGTTTGTTGGTTTTACTTTTGATCCTGAATGCGACAAGAATGTATACATTTGTAAAAATCGGGTTACAGGTATGGTTCTTAAAGCATTTCAGGAAAAGTTCAAGGTAAAGTCAGGATTAAAGTATCTTGAAGATGAGCTGAAGAAACCTAGACTCTTTGAAGGAAATAAAAAGGTTTCTTTAATAGCCTGTGTAGTAGATATGGATAAGTTTCCCAGGGCAGAGATTTTTCAGGAGCTGCGGCAACTGCTTGATCTCAAACCGAATTCCATCCAGGTTATAGGATATAAACGCGGACAGGACAAGTATGGGATGTTTTCTATTCCGTTTTGTACGGACAAAGAACTGGGATGGAATGGCTCCATTGAAAATGGGGATTTTTCGGAGTTCTCCGGAAGAAACTATGACGTACTGGTCAACTATTATACAGACGACAGGCTCTTGTTAAAGTTAATGTCAACAAAGGTGAATGCAAGAATACGGGTGGGATTCAAAGGAGTGGACAATGCTATGAACGATTTGATATTCGATTGCCAGTTGGATGATTTCAACACCTTTGCCGCGGAACTAAAAAAGTACTTGAAAATATTAAATGAGATTTGAAGTGGATTTCTTAATTGGTACAGGCGTAGCGTTAGTAACCCCGTTCAACAGTGAATTACGTGTTGATGTAAAAGCACTAACGCATATTGTTGAACATTGTATTTCCGGGGGTGTGGATTACCTGGTGGTCTTAGGTACAACCGGGGAAGCGGTCACCTTGAATAGTACTGAGAAGCGGTTGGTAATGCAAACGGTTTCTTTGGCTAACGCCGGTCGACTCCCCCTGGTAGTGGGAGTAGGGGGCAATAACACCCAGGCCGTTGTAAAGGATCTTGAAACCATAGATTTTATGGATTTTGAAGCCATTCTTTCGGTTTCTCCCGCATATAACAAACCTACCCAGGAAGGGATATATCAACATTTCAAAGCTATAGCGGAAACCAGCCCGCTGCCTTTAATATTGTATAATGTTCCTTCCCGAACAGGGAGCAATATGCTGCCCAAAACAACTTTACGTCTTGCCAGAGATTTCGAGAAAATTGTAGCGATCAAAGAGGCTTCAGGTGATTCACTGCAGGTAGATCAAATCATACAACAAAAACCAGGAGATTTTTACGTGATCTCGGGAGATGATTTCACTGCATTGCCTACTGTTCTGGCCGGTGGTTCAGGAGTAATCTCGGTACTGGGCCAAGGCCTACCTGAAGCATGTTCCAGGATGATCTCCCTTGCACTTCGAGGGGATTCGGAACCCGCTTATGAAATTCATCAGTCTTTGTTGGATGGGATGCAGTTGATTTTTGAAGAGGGTAATCCGGCAGGGATTAAAGCGCTTTTTGAAGCATTGAAGCTTTGCGAAGGCCATGTCCGCTTACCGCTGGTTGCCGCTAGTCCCACACTCAAAAAGAAAATAGCAGCGTTTCTAAAGCAGGGGCAACAGGTGGAGGCGTAAGGCGTTAAAGTTTATCCAAAATTATATTGATCTCTTGTTTGTCTAGGGTAGAATTGCCACTTTAGATTGTGCTAATCAATGGATTATTACTAATTTTGCCGAATGTTTTTTCGAGTACGCCTGACTTACTTCCTTGGAATGCTATTTATTTTCCTGCTCGTATCCTGTAATGAGTACCAAAAAGTGCTCAAGAACGAGGATGTCAAAGCGAAATACGATTTAGCTGAGCGGTATTATAATGAAGGCGACTATAAACGGGCCAACCGATTATTTGAACAGATCGCTCCACGCTATGTAGGAAAACCTCAGGGAGAGCGCGTAATGTTCTTTTTCGCAGATTCCTACTTCAAAACAGAACAGTATTATTTGTCCGGATATCAATTTGAGCGTTTTATCAAATCATATCCTAATAGTGACAAACTACAGGAAGGGATTTTCTTAGAGGGAAAAAGCTACTATATGTTATCGCCTCGATATTCTCTGGATCAAACGGATACGGATAAGGCGCTTGCCAAACTTCAAAACTTCATCAACACCTATCCGGATTCTGAGTTTTTCGACGAGGCAAATGCCATGGCTCAGGAATTAACACAGAAGAAACAGAAAAAAGAAATTGAAATCGCCAAACAATTTGACAAATTGGGAGAGTTTAACTTTCCCATCCTGATTTCGTCCATAGCGGCTTTAAATAATTTCATTTCCGACAACCCGGGTTCGGTCTTCCGTGAAGATGCCTTTTACTATCGATTGAAATCAGCAATAACGTTGGCACAAAACAGTATACAGTTTCGACAGAAAGAGCGTTATGAAGAAGCATTGGGCTATTATCGGGCGTTGATGAAATCATATCCTGAAACGAAATATCAAAAAGAGGCCAGCAGATATTTTGAAATAATACAACAAGAATTGGAATTGCCGGAAGAGGAGGCAGTTTCCAAATAAACTAGTGAAGATTCCACGATGAAAGATTTAAAAAACACAAAAGCACCTATTTCTACGGTTACGTTTAACCGAGATGAGTTTGATCAGAAAACAGAGAATGTTTACGAGGCTATTTCCATTGCATCAAAAAGAGCGATACAGATAAATTCAGAGATCAAAAAAGAGCTGCTGGAAAAACTGGAGGAGTTTGCTACCTACAGTGATAGTTTGGAAGAAGTTTTTGAGAATAAAGAACAGATCGAGGTATCCAAATTTTACGAAAAGCTCCCCAAACCACATGCCTTAGCGGTACAGGAGTGGTTAGAAGACAAAATTTACTACAGGAACACGGAGAAAGACGCGTAAATGCTGGGCGGTAAAAACATCCTTTTGGGCGTTACCGGGGGGATTGCCGCCTACAAGACCGCCTTTCTGGTGCGGTTGTTTGTAAAAGCAGGTGCTGTTGTTCGCGTGGTAATGACGCAAAATGCAAGTGCCTTTATAACGCCCTTAACCCTCTCCACCTTGTCCAAGCATCCGGTTTTGCTGGATTTTGTAAACGAGGAGGAAGGGAGCCTATCCTGGAATAATCATGTGGAACTAGGGCTATGGGCAGATCTGATGGTAATTGCTCCTGCCACTGCAAATACCTTGTCCAAAATGGCGTCCGGTACATGCGACAACCTTCTTTTGGCAACCTATCTTTCAGCAAAGTGCCCGGTGTATTTTGCTCCCGCCATGGATCTGGATATGTATCAACACCCCTCAAGCAAGGCGACGTTTCAAAAACTGCAATCTTTTGGGAATATTATGATCCCGGCGGCGTCTGGAGAATTGGCCAGCGGTTTACATGGAGAAGGTCGGATGGCCGAACCGGAGAATATTCTCGACTTTATTGAAAAACACCTTGTGGCTGGGCTTCCACTATCTGGTAAGAAGGTACTCATTACTTCGGGACCTACACACGAAGCCATTGATCCTGTTCGCTATTTAGGGAATAGGTCTACGGGTACAATGGGGTTTGAGCTCGCAAAAAAGGCATTGGATCTGGGAGCTAAAGTTATTTTGATTAGTGGACCCACAGCTTTGACTTTAGAGGATACTTATCTTGAACTTATTAGGGTTACTTCTGCGGAAGAGATGTACAACGCTGTGCATCAGAAGTACGCTACGGTCGATATTGCCATAGCTGCTGCAGCTGTAGCGGATTATCGACCAAAAAAAGTGGCTAAGCAAAAGATCAAGAAGAAGGATAAGACCTTGCAACTGGAACTGGAACGAACCAAAGATATCCTGCGTTCCATGGGGACGACAAAAAAGCAGCAGTTTTTGGTTGGATTTGCATTAGAGACTCAAAATGAACTGGCTAATGCCAAAAGCAAGTTAACCACAAAAAACCTTGACGCCATTGTTTTGAATTCGTTAAATGACCCTGGTGCAGGTTTCGGAGGGACTACCAACAAAATTACTTTTCTGGACAAGAATTTTAGCTCCAAGACGTTTGAATTAAAGACAAAGGCTGAGGTTGCCTCAGATATTTGGAAAGAAATCATCCATCGGATCCATGCGTAGTTTGTTTTTAGTTGTTATGCTCTGTGCTGCCTTAGGAGTAGAGGCACAGGAGTTGGACTGTAGTGTTACTGTGAACTCCGATCAGGTGGGGCAGACCAACCAGCAGATTTTCAGGACCCTGGAGCGCGCCTTGAATGACTTTGTGAACAAGAATAAATGGACAAATCGCACTTTTGCCGAAAATGAGCGGATAAGTGCCCGGATGTTTATCACGGTTACCGCTTATGAATCGGACCGTTTTGAAGCCACCCTACAAATCCAATCCTCCCGTCCTGTCTACAATACCTCTTATGAAACTCCGGTATTCAATTACAAGGATAATGATTTCAATTTTCAATACCAGGAGTTCGAGCCTCTGGTGTACAATCCCAATTCCTTTGATTCCAATCTGGTAGGGGTAATTGCCTATTACGTGTACATAATTTTAGGGCTGGATGCCGATACGTTTTCTTTGCAAAGTGGCGATGAATACTACCGTCTTGCACAGAACATTGTTACCCAGGCGCAGGGAACAAGCTTTGGAGGGTGGGCCCAGGAAACCGGAGAACGCACCCGCTTTGAATTGGTGGATAATCTGCTTTCCAATACTTTTCGGGAATATCGCATGGCAATGTATAACTATCACCGCAAGGGTATGGATGTGCTTGCTGACAATAACAGCACGGGAAAACAAGTTATTGCCGGCAGCCTGCGTTTGTTTGAGACCCTCATAAAGCGCCGCCCGAATGCATTCTTAATACAGACTTTTTTTGATGCCAAGGCGGAGGAGATCCAAAATGTTTTTTCAGACGGCCCCAAGGTAGATATCGTCAAGCTAAAAGAAAGCCTGAATAAGGTAGCCCCCTTCTATTCCACTACCTGGAATGCAATTAGCTATTAAACTAATCCTTTGGATGGCTTATCTTTGCCAAGCCAAAAGAATATGCCTTGCTCGTCCGACTCGCTATAAAGAATTATGCCCTTATCGATGATCTAAACGTCACCTTTGGGGATGGTTTTACTACCATAACAGGGGAAACCGGTGCTGGAAAGTCCATCCTTTTGGGGGCACTATCCCTCGTCTTGGGAAAGCGGGCGGACCTTTCTTTACTAAAGGACAAGAGTAGGAAATGTACTGTAGAAGCCGAGTTTTCTATTTCGGGCTATGCATTAAAGCCGTTTTTTGAGGCCCGTGACCTGGATTATGAGGAACACACTATTTTGCGAAGAGAGATTTTGCCAAGTGGCAAGTCACGTGCTTTTGTGAATGATACCCCTGTGAACCTGGAAATACTTTCGGGGCTAGGAAATCAGTTGATCGACGTTCACTCGCAGCATCAAACTTTACAACTCACTGAGAATGCCTTTCAATTTAAGGTGGTAGATGCCTTAGCTGGAAATGTGAAGCTGCTCAAGGAGTACCGTAAAAACCTGGATGCTTTTCGGCATTTGGAAATGGAGCTTCAACAACTACAAGATCTTAAGGTAGAAGCGGCTAAAGCGTTGGATTACAATTCGTTTCTGTTGGACGAATTGGAGAAAGCGCCGCTAAAAGAAGGAACATTAGATGCGTTGGAAACAGAGTTCGAACAACTGAACAACGTAGAGACGTTATTGGAGTTACTTGCACAAGCGCATCAGTTGCTCAACGAGGAACAAATGGGAGTGATGTCCAGCCTTATGTTACTTCGTCAGGCGACGCAGAAACTTTCTGCATTTGGAGAAAAATTCGAGAATTTAAATAAAAGGGTAGAAGCCTCGACAATAGAATTAGATGATATCACCTCTGAGTTTCAAGGCCTAAAGGAAACCGTAGAGCCGGATCCTGAAAGGCTGGCGGAGGTTAATGGTCAACTAGAGCGCTTACACAATTTGTTAAAAAAACATCAGGTTGCGGAAATCGGGGAATTAATCGCGGTTAAAGAAGCATTGAGCGAGAAGGTGGCCGTTTCTTTAACCATTGACACTGATATCCGAGACAAACAAAATGCGCTAGCGGCACAGCGAAAACGGCTTGAAAATCTTTGTATTGACCTATCCGCAAAAAGGGCTAAAAGTATTCCGGAGCTAAAGCGCATGCTTGAGGAGAAAATGAGTGTGCTGGGCATGCCTTCGGCGGGATTTCAAATTGAGATTACCCCATCTAGGGATTTTAACAATAGGGGAAAAGATGCGTTAACGTTCTTGTTCTCTGCGAATAGGGGGTCGCATTATGGGGAACTAAAAAAAGTAGCCTCAGGAGGGGAACTATCAAGAATCATGCTTGCGATTAAGGCTATTTTAGCTTCTTATGAGCAGCTACCCACGCTTATGTTTGATGAAATTGATACAGGGGTTTCCGGGGAGATCTCCAATACTATGGGTGAGATCATGAAAGAAATGGGGAAGTACATGCAGGTATTTTCCATTACGCATCTTCCCCAGGTGGCTTCAAAGGGAAGTCAGCAATTTAAAGTATATAAAGAAGAGGATCAGCGTACCACCAGTACCCGAATGAAGTTGTTATCTGAGGCAGAACGCATTGCCGAGTTGGCAGAAATGTTGGGAGGGAAGTCGTATTCGGAATCCGCGGAGAATCATGCCAGAACACTACTAACACAAAGTTGAATACCCTCGTCTAAGAGGCATTCTAATGTTGGACAATCAAATGCTATAGCGGAGGGGCTAAAACTATCGGGAATCCTATCCGATTTTTGAATTGACTATATTTACTCCGGAAAACCGACAACAATCTTTTACTATGAGTTATAACTTATTACAAGGAAAAAAGGGAATCATTTTTGGTGCACTTGACGAAAACTCCATTGCTTGGAAAACTGCAGAGCGTGTTCATGAAGAAGGAGGTGAATTTGTCCTTACCAATGCTCCAATTGCTATGCGTATGGGGCAAATAAAACAATTGGCTGAAAAAACCGGTGCGGAGATTATTCCTGCGGATGCTACTAACGAGGAGGAACTGCAAAATTTGGTGAACCAGTCTATGGAGATTTTAGGGGGCAAGCTGGATTTTGTGCTGCATTCTATTGGAATGTCCATCAACGTTAGAAAAGGACGGCATTACACCGATGAAAAATACGATTTCACAACTAAGGGCTGGGATGTTTCTGCGCTCTCCTTCCATAAAGTA
>JANQHL010000296.1 GCA_028277085.1 Flavobacteriaceae bacterium
TAGTAACGATGTGGTTCCAAACTACATGCGTACTGGGCAATATCAACCAAAAATGGCAAAAGCCACGATTTCCAATGCCATGGATGTTGGCGATCCGAGTAATTTTGTCCGAATTCTGGAATTGTTTGATAACGACGTAACTGCATTGTCCCAGAATTTTTCTTCCTATTCCTTCTCAGATGAGGCCACCAGAGCGACTATGAAGTCGATTTATAATAGCTATGGATATCTAATGGATCCTCACGGCGCAGTAGGCTATTTAGGTTTAAAAAAGTACATGGAAAACTGCCCGGATTGCTATGGTATCTTTTTGGAAACTGCGCACCCCGTAAAGTTTTTGCCGGTAGTAGAGGAAACTTTAGGGTTTGTACCTGAAATCCCTCCTCAAATTCAAAAAGTAATGACAGGCAAAAAAAGCACAATCAAGATTGCCACCTATGATGAACTTAAGTCGTATTTGTCAAAAAATTGAGTTTTCCAAAAAAAGCAATCAACATCCCTTTGTTTAAAACATCGGTACGCATTTTTAGCAAGCAGTTTTTAATTCGATATTTTTATGTTGAATTAAAGCTGTTTTTATGAAAACAACCGCACTTACTGATACCCATATAGCACTGGGAGCGAAGATGGTTCCTTTTGCCGGTTATCAGATGCCGGTCTCCTATGAAGGGGTGAATATAGAACATGAGACGGTTAGAAATCATATGGGAGTCTTTGACGTATCCCATATGGGTGAATTTCTGATTGAAGGGCCCAATGCTTTGGACTTGGTGCAAAAAGTTACCTCCAATGATGCCACAAAACTTACCGTTGGGAAAGCACAATACAGTTGTTTGCCCAATGAAAGTGGTGGAATTGTGGACGATCTGATTGTGTATCGGGTTAAGGAAGAAACCTACTTGTTGGTAGTAAATGCTGCAAATATTGAAAAAGATTGGGAACACATCGCCAAATACAATACTACCATTAAAGCCGGCATGCGTAATATTTCAGATGACTACTCCCTACTTGCCATCCAGGGACCAAAGGCAGTTGAAGCCATGCAATCCCTTTCTTCACACAACCTCGCCGCAATAAAGTTTTACCATTTTATTGTTGGGGACTTTGCAGGCATTGAGCATGTTATCATTTCGGCTACGGGGTATACGGGCTCCGGTGGGTTCGAGATCTATTGTAAAAACTCCGAGGCAGCACAGATCTGGGAAAAGGTGTTTGAAGCAGGGAAAGCCTATGGGATCAAACCTATAGGTCTTGCGGCGCGTGACACCCTACGCCTGGAAATGGGGTATTGTCTTTACGGCAATGATATTGATGATACTATCTCTCCTTTTGAAGCAGGACTGGGTTGGATTACAAAATTCACCAAAGATTTTGTAAACTCCGAAGCACTGCAACTAGAAAAAGAGCGTGGGCCAAAACGAAAGCTTGTAGGGTTTGAGCTAACCGAAAAAGGAATTCCCAGACAAGGGTATCCCATACTTAGTAGCGAAGGTAAGGAGATCGGGAAAGTCACTTCCGGCACAATGTCCCCTTCCCTGGGAAAAGGGATTGGATTGGGGTATGTTCCTGCTGATTTTGCTGGTGAAGGCACTGCAATCCAAATCCAAATCAGGAAAAACCAGGTTACGGCCACCATAATTAAGCCTCCTTTTTACAAATAGGATTAAATGGATTACCAAAGTCTTCTTGACAACATCTTTGATGAAGTAAACAAAAAGAAGGAGCGTGGTAAAGTGGCTGATTATATCCCCGAACTCGCTAAGATAGCTCCCCATAAATTTGGTATGGCGTTTGTGGATGAAACAGGTAGACTCTATACCTGCGGTGATGCGAAGGAGCAGTTTTCAATACAAAGTATTTCCAAAGTGCTTACACTTTCTTTGGCGTTTTCTATTTTAGGGGATGATTTATGGCAGCGTGTAGGGGTTGAACCTTCTGGTGATCCCTTTAATCACCTTTCCTTGTTGGAGCAAGAACAGGGGAAACCGCGAAACCCGCTGATAAATGCCGGAGCCATAGTTATTGCCGATATTCTGGTATCCCATTTCGAAAACCCAAAGGAGACACTGCTAGACTTTGTTCGAAAAATTGCAAACGATTCCTCCATTTCTTTCGATGAGAGTGTAGCTATTTCAGAAAAAGAAACTGGGTTTAGAAACTATGCCGCAGCATATCTCATTAAATCTTTTGGAAATCTGGAAAACGATGTGGATACCGTACTGGATTTTTATTTTCATCAATGCGCCTTGCGAATGTCTTGTGAACAACTAGCAAAAGTGTTCTTTATTTATGCCAATAGAGGCAAGTGTTTACAGAATAACCCCTATTTAAATGTACAACAGGTGAAGCGCATCAATGCGCTCATGCTAACCTGTGGGTTTTACGATGAGGCCGGGGAATTTGCTTTTGAAGTGGGCTTGCCCGGCAAAAGTGGTGTTGGCGGTGGTATCGTAGCACTACTTCCGGAGCAATTTTGCATCGCAACATGGTCCCCGGGATTAAACGAAAAAGGAAATTCCAGGCTTGGAATGGTAGCCTTGGAAAAATTGACCACTAAAACTGGATTGTCTATATTTTGAAAAAGAATAAGATTCTCATCCTAGGAGCCAGCGGGTTTATCGGCAGAGCATTATACAAGGAACTCTGCAACTATTTCGATACCTACGGCACCTATAATTCCAACCGATCTTTTGCTTCGAACGAACATTTTTACCGTTACGATATCGGCGAAGATGACATTTTCCGACTCTTGGAAAAAATACGGCCAGATTACATTATATCTGCCTTAAGAGGTAACTTTCCGGCGCAAATTCAGGCACATCTCCATCTTATGGAATATTTGACCAAGACTAATTGTAAGCTGTATTTTATTTCGTCAGCTAATGTTTTTGATGCCTATAGTAAGTTCCCTTCTTATGAGTTTGACAAGACCCTTTCTAAAAGCATCTATGGCAAATTAAAGATCCGGATAGAAAATATGATGCTGAGAATGCCGGAAGAAAAGATAGCCATTCTTAGGGTCCCTATGGTATTTGGCAATACTTCTCCTCGCCTTAAAGAAATAAAGCACCTTTTGGATGCCCAAGAACCTGTGGAAGTATTTCCCAACCTGATCATTAACGTAACTACGGATGACCGCTTAACGCAGCAGATCCATTACTTGATAAATAGAAAGAAAACAGGTATTTATCATCTGGGTAGCAAAGATCTGGTTCATCATGAAGATTTCATTCGAGAAGTCATTAAGAGAATGGGTAATTACCATCCGTTGTTAAAAAAGGTTTACACTACGAATGACGATCGATACATGGCTGCTTTACCTAAAGAAAATCGACTGCCGAAAAACCTACGGTTTTCGTACCAAGAAGTTATAGACCACCATCTTTCTGTGGAGTGAATTGTTTACCTTTAAGTATGGAAAAACTTACCGAAACACAGCTAAGCGAAAATCTTAAAACCTTACCGGGCTGGGAATTCCAGGAAGGAGCAATTACAAAATCCTTTCGATTTAATGATTTTAAAGAAGCCTTTGCTATCATGACCCGGATTGCCTTCGAATGTGAGCTGCAACACCACCATCCTAACTGGGAAAATGTGTATAACACGCTTACCATTAGGCTAAATACTCATGATGTTGGGGGCATTACACTAAACGATATCGCATTGGCTAAAACTATAGAGGCCATAATCAATGGGTAATCCTCCTCTCCATTTTTTTACATGTAACCGCTTTTTTTAAATTTGAGCTTTTCGAATTAATAACTTAGAATGGGAAGAGCATTTGAATTTAGAAAAGCACGAAAAATGAAACGCTGGGCGGCAATGTCCAAAGCGTTTACGAGAATTGGGAAAGACATCGTCATGGCCGTAAAGGAAGGAGGTCCTGATCCGGATGCTAATTCCCGCTTACGTGCTGTAATTCAGAATGCTAAGGCCGCGAACATGCCCAAAGACAATATCGAAAGGGCCATAAAACGAGCCAGTGATAAATCTCAGGGCGACTACAAAGAAGTCCTATTTGAGGGGTATGCGCCGCATGGCATAGCGATCCTTATTGAAACCGCCACCGATAACAATACCCGTACTGTAGCCAACATCCGCAGTTATTTTAATAAATGTAATGGAAGCTTGGGTACTTCAGGTTCTGTTGAATTTATGTTTGACCATACTTGTAATTTCAGGATCAATGCTGAGGGAATAGACCCTGAGGAGCTGGAATTGGAAATGATCGACTTTGGGGCGGAAGAAGTATTTGTGGATGAGGATGGTATTCTGATTTATGCGCCTTTTGAAAGTTTTGGAGACATTCAGAAAGAGCTAGAATCCAGAAATATTGAAATCCTTTCTTCCGGATTTGAGCGCATTCCACAAGTAACTAAGGAACTCGATGAAGCACAGATCGCTGACGTGGAAAAGCTTTTAGAAAAGATAGAGGAAGACGATGACGTACAGAATGTCTATCACACCATGAAGGAATAAAAGAAATTTCCGGCGTAAGGATTCACGCAGATTCTTTGAGCTTTTTTACCGCATTGTTGTTTAGAGGATCATATTGGCACTGGATTAATGATGTGTTATGTACTTCAGGGTTAATTGTAAAGTAATTGGTTAACAAGCGACTTTAAACTAAACACGCTGCATGAGAAATTCCTTACTAGTTTTCATTATCGGTTTCTTTTCGATAAGTATGGGTGCTCAGGATATGAGCCCGGAGAAATTAATGGACATTATTCAACAAGAGGCAGACACGGTTAGTGTACAAGGGAATTCTGCGCGTTTCCTTTTCAACGATGCCATATTGATCTGCATTTACGATGAAAGTGCCAATCGAATGCGGATCATTTCCCCTATTGTAGAGCGGGAGAAATTGGGGGAGGAAGAGCTACTAAATGCATTGGTGGCCAATTTTCACTCAGCCCTGGATGTGAAATACGCCCTAAGTGACGAAATTATCTGGTCTGTCTATACCCACCCTTTAAAAGAACTTAGTGTGGCCCAGGTAGTAGATGCAATCCAACAAGTGTATGCTGCTGCCATTACCTTTGGGGAAAGTTACTCCAGCACTAATCTTGTGTTCCCGGGTAATACGAAAAGAAAGGAAAAACCGAAGCCAACGAAGCCGTTAAAGAAGATGTAGGGGGGTTGGGTGTTAGCCGTAAGGTGTTAGGTGTTAGGTGTTAGGTGTTAGGT
>JANQHL010000008.1 GCA_028277085.1 Flavobacteriaceae bacterium
AGGCGCGTCAAAATTAAAGGGTTTGTTGTTTACGGGTTCCCAAATAGCCACTGTTTTGCGAATTTCCACCCAGTCTTGGGTAATAGGGTTCATATGCTCCCGAATAAAAGTATACCGGTCAAAGGACTCGAAATCCAAGTTGTTCTTAATAAACTCCTGAGCGGTTATAATATTATTGAGAAATTGCGTGTTGAGTTGTTCATTTTTTTCTTTGACCAAAGACTGTATCCCTAGTTGATAGACCTCTTTTAAGCTTTCTAAAGAAACTATGGTTTCGTTTAGGCCCAAATAGCTTACCGGCGTATCGAAACCAACAATTCCCAAACTGATGATCCGCATCAACTGTTGATGGGTAAAAATAAAGAAACGTTGTGGCGTTACTTCCCGATCGGCGATATTCCTTTTAAGATTGCCCAGCAATCCCTTCATAATGGCTAGCTCTTCCCGATAGCGCTCTTCGGTTTCTTCTCCTTCATAAATGCTTTCTTCAATTTTTTGCAATCCAATAGGAAGTAAAACTCGCTGAGAATCATCGGTAACCATGGGTAAGGCGGGTCCATTGGCCCGATGCCCAATGGCTGGATTAAGATAGGATCCAAAGGGTTCGGCTCGTTTAAAAGATTCCCGAAGCTTGGCAAACGTCGCCTCGGTAGCTTCCCCAGTCATTGGTAATTGCTCTAAACTATCGACATAGGTCAAAGCGGAGGTCATATGTTCCAAATAGTAGTCTTGTAGCAATTTCCAATTAACTACCTCTTCCTTTTCCATAACCTCTGCTATGAGTTTCCCCTGCTGTTTACAGCTGAATACAAAAAAGCCAAGAATAAAGAACGATAACAACGCATTTTTCATAGCAACATCGTTTTATTGAATATAGAAAAGACCCCTATTGCTAGGAGCCTTTCCTTTTTGATATACAATTTTATTATCTAGGAAGTCCTCTCAAAATGACAACCTGAGATCCTTGATCATCTTCCCGGGGTGAAAAACCTTCGCGTGCGTCAGCAGCAGCAATATCATCAGGTCTGGTACGCAAATCATGGCCATCCAGACTCAAGAAATCATCGCTTTCCCAGTAGTGGGGCTGTAGCGCCAAGAGGAAAGTATCCGGCACGCCTACCTTATCTGAAATATCAATTAGAGCGCCATACTCCCCGGAGTCCCTTTCGAACTCCCCATTATCAGTTCCAATGCCAGCGCTCCCGTCTTTGGCTAGATCCTGGCGTACCACAAACTCCATTACTACTTTGGTAGTGTTTCCATCTAAGTCGCTTTGATAGATATACGCCGTATGCCCTCTGCTGAATGAATTCGGATCTTCCTGAATGTAGACAAAGTTTTCCGTAACACAGATATTGTCAGGACTTTGCAAACTAGCCAAATTACCGTCCATATTATTGGTATCGGTATTTCCGGAAACGATCTGGGTCATTTTACCGGTCATTGGGGAATCTTCATCCAATTCCAGTTTATATATCGTTCCCCAGTCATTATAAGTACCTCGTCCAGGTCCTCTACCCGTGACCGCAAAGTATACATTTCTGTTATTGGCAGCAGATCCTTTTTGATAGTCCACATCTTCTACCCGCATGAATTGAAAGGCATTGACCGCTATACAAGCATTTTCCATCTCTTCCCGAGTCATATCTGCTCCATTTCCAATTTCCACAAACTCCACATCATACGTGGCGCCCAAATACAAATCCCCTTCATTGTAGGTCACTCCTGGTTCAGCATCCATATTAATTGGGATAGTAAGATTGTCATCTTCATCTGGAGCAAATTCTCCTGAATGCACTTCTTTAGCGCGAAGCACATAGATCTTACCGCCGTTCAAATCTCCATCTCCATTTTCAGAGTAATACAAGGTTACCTGGCCTTCTGATCCGGAGGAATCATCGTCCCCTCCTATGATAACCGTTCTACCATTATAGGCATCACGAGGAAGCGGTACAGCATTCTCCCAATGGAATTCCCCTAAGGCATCCATACCAAAATCTGCAGTTGGAGTAGCGGGCGCGTACGGATCAATGCCTTTCACATCGTAGTTGAAATTCTCAGAAGCAGAAAGATATAAATCAAATGCCCCACCATGAATATCGCGCTCCCACATGGTACCAGAACATTGACGGGCAAAGTCCGCTACCCCGGAATTCAATACGTATTCACCACTTACAGGGTTTAAATACTCATCTAAATATACCCGTACCACAGAGTAATCATCTTCACAGTTCAACATAAAAATGAAGCCATCGCTGTTAGGATCATCCAATAGCCCTGCCCCATCTGCAGCTCCGGCAATCTGGAAGTTGCCTGGCAAAACATCAGAAGTACTGATCAAAGAATAAACGTCTACAAAACTGAATTGTGGCATAATGGAAACCAGGGGTTCCAGGTTGGATTTGTTTTCAAAAATCGTGCCCGCAGGCTCTTCATCACCGCCTCCACCGTCACCGATGAAATCGTCAATTTGGTCACAAGAAGTAGCCACCACAAGGCCTCCAAGTAACAACAGGGTTTTAAGTGTTCTCATTTTAGAATTTTAGGTTTAGAAAGAAATGTTAAAAAGGATTCCTAACAAAAATACCTAACGGGACATCCCAACCCTGTTAACTCATTGTAGTGTTAAAATAAAGGAAACTTCATTTTAATGTTAAATAGTTAAGGGAATGTTATTATTTAGAATTAGTCTTAATTTGATGTTTTCTTTGTTGAATCAACCCCCGCAAACTTGTCCCCTATTCCTTTGTAGAGAAGTGATTATACACCTGATAATCAATGCATTTTATCACCTAGACCGTTTAGAGCTACTTAAACAAAATTAATTTCCAAATCCGTAGTCCGATTTGAAATTGAGCTGTTGTTTTGCATTATTTTCAGCTATAGAGGAATAGATAGCCTCCACAATAATCATGTCCCGTTTTCCCATTTCCCCCGGAGCCAAATTGGGAGTATCAAACAAAATGTGTTGGGCAAAATGGTCCATTTGCAGTTTTTGCTGGCTCTCTTGCCTAAAATCCAGCGGTCCACTG
>JANQHL010000064.1 GCA_028277085.1 Flavobacteriaceae bacterium
ATCTTAAGAAGGCTATTTTTTTTTCGAATACGATTTCCCTGAGAACCTAAGAGGTAAAGCCCGGTAAACTGGTGGATTTTCAAGAATAAGGTCACCAAAATGGTCACCTCCATATGCTGTTTGTACTTATATATACTGATTTGAGTTTATACATAAAAAAAAACAAAACCTTGATAATCAATAAATTATTAAGATTTAAAATGTTAAAATTATGTTAAAGTCGAAGTGCAGGATTCACTTCGTGCATCCTGATGAGGGGTTGTTGCAAATTAAAGCTGTGCTTTACTATTCTATAAAAGCAAAAAGTTCTCTTAAGAAAGTAAACTTTCTACGAGAACTTTTCAGCTTTTATTCGTCGGGGTGGTAGATTTTGAACCTTCACCCTTATCTATTTGTAAACCAAATGGTTATCACGATAACACCAAAATATAGTCACCCAAATGGTCACCATTAACGTCCGGTTCGACGTTTTCGTAAGCCAAAATTAGGCAAAACAATCTAAATGAATACATTGAAGTTCAAACAGGGTTTTACTTGATCAATTAATTAAATTACCCCTTGATACAGCAAGTCAAAAGGAACAACCTAAGTCCCGTAAAAGGTCAATTCTTAGCTCTATTAAAAAAGACCAGAAATGAAACTGTGTGAATAATTGGGATCAATCCTTGTGCTGCGTCCAATAAAACCGCGCTTTTTTGAGTCGCACATAAAACAAACTTTGTTGTAACCTTAGAATGGACTAGTCACAAATAAGATTTATCTATTCTGTTATACCATAAATACCTCTCTTTCTATAAAGAACAACTTTGCTATTTAATAATTTTAAATTTCCAACTTGTTATCAAAATTTCTTTTGCCTTACTAGATGATTGGCCAAAGAAGCTACATTATTACAATTGACTTGTTCCATCACTTGTCGCAATTGGACTTTCAACAGTGAAATAGTATGGTTCCCACCTTTTTTGCCAAGAGCGGAAACACCATACATAAATGAGCGTCCCAAAAAGGTAAAGCTGGCTCCACATGCAATGGTTCTGGCAATGTCAGGTCCGGAACGGATGCCACTATCCATCATGACGGTTACTTTGTCCCCGAACTCCTTCGCTATCCTTGTTAAGGGTTTGATAGTCGATTCTCCCGCGTCCAACTGTCTACCCCCATGATTGGAAACTATAATCCCATCCAATCCAAGCCTTACCGCTATCTCCGCATCCTCTTCCGATGACACACCCTTCAAAACTAGTTTGCCCTTCCACATATCCCGAATGGGCTTTATCTTTTCCTCATTCAAACGGCCGGAAAACGTTTCATCCATGAACTTTCCTAACTCATTTAGATTCAGATTTCTAGGCATGTAGGGTCGTAAGGTCTCAAAATTGGGTTGGCCAAATCTTAGGGTTTCCATAGCCCAACGGGGTTTCCCAAGAATTTGCAAGATGTTATGCACCGACATTTTTGGTGGCATGGCAAGTCCATTTTTAATGTCCCGTGGCCGAAAACCGAAAGTTGGCACATCGCAGAGTACGACAAGAACTGGACATCCTGCAGATTCAACCCTTTGGATGATATCGTCCCTTAACCGATCTTCCGTGGGGTGGTATAACTGGAACCATGCCCTTCCCTCAGTAATTTCAGAAACCCTCTCAATACTGCTTGTTGTGACCGTACTTAGAATAAAGGGAACATTATGTTTATGTGAGGCCTTTGCCAAAATCTCAGCGGCATTGGGCCACATTAAACCTTGTAGGCCGATTGGGGCGATTCCAAAAGGAGCATCATATACTTGCCCGAAAAGCTCGGTTTTCATGGTGAAGTCCCCATTATCATTGAGGTAATTCGGTGACAGTTCAACTTCCCTAAGCTCGGCTGTATTCTTATGTAGGTTCACATCCTCATTGCAGCCGCCATCCAAGTATTCAAAAGCGAATCTTGGGATACGCCTTCTTGCCTTTTCCCGTAAATCCCTTACCGAAGGATATCTATTATCGAATACGATGTTACTATTTTTATCTGCCATCTGTTTATTCCAGCTTATAAATACATTCCATAAGAACCCATTTTTCACCAGCCTTGGCGTGCGGCAATGCCTTCTGATACTTCCACATCTGCGCTTCCCATTTTTGTACCACCACATTTGAGCTATCCTGTGCCTGTTTTTGATCCAATGAAAATGAATCATCCGTTTCCATAATCATGAACAAGCGATCATGTACATGGTAAATCTCTAAATTGATGACCCCTGTATCCTTGATACTTGTAGAAATTTCTGACCAAACATTTTGGTGAACCAATTTATATTCTTCGATAAGGCTGTTATCGTTTATCAAATCCAAAGCAAAACAGTATCTCTTTGTTTTCATTATCTTTAGTATTACGCCATATGCCTATGTACCACACTTCCATATATGGCAATTAGTGAAAAGCACATTAAAGGAAGTATGAAGGAAAAATTAATCTCTGAGACCCCCAAAATTTTAATATCACTTACTCCATTTCCACCAATATCTATAACCATACCTTGAAATTTTGGCATTAATGCACCCCCAACTATGGCCATTACCAATCCCGCAGCACCAATTTTCGACTCTTCTTCACTTAGGTCGCTCAATGCGATTCCATAAATTGTCGGGAACATCAAGGACATGAAGAAGGAAATACCTACCAATGCATAAAGACCATAAACTCCGGTGGCGAAAATCGTAACCACGGTAAAAAAAACAGCTAATAAGGAAAAAACCATCAACAGTTTTCCAGATTCAACAAACCGTAGAAGGTAGGTGCCAAAAGCTCGTCCTACAAAGAAGAGTATGAAGGCGACAAATTGGTAATTGGCTGCCGTATCACTTGCAATACCTATTGCTTCCGCATATTGGTATATATAGGTCCAACACATAATCTGAGCACCGACATAAAATACCTGTGCCAACACCCCTGCTCCAAATTTTCTGTTCCTAGTTAGGTTTTGTATTGTTCTCTTTAAACTTGAAATTTCTTCTTTGCTCTTAGCTTGCGGCATCTTATTTATCAATATAAATAGGAAAATCCCAATGATAACCAGCCCTAAAATGACGTAAGGGTCACGAATGACCAGAAGATCTGAAGTTCTAATCATGGCTTTTTTGGTCTCCGTTAGGGATTCAAAATTTCCGATATCGTCCGATTTTAATTTCTTGAGTACAAATTGTTGTGCTACAAGCAATCCTAGAATTGCTCCAATCGGGTTGAAGGCCTGTGAAAAATTTAGGCGTTGGGTAGCAGTATCCGAGCTCCCCATCGCCAATATGTAGGGGTTTGCAGTGGTCTCAAGAAAAGCAAGGCCGAAAGTAAGTATATAGAGACTTAAACAGAAAAACCAGAATTGTTCGGTTATCGCCGCGGGATAGAACATTAGTGCCCCCATGGCATATAATGCCAACCCAATAAGAACACCCGTCTTGTAGGAGTATTTACGAACAAAAAGAGCGGCTGGCAAAGCCATACAGAAGTAGCCGCCATAAAAGGCCATTTGTACCCATGCAGCCTGTGAATTTGAAAGCTCAAGAACTTTTTTGAAGGCCTGCACCATGGGATCCGTTACCGCATTTGCAAAGCCCCAAAGTGCAAACAACGAAGTTATCAGTATAAAAGGAACCACCACTTTCCTTGAAACCAAGGGTGCTGTTTTTTGTTCTGTCTTCATTTTACGTTATTGCCCTGTCCAAATGTGAGTATCCCCCATCCACAAAAATCAATTGGCCAGTGGTATGGCTCGATTTTTCTGATAGCAGAAATGCTACCGTTTGGCCTATTTCTTTGGCTTCGGTCATTCTCTTACCCAACGGAATATTCTGTTTGATCTTTTCCAATTTTTCGGTAGAATTCGAAAAGGTATTTAACCACCTTTCGTATAATGGGGTCAAACATTCCGCCACTATAACCGCATTCACGCGTATTTCGTACGGGAGCAGTTCCACCGCCCATTCCCTTGTAAGGGCATTTCTACCACCATTTGCTGCTGCATATCCCGAAGTATTGCCCTGCCCAGTCACCGAGGTTTTGGAACCGATATTTACGATTGCTCCCTTTGTTTTTATCAACTCTGGCAAAGCATAATGTGCCATTGAGTAGTAATGCGTGAGATTTTGGTTTATAGAGGTTGCAAAATCAGCTGGATTCCCTTTTTCGAGACCTACACCATCATTGACACCTGCGTTGTTCACCAATCCATCTATTCTTCCGTAGGCTTCCACAATCCTATTTATTGCCTTCTTACACTGATTTGCATCAGTCAATTCTGCTATGGCATAAAAAGCCTGTCCGCTATCCTCCTTTAGAATTCTTACCGCATTCAATACATCGTCTCTGGTTCTTCCCACAATTACGGGAATGGCTCCTTCACGAGCAAGTATATGGCATATACCTCTTCCTATACCTTTGGAACCTCCGGTCACTATAATTACTTTATCCTTTAGTTTTAAATCCATAATCAAATATGCATTCTTTCCTCTCCAATAATCTTGAATACCCAAGCATATGAAACATCCAAGGATTCTAATGTTGATTTGGGGACTTCAATAACAAGTCCCGTTTCATCAGAGTACTTCCATTCCAACGGTTCAGGGTGTCCAAGAATGTATATTTCAGAATTTTCCTTTGGCTTAACCATGGTAAGAACCATTTTCTTCTCAGGGGTTTTAAGAAAGATTCCATAATAAACATTCTCTCCTTTTTGCTTGGTATACCTCAAAAATTCACCCTCTTTGTAGTTTTCTTTTAGTTTTTCAGTTTCGTATAAGGCCTCACCATTGGTCTCAAGCCAATCCCCAATTTCATTCAACCTAACTACACTTGGTTTGGGAATCGTTCCATCCGGCTTGGGACCTACATTGAGCAAATAATTGCCCCCTTTTGAAACAGCATCGACTAGATTATGCAGCAATGTTTCGGTTGATTTCCAATCCTGATCATATGACTTATAGCCCCATGTCTTATTCATGGTCATACATGATTCCCAATCCAAATCGGAGGCGTTCACTAGAATTTCTTGTTCTGGAGTTCCAAAATCGCCGGCATAATCCATATCATCCTTATTCATGCCTTGCATGCTTTTTCTCCCCTTATCCACGCGATTGTTGATGATAATACTAGGTTTAAGTTCCCTTATGTACTGATAAAGTTCCTGACCCATTTGATGGGTATAGTCAGAAATCCATTCCCCATCGAACCAAAGAATCTCGGGGTCATAGTTCTCTATCAATTCCTTCAATTGTGGCTTCATATACTTTTCATAATAATCAGGAAATTCGGGATTTGTTCTTGTTTCTTCTCTTTTGACATTATAATCGGGATAATTATTGCCCTGGGCCTGCGGATGGTGCCAATCCATAATGGAATAGTATAAGCTGAACTTTATGTCCTGTTTTTTGCAGGCTTCTGAAAGCTCTTTTAAAATATCCCTTTGGAATGTTGTAAAGTCTATGATGTCATAACTGGATACTTTGGAATCCCATAGGGCAAATCCATCATGATGTTTCGAAGTGATTACCACATATTTCATCCCTGCGTTTTTCATAAGTCTGGCCCACTCGTCGGCATTGAACTGGAACGGTTTAAATTCCATGGCCGCCGTTTGTTCATATTCCTTTACCGGAATAGGGGCTTTGTCCATGATCCATTCGCCAATACCATCAATTTTTTTTCCTTTATATGTACCACCAAGCACGGCATAGGGTCCCCAATGAATAAACATGCCAAACTTTGCATCGCGCCACCATTCCATTCGATTGTTGAAATCCTCAGAAGATTCATTCAGATAATCAACAGGTTTCTGCTGAGCAACATCCGGTTCCTTATTATCTTTCTTGCATGAAACCATCAGACATGTTAGCAGCAGAAAAACCGTCTTGACCATTATCTTTTTTGTCATTTTTAAATTTTTAGGTTATAAATTCTAATGGCGTTACCACCCATTATCGCATCTTGCTCTTCTTTCCTGAATCTTTTAATATAGCTGCTGGCGATTTCCAAAGTTTGGCCATAATTGGCTGCCAAAAGGCAAACGGGCCAATCAGAACCGAACATTATTCTATCAGATCCAAATGCTTTGAAAACGACATCTAGATAAGGTTTGAAATCTTCCACCTTCCAGTTGTTCCAATCGGATTCAGTTACCATTCCCGACAACTTACAGTTGACATTAGGTTGCTTGGCCAGCTCCAAGAGTTGGGTTTTCCATTTGTTCAATCGTTTTGATTTAATAAAAGGTTTGGCAATGTGGTCGAGGACGAATGTCTGTTGGGGAAATTGTTTGACCAGTTCGATACAGTCCGTAATCTGACCTGGATATACCAATAGGTCATAGACAAGACCAAATAATGAAAGTTTGGAAATACCGTTCTTAAATTCGGGTCGTAGCATAAAGCCTTCTGGTTCTGCCTGTAAAATATGCCGAATACCCTTTAGGCCTTTGTTTTTAGAAAAATATGCCAAACGTAGGGTTACATCTTCATCCAATAAATCTACCCAGCCCACGACCCCTTTGATAAAAGAATATTTCTCGGCACATTCCAACAAAAACTCTGTTTCCTTTTCCGATTGGTCGGCTTGTACGGCAATACAGCCAGAAATGTTGTACCTATTATAAATTGGCTCCAAATCTTTGGGTAAAAAATCTCTACGAATAGCCATCATGGAATCATCTATCCAGGTGTCCTTGGATGGATTGAATTTCCAAAAATGTTGATGGCTATCTATTATCACTTTGAAAGGCTTTTGCTGTTTGTCTTGAGATTCCCAATCCATCGATGCCAAGTTCCACAGTATCACCAGGCTTCAAAAAGCGGGGAGGATTTAATCCGAGTCCAACCCCAAATGGTGTCCCGGTGGATATGATATCTCCGGGCAACAATGTCATGTATCCGCTTATGTAGCTTACAAGTTTTGGAATGGAAAAAATAAGGTCTGAGGTATTGCTGTCTTGAAGAAGTTCGCCGTTCACCTTCAGCCACAACCTTAAATTATGGGGGGCCGATATTTCATCTTTGGTGACCATCCAAGGACCCAAGGGGGCAAAGGTGTCACAACTCTTGCCCTTTACCCATTGGCCCTCATGCTCCAATTGAAATTCCCTTTCGCTGTAATCGTTATGGAGCATATAACCCACCACAAATTCCATGGCATCCTTCTCTTCCACATAGCTCGCCTTTTTTCCTATGATTACTGCAAGTTCCACTTCCCAATCTGTTTTTGTGCTGCCCTTGGGAATAATGACATCGTCATTAGGACCTACAATAGCGGTAGTCGCTTTAAAGAACAGAACAGGTTCTTTGGGAACCACCATCCCACTTTCCTCAGCATGCTTGGCATAATTGAGGCCAACACAGACAATTTTAGAAGAATCCTTTATGGGAGGTCCTAAGCGAACCTTGTCGGAAACAGATGGGATATCATCAAAGTTTCTTTCAACCCAGGTTTCTAATCGCTTCACACCATTGGAGCCTAGGAAGGCCTGATCAAAGTCTTCCCCGAAAGAAGAAACGTCCAATCGCTTGCCATCTTCGGTCTCGATGCCTGGTTTTTCTTGTCCCGTTTTTCCAAATCGTATTAGTTTCATTCTTTGCTTGTTTATTGCCCGTTAAGTTTTATAAACCCTCCATCTATTGGAAAATCCGTTCCCGTTATGAATGATGCCCCATCAGAACAAAGATATAGTGCAAGGTTGGCGACCTCCTCAGGGGTTCCCATTCTGCCAATGGGTTGGGTCTTCGATAGCTTGTGGAACATCTCCCTCTCCTTTCCAGGATAGTTCTTTTTTATGAAGCTGTCAACGAAAGGGGTATGTACACGAGCCGGTGAAATACTATTACAGCGGATTCCGTGATCTATATAATCTTTGGCCACAGAATAGGTCATAGTAAGTACCGCCCCCTTTGACATCGAATAGGCAAATCGGTCGGAAATACCAACAGATGATGCAATTGAGGCCATGTTCAGAATGACCCCTCCTTTTTTCTTCATATGAGGTATCGCAGCGTGCATACAATTGTATACCCCTTTTACATTGACATTGTACAACCTATCGAGATCTGCCTCAGTTGTCTGCTCAATGTTGCCTATATGTGCGATTCCAGCATTGTTCACCAATATATCGATGTCCGTTCTTTCAGAAGTTGCACGGAACGTATCCTGAACCTCCTTTTGATTGCCCACATTACATTGATAGGCAGTAGCCTTGCCGCCTTTTTGCTGGATTGCTTGCAGAGTGGATTTGGTCTTTGCTGTGTCGAGCTCTAGAATAAGCACGGTTGCGCCATGTTCGGCAAATTTCTTGCTGATGGCACTGCCTATTCCACTACCTCCTCCCGTAATTATTGCCGTTTTTCCTTCTAAACTGAACATCATATTCGTACTCCCGTTAATTCTTTTTTCCAGATTGCTCCGTTGGGATAATCATAGTTCTGCAGGGATTGCGGTTTCATGGTGATGCTATAGCCCGGTAACTCTGGGGCCATATAGGCCCCATTCTTTATAACCACGGGTTCGTAAAAGTGTTCGTGCAAATGGTCCACATATTCAATGATGCGATCCTCAAGTTTCCCAGTGATAGCGATGTAATCTATCATCGAAAGATGCTGTACATATTCACATAGACCAACCCCACCTGCATGGGGGCATACAGGAATGTCAAATTTTGCGGCCATCAACAATATCGCAAGTATTTCGTTGACTCCACCGACCCTACAACTATCAATTTGACATATTCCCAAAGCATTGGCCTGCATCAATTGTTTGAAAACGACCCTGTTTTGACAGTGTTCCCCCGTGGCCACCTTGACCGGTGCAATCGCCTTGGCAATTTTGGCATGCCCAAGAATATCATCGGGACTTGTAGGCTCTTCAATCCACCACGGATTGAATTTTGACAAATGTTTCATATTGTCAATGGCTTCGTCAACATCCCATTTTTGATTGGCATCCATCATCAACCTTAAATCTCCCCCTATTTCTTCACGGATAATAGCTGCTCTTCTCATATCATCGGCCAAGTCGGAACCCACTTTTATTTTCATGTGCTTGAAACCCGCTTCCTTGGCTTCCCTGCACAGTTTTCTCATCTTTTCATCAGAATATCCAAGCCAACCAGCTGATGTGGTGTAGGCTGGATAGCCATTTTCCAAAAGGAAAGAGATTCGCTGTTCCTTTGAATTTTCGTTGGCCTTAAGAATGTCCAACGCCTCATCAGGTGTGATTGCATCGGTAATATAGGTAAAGTCAATACAGGAAACCAATTGTTCTGGAGTCATATCCGCCAATAGCTTCCATAGGGGCTTTCCTTCAACCTTGGCATATAGATCCCATACGGCATTCACCAAAGCCCCGGTTGCTAAATGGATAACCCCCTTTTCCGGTCCCAGCCATCTGAGCTGGCTATCTCCGGTTATCATTTTCCAAAACTCCCCCATATTGGACGTAAAGGATTCCAAAGATTTCCCTATTATCAGATGGGAGAGTGACCTTATGGCGGCAACACAAAGCTCGTTGCCCCTGCCAATGGTAAAAGTCAACCCATGCCCTTCCATTCCATTTGGGTCATTCGTTCTCAAGATGACATAAGCGGCTGAATAGTCTGGATCGGGATTCATGGCATCGGAACCATCCAAGAACTTGCTTGTGGGAAAACGAATATCGTTTGTTTCCACACTGGTAATCATTATAGGTTTATCAGCCATCTTAACCATTTTAATACTATTCAAAACTACTTCTCCAATTTGCCATTATCTACCTCAAAAAGTACCTAATCTAACACTCATTATACCCAAACCCCTCTAAAAAATCTTTTTAGGTATGAAATTGAATATATTCCGAAGGTGACATTTTTACTATTAATCTAAATTGTTTGTTAAAGTTTGATATACTTCCAAAACCTGAAGTATAACAGACTTCAGTAATGTTTCCTGAATTTTCCATCAATAGTTTACAGGCATATCCAATCCTTACTTCATTTAGATATCGTGTAAATGTTTTTCTATGTGTTCGTTTGAAAAATCTACTGAAAGAGGATGGATTCATATTGGCTAAGTCAGCCAAATCCTTTACAGAAATCGGTTTTTGAAAATTTTCAAAAACATATTCATGGATTTTGTCAACCTCTTTCAGCTCTTTCTTTTGAAACGAACTAATATATCCTGACGAACATAACTTGTGGAAACTAGCATGTTTTGCCAAATCATGTAGTATTTCCAAAAGCCCTATTGTCCTGTTAAAGGTTTCCAACTTTACCAAATCCCTTATTTTCAGCACTAAGTTAGGGTCTAAGTCCAAAAAGCTAACGCCAAATTTAGCTCGTTCAAACAGTTTTGAAATGAGCTTCATTTCTGGAGCTTGAAAGAAATGCTCTCCAAGAAATGACTCCCCAAAATGTATTGCAATGGCTTCTGCTTCCAAATCGGAAGAATCATCAAAATAAATTTCGTCATTGAGCCACATATGTGGAAGATTTTTCCCAATGAGCACCAAGTCTCCGATATTAAATTTCTCAATACTATCCCCTATGAATAGGGTTCCTGAACTCTTTAAAATGAGTACCAACTCATATTCGGGATGATAGTGCCATATTTTAAGGAAATGTGGGTAGTTGTTGTGGTTGACAGTGAAAGAACCATCAGTATGGCTCGCACGGTCCAGTAGATGAAGTTTCATAACCGAGGGGTTAAATATTTAGGTTATTTTAAAGATATCTCAAGGATACCCGTCACATCAACAGGGCATTTAAACTTGCTATTCCTAACATAGTGTACAGCAATAATAGTTTTTGCCCAGTAGTTCAGTAGTTCCTGAGGGCAATACGTTTCCAGGAAGCTCTCATCTCTTCAATCAATTTTTTATATTCTTTATATTTCCACAGATACAAATCCCTACCAGTGCTTTCTGGATTAAATCTTAATCCTTCTCGTACCATTGCCCTCGAAGCTTCCCCGTAATCATGAAAAACGCCCGAGCCAATACCAGCGGCCATAGCCGCCCCAAGACTACCTGTCTCTTTGGCGGCAGAGGTTTCAATTGGGTGATTCAGTACATCAGCAATCATTTGGGAAAAGGTTCTGCTTTTTGACCCGCCACCGGTTAGAAATGCATTATTGAACACCCCACCTACTTCTTGGAGTTTTTGGACATGATTTAAGTGACTGAAGACCATTCCCTCATACACCGCTCTTAGCAAATCTGACTTTTTATTCCAACCTCCAATACCATAAAAACCCGCCCTGGCACTCGCCTGTACGTTAGATCCAAATAAAAATGGATGAAATAGGATAGAAGACTTTTCTGTAGGCAAGGAAGAAACCATCTCGTCACAAATCTCGTAGACTGACACTTTTCTTTTCCTAGCCTCTCTAGCTTCTTCAGAGCAAAACTGGGAAACAAACCATTCAAGATTTGAAGTTGATGTCGCACTGGCCTCAACACTTTTCCATGTTCCAGGAATTGCAAATGTTGTTGTCATCGCCAATTCCGAATTTTCAATTGGCTGTTCAGTAACAAGGCTATTGACGCTCCATGTACCTGCGACAATACAAATTTTTTTAGGACCAATAACCCCACTCCCTACCATACTGGCATCTACATCCAACATGCCCCCAACGACTGGGGTACCCTCTACCAAACCCGTCATTCTTGAAGTTTTCCTTGTAACCCGTCCAATAATCTCACTGCTATCGTGTAAATGCGGAAGGCACGTGGATAGCTCTTTTAAGCCATAGAGCTCCAATAAATAGGCATCATACTCCCTTTTCTTCGTGTTCAAAAGGTTGGTAGCTCCCATATCAGTGTAATCACTTCCTATGGTATCCGTTAAGCAGTAATTAATGTAATCCTTGCATAGGAAAACTGTCCCTATTTTTTTGTAGGTATTGGGTTCGTTTTGCTTTATCCATGCCAACAACGAATTGGTTTGTGCACTCCAAAATTCCTGCAGTGTCCGAGAAAACACTTCCTTCTCAATCCCCAAGTTTTTCCATTCTTCGCAGATTTCACCGGCTCTTGAATCCAAAGACTGTATCCCTTTTAAGGGGTTCCCTTTTTTATCCAATAGATAGAGTCCATTACCGTGTCCCGTATTTCCAATACCAATGATATCGTTCGGGTTGATGTTTGTTTCGGTAATGACATTTTTGATAGTCTCAGCAGTGACCTGCCAAAGTTCATGCATATCCCTTTCACTGTATCCTGGCTCGGGATAATATGTCCTTACTCTTTTAGAGCAAGTCTTCAGTTCCTCCCCATTCAACGAATACAGAGTGGCCTTGCATACGGTGTTGCCATTGTCAATTCCCAATAGATATTTGCCCATCATTAATTTTATTCTTTATTGGGTATTACCATGCCTCTTGATATAGTTTTACAATTTCATCTGTGGTGGGGACTACCGGATTGTTTTGGGGGCTCCCTGATGCCAACGCGTCATCTGCCATTCTATCCAAAACTTTGTCGAACTCCTTTTTGTCCATACCCTTGCAATTCCTAAGTCTTGGCACTTTCAAACGTTCGTTTAAACGTTCCAGGCCCTTTATCAATGACAGGGCCGAAGATTCCAGGGAATCCTGGTCTTTGGCCAATTTCATGGTTCTCGCAACCCTAGCGTAACGGCCCACAGCACCCTTGACCGAAAAACGGGTTACAACAGGCAATAGAACTGCATTGGAAAGACCGTGGGGTAAATGAAACCGTACCCCCAAAGGACGGCTCATCCCATGGACCAAACAGACGCTGCTATTGGTAAAGGCCATGCCTCCATGACACGCAGCAATGGACATCCCTTCACGGGCGGTTTTATCGTAGGGCTTTTTCCATGCATTTTCCAAATGTTCAGCTACAAGACCAATACATGAAAGGGCCAAAGGGTCGCTCATACTGTTCGCCTTTTTGGAAACATATGCTTCTATACCATGGGTCAAAGTGTCAACCCCAACATGGGCTGTCAACGGAGCAGGCATACTCATGGTAAGCTTAAAGTCTACCAAAGCAACCGTAGGCAGCAGGTGGTCATCTAAAATCATCATTTTCACATCGTTTTCGGTATCCGTGATGACGGTAACCTTGGTTACTTCACTGCCTGTACCAGCTGTTGTGGGAATTGCAATGACCGGAACCCCCGCATTCGGGATTTTGTGATACCCCATATAATGGTTTAGAGGAGCAGAATTTGTTTTGGATATGGAAATTGCCTTTGCCGCATCCATGGGGCTTCCCCCGCCAACTGCTATCAAAATATCCGCCTGTTCCGATAATAGCTGCTTTAATCCTTCCTCCACATTATGAACTGTGGGGTCTGGTTGTACTTTGCCATAGGTGGAAGTCTGAATCCCCATGTGGTCCAGGTTTTTACTGAAACGATCAATTAAGCCCGTGCTTTGTATATAGGCATCGGTTATAAAAAGTGCCTTCTTTGCCCCTATTTTTTTCACCTCCTCGGCGAGTCTGTCACTGGCACCGGCACCGGTAATTATTTTTCCTGATGTACTGAAAGAATGTATCATTGTACCCTATTTACCAACCTGATTTTCCTTGATAGGTGTTATCCCAGCGAGACAACACCACTTTTTGTCTGGTATAAAACATTACTCCCTCAATTCCCTGCATATGCAGGTCACCGTAAAAAGAATCGTTCCATCCGGAGAACGGGAAAAGGGACATTGGCGCTGGAACACCTACGTTAACCCCAACCATACCACATTTAATGGAACGTGTGAATTGTCTCGCTGAAGCCCCGCTACTGGTGAAGATTGTTGCTCCGTTGCCATAATTCAGTGAATTCAACCATCCTACCGCTTCCTCAATACTTTTTGGATTCAACATCGACAGGACAGGGCCAAAAATTTCTTTGCTAAACACCGACATACTCGGGGTCACTTGTTCAAAAAGTGTGGGGCCTACAAAAAATCCCTTATCCTTTGTGTTTGGTCTTCCGTCACGTACCAGCTTGGTACCATCCTTAACGGCTTTATCAATAATCTTGGTAATTCTTTTCTGGGAATTACCGTCTATGACTGGGCCCATTTCAGTATCTTCCTCAGCCAGGGGATTTCCAACCTTTAGACTATCCATGGCCCCAACCACATTATCCCGAAGTGAATCTGCAATTTCCCCGACTCCCATAAGCAATGAGCCCGCCATACAACGTTGTCCAGCGCATCCAAAGGCCGAACCCATTATGGCCCGAAGGGTTGAATCCGGCTCCGCATCGGGCAGTACCAGCAATACATTTTTCGCAGCACCTCCGGCTTGAACCCTTTTGCCATGTTTTGTTCCAAGGGAATAGACATATTTGGCTATATGGGAGGAACCCACAAAACTTATGGCAGCAATCCTTGGATGTGTGCAAAGGGTGTCCACAATTTCCTTTCCGCCATGTACTATGTTCAATACCCCTTCTGGAAGTCCCGCCTCTTGAAAGAGTTCCGCTAAGTGCACTACAGTCAAAGGAACTTTTTCGCTAGGCTTTAGCACAAAGGTGTTACCACATGCTATGGCCATGGGAAACATCCACATAGGTACCATTGCAGGAAAATTAAAAGGGCTGATTCCCGCACAGACCCCTAGAGGCTCCCGAATCGTAAGACCATCAATATTTTCGGCAATTTGGCCAAGACTTTCGCCTTTGCTCAGATGGGCGATGCCACAGGCGAATTCAACCACTTCAAATCCTCTTCGCATATCCCCTCTTGCCTCTGCAAGCGTCTTTCCGTTTTCCAGAGCGATAAGTTTGCTTAAATCCTCGAAATGGGTTTCCAGCAGGGCACGATACCTGTACAGGATATCCGCCCTTTTTGGTGCTGGAGTTTCCGACCATGATGGAAATGCTTTTTCTGCAGCTTCCACAGCATCTTCGACGTCTTTAGCCGTTCCCATTGGGGTCTTGCTTATCACCTCGCCTTTAGCTGGATTGTATACTTTATTGTGGGTATCGGTGGAAGAAACCTTCCAACTACCTCCTATAAGGCTCGGAACCAAATCCGGAACATTGTCTATGGTCGTATTCATAATTCTTTATTTGTCATCGTTTACGTAAATATTCATTGCCTCCTCTACGGTTGCATTCTGATGTATCATGGCCATGAATGCCTTGACTATTTGTGTTGGGTTGGGATGCTGATAAATATTTCTACCATACACCAGCCCTTTTGTTCCTTGCTGCAAAAAATCATAACTCTTTTGGAAAATCTGTTTCAAATCCTCTTTTCCACCTCCACGAACCAGAACTGGACATCGGGCGGCTTCCACGACCTCATGGTAATCTTCAACATGCTCCGTAGGGTCCGCCTTGATCACATCGGCACCTAATTCCCGCGCTTGCCGTACCAAGGGCACAATCAATTCTTTGGTCCCGTCTACCTGATAACCGCCACGGGAACTATTGACCTTCATGACCAAGGGTTCAATCATCAAGGGCATCCCGTATTTGTCGCACTCGGACCGAATCCTACTAATGTTTTTGATACTAAGCCTATGTAAATCCGGTTCTCCAGGAAGCAATAAAAGGTTACAGACCACACATGAGGCATCCATACGAATGGCTTCCAATAGCGGCTCGTTTTCATTTTGCAAGGCGCTGAACATTACGTTATGGGTCTCGGCGTTGTAAGGATTTCCTACATCTACTCGCATTACCAAAGCTGGTTTGTTCTTCCCCGGAATACGCTGTAAAATATCGCTTTGGCCATAGTTGGTTTGAATGGCATCCGGACCTGCCTTTACCAATTGTCCGACCACGTTTTCTACGTTTTCGAGTCCATCAAGAAAACTGTATTCATTAAAAACACCGTGGTCAATGGCCACATCCAGACATCTACCAGATTCATTGAACATGCGATTTAAACGTACTTTGGGCGATACATACATAATTGATTTATTTAAGTTTTACATTGTGTTTCTCACTCAATATCCGAAGGGTGCGTTCCACTTCTTTTGACATCCTTTCTTTGGTCCATTTACGGCATTCCGCCATAATGCCAACAATCTCTTTTAACAGGTTTAGGGTGAGTTCTCCTTTTAGCGTAATGGTCGTCCTTCTTAGAAGTATATCATCCACGTAAACCACATATTCATGTTCAAGCATATATTGGATTTCCCTTTGACTGTACTCGGAATGATGAACCAATGGGTTATCAGGCCTTTCAACAAGGTACCCTGCGATCAAAGCGGCAGTAGTGCCATATCGTTCCAAAAGCTGTTCAATACGGTCATAAGGTAATTTGGTCGTTCGCTGAACATTTGCTATCCATTGTTTTATTTCCTGCGCTTTCTTAGGGTAGTTCTTTCCTCCCCCTATGGGTATTCCATTGGTGGTTAACTTTCTGGGAAAATTGAGGTATTGAAGTACTTTATCCGTGGTTTGCTCAGCAAATGCCCTGAACGTAGTCCATTTTCCGCCAATAAGATTGTAAATCGGATAGTCATTGCTAGGCGATGGTTCAATCACCTTGATTTGATGGTCACGGGTTATTTGTGCAGTAACAGTAGCATCACTATTGGGCAATGGCCTTACCCCACAAAATTGAAACACTACTTCGGAATGCGCTATATTGATTGAAGGAAAAATCTGTTTGACCGCTTCCAGCATATAGTTCACTTCGTCTTCTTGGCAAATTGCCATTTCGGGGTCGTTAATTTTAATGTCAGTAGACCCGACAAGAACCTTCCCTTGGAAAGGGAAAAGAATACAGATTCGGCCGTCTTTATTTTCATAGAAAAGCATATGTCCCTGTGTGGCATCCATTAATTCTTTATTGTCGACCACCAGATGGGAACCTTTTGTACCGCCAATCATTTTGGTTTTCTGTCCTACTGCTTGATTGGTAAAATCTATCCACGCTCCGGTTGCATTGATGAGCACTTTAGGTCTTATTTCAAAAGTTTCATCTGAGGTCTCGTCTTTTAACAATACTGTCCGGCTATTTTTTTGCCCCGAAAGCGATACGTAGTTCAGTGCCATTGAAGCAGTTTTCAGAGCATCGGTATCTTGTACCAATTCCAAGCAAAGACGTTCTGGATATGATATCCATGCATCATAATAGGTTGCTGTATTCACGATTTCTGGATGTAGCTGCGGTCTCTTCTCCAAAGATTTACCTTTACCCGAAAAGGAATGTTTTGGCAGAATACGCTGCTTCCTCGTAAAAAAATCATACATGACAAGGCCCAACTTCACCAGCAAGGCTCCTCTCGGTATATTCCTACTACTGATTCCAAAAAATTTGGGCAACGCATTCAATACCCCTGAAAATCGACTGAATATGGGTATCGTAGTTGGTAATGGTTTTACGTAATGTGGTGCATTGAGCAATAATCCATTTCGTTCTGCGAGACTTTCCTTGACGAGCTTTACCTCATTGTTTTCCAAGTACCGTAATCCACCGTGGATCATTCTGGATGAAGCTGCGCTTGCCCCTGCAGAGATATCGGCTTTATCAACAAGTAGCGTAGTTATGCCTTGCAATGCCAATTCCCTGTATACCCCGACACCATTGACACCCGCACCCACAATCAGTACAGGGACATTCTTTTTACTTCTTAATAACTTTATTTTTTCCTCTCTTGTCACTTAAAAATGTTCTTTTCAGCAATTCAAATTTGTTCTTATTATTCCCCTTTCCGCTACACAATCAATTCAAAGGTGAGATAAAGGGAAATCATGATACATGCCAGGATACCCCATCCCCACCATAGTGAGCTGTTGTTATATTTTTCTGCAATGCTGGCATAGGCATCACTCAACGTTGGGAATTTGGTGGTCAGTGATGATTTTTGCGTCAAAAGCGAAACCACGACCATGAACACAAACAATCCGATGAACAGATATACCGCTATCAGCAAAAAGTGGGGCCAAAAATCCTTTGATGGCCAATCAGCCAGATAACATATCCCTATCACAATTGAGGGTATGTTTCCAAACAACAAAGTGTAGTATGCAGCCTGGGAAGTGGCTTTTTTCCAAAGTATGCCCAATAAAAAAACAACCGCCAAAGATGGACTCAGGAAGGAAAAAATGGAATTCACCAAGTCAAATAGGTTCATGCCTTCCACGGCATCCAATCCAAAGGCTATAAAAAAGGCAATCAAAGCTACCAAGGCTGTAATAATCTGGCCTATCTTCTTAAGTTGTTTGCTGCTGGCTTGGGCATTGATTTTATTTTGATAGATGTCAAGCGTAAAAACGGTACTTGCAGAATTCAACATGGAGTTCACCGTACTGACCAGGGCCGCCATGAGCATGGCGACTATCAATCCTATCATACCATGGGGTAAATAATTCAACACCATGGTCATAAAAGCCTCATCGGAATCCTCTAGTCCCGGATGTAGTGCCAAACACAACAGCCCTGGAAAAAAGAATATCAAGGGCACCAATATTTTCAAATAACCCGTGAATAGAATCCCTTTTTGGGCTTCTCTTAGGTTTTTTGCACCAAGCGCCCTTTGCACAATGGTTTGGTTGGTGCACCAGTACCATATGGCCATTACAGGATAGCCAAAAACTATTGCTGGCCAAGGGTACGCACTATCGCTAGCTGGTCTAAACAATTTCCAATGTGCTTTGGGAACTGAATTGTATAGGGCCTCAAGACTTCCTACTTTGGCAAGGCCTATAGCAGTCAATACGGCACAGGCAAGAATCATCAGAACGGATTGAAAGGCATCGGTTATGGCCACGGCCTTCAGCCCCCCAGTAATCGTAAAACTGGCTGAAAGTAATGTCATTAGGAGTAAGGATAGCCATAAAGGCCAGTCCATCAACTGCCCCATCAGGATGGAACCCGCATATAAAACCGATCCGACCCCAATCGTTATTTGGATGAAAACAATCCATGACAATAAATCCCTGCTGGCGTTTCCAAAACGTTTTTGGATAAACTCAGGCATTGTGAAAACCTTGGTCGACAGGTAATGGGGTAGGAACAACATGGCCATTAAAATGAGAAAGATCCACGCCAACCATTCAAAATTATTGGCCACCATACCGTAGGCATAGGCGACCCCCGAGGAGCTGATCAACATCATTGGACTGATGTTGGTTCCAAAAATGGAAAGTCCAATGGTCTTCCAATTCAGGCTTTTTCCTGCCAAAAAGTAATCCTGGGCACCATCCCTGTTCATCCCTACTCGAAAGCCCACAATGACAAGACCCACAACATAGAGGGAAATGACCAAAAAATCAAAAAGGTTCAAACCGTTTTCCAAGTCTCACAGTTTTTTTTATTCATGATGTGTTCATGGAGATGACGTGGTATCGGCCATTCCAATTGTACGTTTTGTTCCCTCAATTCTTTTCTCAGGTCTTCAGAAGGAACGTCCATGACATTAACCTGCCGATTCCCGGCAATAAATACTGCCGTCCCGGCAGCCTGCCCCAATTGCATTATGGTACGGGAAAGTCTACAGCTTGAAGCGGCCAAAGAACTAAAACTCGCCGAACGGGATGCCACAAGCATATTTTTCGAGCCTTTCGGAACCAGACAACGATAGGGGACACCGTAGGGTTCTGAGAGTTCAGTGCATCCTGAACGCTCATCCCCATGCAAATCCATGGCATGATCTGCCAAGGTTATTACGTCCAGGTGCTTTTGACGAGTGATTCCAGCTAAAAGATCGTGCTCTGTCAATATATATTCCCCGATTACACGTTTTGTTTCTCGAACCCCAAGGGACATAAACTCGCTGATTCTTCTATAATTTTGAAACTCGGGAAAAGAAGTCTGCAAATAGTGCCAATGGGCCAAACTTCTACGTTGGCACTCCTTAAATGCCGCTTCCCTTTTCAGGACCATATATTCTTTTCCATCCATTGTGGGCAGCATATTGACGTTATAATCCCCATTGGGATATTGGACCATACTGGTCAAGGGAAAGGAATCGCGCCACCAACATTCTTGGGGAATATCCGCGGGCAGCTGCTGTATTTCATCATTCTGCGTTGGTCGTATTCTGTATATCAATGACACCCCATTAATGGTTTCTGTGGGAATTTCAGGGGCATCTGGTTCGTTGAAAGTTTTTTTGCTTTCCTGTCCGAACAAGGTTTCAAAACCGCAGGCCTGACATAGATATCCGCTATCCGTAGCATCGATGTAGTAAGAGGCTGAAACCGAATCACCATTGGAAAGAGTTATGGACTGGACCAAACCCTTACTGAAATCAACACTTTGAAAAGAGGTGTTTTTAAGCAAGGTAATAGTTCCCGTATCCTTTATGAGTTTCTCAACAACATCTTGATAAACTTTAGGCTCGAAGACAACGCCGTGCCAATATTTTCGAACAAAATCTTCGTCTTCTGCTAAAGATTTTGCGCCATATCTTCTAAGGCTGTCTCGATAACCAAGGCTATGATCCACGGTCAAATCGGCTCCGGCCGGGAATTGTGATTTTCCATCTTTGTACTTCCAGGTACAATGACGATTGAAACTGTAAATACCTGAAGCATTTTTTACCTTTATAAGCTGTTTGTAGATATCAAAAGGAATTCCAGTACCTCCTACTCCCATTTCCCATACCGAAACACCACTGACTGCTGCATTTCCACCAATTTCATAGGATTTTTCAACCAATAATACTTTCAGTCCCAAACGCCCGGCAGACAAAGCAGCACCTATACCTCCGCTTCCAGCACCAATTATGACAACATCATATTCTTTTTCCTTACCGGCCATCCAGAGATTATATTTTTAATAAGGGACTATCTCCTGTACCAAAGGCAGTACAATCATTTCCGGTATTACCAAATGTGCAGGCAACGTACAAGCATCCACTACTATTTTTCCCAAGTCATCGGGCTGTATGACCTTCTGGGCTATTTCGGCATCAAAGTCAGGCAAGTCGGCTGCTTTATTGAATGAGGTATTTCCCCAGGATGGGGTAATGTACATTGCTCTAACTTGGTGTGGTCTCATATCAACATATAGTGCCCTGCTGAATTGCTCAAGACCTGCCTTGGCTGCAGAATACACGCTCCATCCTGGCCATGCCTGAACGGAACATATAGAAGAGATATTGATGATACTTCCTGACTTCTTTGGGACCATAAGCTTTGCTGCACGCTTACTACCGTAGATGGCACCCATTAAGTTCACTTCAATGGAATGTTTAATATTTTCATCAGATTGATCGGTTATATCTGCAATATCAACTCCATTCCCTGCATTGTTTACAAGGATATCCAGAGAGCCATGTTCCTTTATTACAGTTCCTATCAAACCATCCCAATCCTCAGGGCTGGTAATATCAGATACTTTATAGTGAATTTTTAGTTCCGTGGATACCTTTTTCAAACGATTTTCATTGCGTCCCGAAATCCAAACCGTGGCACCAGCCCTTTTTAGCATTTTGGCGATGCCAATTCCATAGCCAGAGGATCCCCCCGTCACAATGGCTATTTTATTGTTCAATTGATCAGTGTCTGACATAGTATTAAGAATATTTATAGTTTATATTTATTTTTGTTTTGGCCATTTGTAGTTGTTTTGGCCAGCAGATTTGCTCATTTTACCTTCTGGTAATGTCCGTTTCCAATCCATCAATTGTTGTGACAAATCCTTTACTATGTCAGGTTCTTCCTCCCTTCTGTTTTGGAGCTCTGAAGGATCTAGGATCAAATCATATAATTCTATGCGACTACCATCAGGGTTCATTAGTAGTTTCCAGCGACCCTGCCTTATTGCCAACATAGGACTTTTGTCCAAATGCCTTCCTTCAATGCTGAATCGCCATTCCCAAAACAAGGGCTTACCACGTTCTTGTGGTTTTCCCAGCCAGGAAGATGACATATCTTCCCCATCGATTTCAAAGTTCTTGGATATTTCAATCCCACATAATTTACCAATAGTAGGCAGAAAATCGACTCCACTCACAACTGATATAGTATCGACTGTTGCTTCGGGAATATGGTTGGGCCACTTTACGATAAACGGCACACGGACACCTCCCTCGTAAAGGCTTCGCTTAACACCTCTAAAAGGCCCTGAACTACCAGCGGCGCTATGAGAGGCATTAGTGATTTGGGCAACCTCAGGTCCGTTGTCACTTGAAAAAATGATGATGGTGTTATCCGAAAGACCTAGGGATTCCAACTTATCAAGGAAGACACCAACCTGCTTATCCATCTCGGAGACGGTCGCATAATACACCTGTGGAGCCCCATAAAAATCAACTTCCTGACCATAATACTTCTTAGAATAAGGCCTAGGGGAGGTCCACTCAAATTTTTCCATTTGTTCCTTTGAAGGATTTAGGACGGCATGAGGGTCTACCAACCAGGCATTGACATAGAAAGATTCGTCCTTATGCTCCATGATAAATTCAATTGCCTCATCAAATACCATTTTACTGGCCTTTGAACGGTTTTCTGGATACCACAGTTTAAAATCAATGCTGTCATTACTAGTATTGGTCAGTGATTCATCTATACCGTACGCTTTAGGCGAAGGTGCATCTTCGCTATGTCCTAAATGCCATTTCCCAAAATGCCCTGTTGCATATCCATTTTGTTGTAACATCCTTGTCAAATTGGGTAAGTATGGATCCAAAAAATTGGGCATTCCTCTTTCCCGGTTTAGTTCTGGAGTGGAAAGGTGGCCATGTATACCTAATTCAGAAGGAAACCTACCTGTCATTACTGATGCCCTGCTAGGGGAACATACGGGGTTATTGACATAGAACTGGGTAAAAAGCCTCCCCTCGGACGCTAGTTTATCCAGACAAGGCGTCTTAAGCCTTGGATGCCCGTAGGCACTTAAATCGCCCCATCCCAAATCATCGGCGAATATGAAGACAACGTTAGGTCTATTCTTGGTTTGGGAAAATATATTGGAGTGAACACCAACAATGATCAAAAAAAAGATGTATAGTCGAACCATGCTATTGTATACTGAAAATTCCATAGGTTTATTTCAATTCATTCTTTTTTCCATACAATTCGGGCCTTTCAGGAGTATTATCAGGAAAATCACTGAATTTCACCCATTCGTTTTGTGTTAACAATTCGTTTTCACAGGTGTCATGGCACCCATTATTTTCAATGACCATGGTATC
>JANQHL010000132.1 GCA_028277085.1 Flavobacteriaceae bacterium
TGGATAGTGGTACGGTTGAAGAAATTACCTTTTCCCTAAGCAGCTATTTTGCCAAAGTACTTCCCGGGCAGGTAAGCCTAAAGGAGGATATTTTGAATCTTTTGGAACTATTTGAACAAGTTACCAGAGCACCTTCTTTTCGGCTTAAACTGGCTAAGGTTAGCACTAACATGTGCTCCAGGTTCCATGCGGACAATAACCAACTCAGGATGCTTTGTACCTATTATGGTCCGGGGACCTTATGGCTGCCCAATCATGCGGTTGATCGAAAAGCCTACCTAACCGGAAAAGGTAATCAAAACATTTTGCTTGATGAAAGCCTTGTAAAACAAGTGTATACCGGTGACGTAGTCATTTTAAAAGGTACATTATATCCTGGAGCAACCCCGATTTTGCATCGTAGTCCTAACATTCAGGAAAACAGTGAGGAACGCATTTTACTCAGTATCGACGTCAATGCATCCTTACCCTTTCCCAAGTAATATTGTCACCAAATAAGAATCGCTAGCCTGCCTAGCATTAGAACGGAATTTTGTCAAATAATTTAGAAGGTATGAAAATGGAAAAAAAACTTCCCGTAACTGTTTTAAGCGGATTCCTCGGAGCGGGTAAAACCACCCTGCTCAACCATGTGCTGCACAACAAAGAGGGTTTGAAAGTAGCGGTGATCGTGAACGATATGAGCGAGGTAAATGTGGATGCAGAATTGGTAAAGAAGGAAAACACCCTTTCCAGAACAGAGGAAAAACTGGTAGAAATGAGCAATGGCTGTATTTGCTGTACCCTCAGGGAGGATTTGATGGTAGAGGTAGAGCGTTTAGCCATGGAAAATCGGTTTGATTATCTCCTTATTGAAAGTACGGGCATTAGTGAACCCGTGCCCGTTGCACAGACTTTTTCTTTTGTAGATGAAGAAAACGGAATTGACCTCTCACGGTTCAGCTACATTGACACTATGGTAACCGTAGTGGACGCCTTTAATTTTTTCAAAGATTTTGGTAGTCCTGAAACACTTATGGATAGGGAGCTTACCGATATGGAAGAAGACCATCGATCTATTGCAGATTTGCTAACCGACCAGGTTGAGTTTGCCAATGTTATTGTTTTAAACAAAACAGACTTGATTAGCCATGAAGATCTCAAAACTTTACGTGGAGCCATCCAGAAATTGAACCCTTCGGCACGCATAATCGAGTCAACTTACAGTAAAGTAGCACCTGAAACAATCCTTAACACAGGACTTTTCAATTTTGAAGAAGCTGAACAAAGCGCTGGTTGGATTGAAGAACTTCAAAAAGGCGAACATACTCCTGAAACTGAGGAGTATGGTATAAGTTCTTTTGTATATCGCACCAGAAAACCTTTTGACCCTAAACGTTTTTTGCGCTTTGCGCAAGAATTCCCAAAAGCTATTATCAGAAGTAAAGGCTTATTCTGGTTGGCTTCAAGGCCAGACCAAGCCTTAATTTGGGGTCAGGCCGGAGGTTCGTTAAAAGCCCACAGTGCAGGGGTGTGGTGGAGTAGTATGCCCATTAAAAAACGAATTCAGTATTTGGCATATGCGGAAAACCAGGATGTCATCGAAGAAAATTGGGACAAAACCTTTGGGGATCGAAAAACTGAAATCGTATTCATCGGTCAGGATATGAACGAAGCGGAAATACGGGCAGAACTGGATTCGTGTTTGGCAACGGATAAAGAAATAGCGTCAAAGAAGTGGACAAAGGGATATCGTGATAAATGGCCTATGGATAGGGCGTATGCACTATAATTGACTGATCTATAACCCATACTTGATTTAGACCATAGTGGTTTGCTACAGGAAACCATTGCTTAGGTAAGGCGAAACTAAAAAGTCCACGATTTTTTCCCTTTGTTTTTTGAAATAGTTGCAAGAGTTGTACTCTTGTTAAATACTAAAGTTGAGGATAAGTGGAAAAAATAAAGATTGGTATTATCAATGTGTCGGACCGCGCCAGTCGTGGGGAATATGAAGATTTACCCGGCAAGGAGGTCCAGCGCCTTCTGAATTTATGGCTATCCAGTCCATGGGAAGCGGAATACGCCGTAATTCCCGATGAACAGGTCTTGCTGGAAAAAGAAATGATTGCAATGGCAGACGATAAGGCCTGTTGTTTGATCGTAACAACGGGTGGTACCGGACCTGCCGTACGCGACGTTACCCCGGAAGCAACTATTGCCGTTTGCGAAAAACTACTTCCCGGATTTGGTGAGCTCATGCGACAAGTAAGCTTACAATACGTACCTACCGCTATTCTCTCCCGGCAAACTGCTGGAATCCGCGGCAGCACATTAATTGTCAATCTACCCGGTAAACCGAAATCCATACGAGAGTGTCTGGAGGTGGTATTTCCGGCTATTCCGTATTGTATTGATCTTATTGAAGGTCCGTACATGGAGACCCATCAAGAAGCGATGAAGGTGTTTCGACCTAAAAAGGGGTAGCGAATAGTGGGTTAACGCTGTTCTTATGAAGATAGCTGTAAAATGGCTTTGTTCTCCAGTATTTCGGAATCAGTGCCACGTAGTCCGACATTAAACATGGCCGAAGCGAGTTCGGTGGATTTGATACTGCTGCCTGGACCCATCATTCGGATTAAGGGATACAATGCCCTTGATATTCGATACATCACATTGGGTTCTTTACGAGGGGTCACAGGATAAATGTATCCTGGTCGAAAAGTATAAAAATCCAATCCTAATTGAGCGATTTGGTTTTCGGCCATCCCCTTATATCGTGCAAATGACGTACGGCTTTTTTCGGTACGGTCGGCCCCAGCCCCGCTGAGTAGGCAAAGTGTAGCCCCGGGGTTTGCTTTTTTTACGGCATCGGCAAATGAAACCGCATAATCAACAGTTATTTCTTTGAATTCATTATCCGGTACTTGACCCGTGTATACCCCGATACAGAAGAATGCGATATCCACATCCTGGAAAACACCCCCTTTTTCGGAGTAATCCTTAAAATTGGGAATGACCACTTCCTCTAATTTGGGATGATCGTTATTTGTATTTTTTCGCACCAGGGAAGTTACCCGGCCAATTTCTTGGGAAGTAAGGCAGTGGTCAAGGATTAGGTTTCCAATCATACCGGACGCCCCCGCTATAACTACTTTTTTCATCTGGTTAAAACTTTTAACTATTTGAAAATAAAATACTTAAAAATTTAAGAACTGATGCGACCACTCGTTGCTCTCGTTCTCTCATGAATTTGTTTTAATCATTGCTCCGTGTGAAATTTTCGATTAAAAAAATTCATGTTCGTTTCATGTTTTCTGTTTCTTATTGGTCAAATTCAAACAAGTACGATCTCACCACCAAACCGAATTGGGTTTGGGTAGCTCATCTATTATAATGGCTTCTCCAATCTTTGGGGTGACTAATGGAATCTCCAGTTCTGCTGCTTTTTTGGAAACGCGTTCTATAGGGTCGGTCCAGGAGTGCAACGCTAATTTAAATGCTCCCCAATGAATAGGCATTAGCGTTTTGGCCTGAACATCAACTCCGGCTTGCGCAGTTTCTTCGGGAAACATATGAATATCCGGCCACATTTTATTGTATTGACCGCATTCCAGCATGGCAAAATCAAATGGGCCATATTGTTCTCCAATTTGTTTAAAATGCGGTCCGTAGCCACTATCACCACTGAAAAAGAACGCAGTACTATCAGACTTGATCACCCAGGAACTCCATAAAGTACTTTGGCCGTTGGTAAACTTCCTCCCCGAAAAATGCTGCGCCGGCGTACATATCAATTGTAGGTCTTTAAATGTGGTTTCCTCCCACCAGTCCATTTCCCTGATTTTGTTAGGGCTAACCCCCCAGGCTTCTAAGTGCACACCAACACCCAGAGGAACATAATACGCTTCAACCTTGTTTTTTAGTCTTTTTATGGATTCATAATCCAAATGATCATAGTGGTCATGCGAGATAACAACCGCATCTATTTTGGGAAGTTTTTCTATTTCAATAGGCGACTCTACATTAAAGCGTTTGGCACCCATCCATTCATGTGGTGCGGGCACTTTACCCAGCATGGGGTCAATTAGGATATTTTTCCTATCCACCTGTAGTAAAAAGGCCGAGTGCCCAAACCAAATAAGTCGGCTTCCTTTGTGGTAAGATGCAATGTCAGTTGAATCTATTTTTTGAACTGCTAAGTCTTCGGCAGGTCTTCCGTTTTCCACCTTTTCGAAGAAAAACTTTCGACTTACAGACAGCATCTTGGAAAAACTCATGGCTTCAGGAACTTCCTTTTTTGCATTCATAAACTTTCCATCGCTGAACTGCAAAGATGCTTCATATAGGGCCTTTCGTTCTTTATCCACATCACCCCCAAAAGAAGGATAAAAATTAACAAAGGCCAGATAAATAAGCACCAAGGAGGCAATGAGTATGACAATGGACAGCAGCATTCGTTTTACTATTTTTTTGAGTTTTTTCAAGGAGATAAATGTTCAGAGGAATATCAATATACCGCTTTGTTTAGGTCACAAAATTAAGGTTGTACGTACTCTTGAAGATATACTTTTTGGTAAAACTTGTATACATTTTGCAGGTAGACTTAGTTCAAATGTGCTTAATATAGGCTTTAGGACGCATCCCTGTTTTCTTTTTAAACAGGTGCTAGAAGTATTGGGGACATTTAAACCCCAATTTATAAGCAGTTTCTGAAATTGAATTGCTAGGATGTAGCAGCATGTTTTTAGCCTCGTCAATGATGAATAGATTGATTTGGTCAAAAGCGGTTTTACCTGTTTCTGCTTTTACAGTGTCGCTCATATAGCGGTGACTGAAGTCTAATTGAAGCGTCAACCATTCAAAAGTCGGAATTCCACTTTCTTCAAGTGGGTTTGCACCAAAATACAGGTTCAAAACGTTCTTGAAGCACGTAAACAACTCTTGGTTAATGTCCGTTCTGTTTAAAAACTGATATCTGTAAAACCGGTAGGCATACAGTATAACCTAGCCCCAGGAAAACTTTACTAATTCTTAAACTAAAAAAGTATTACTTACTAAATTTAATGGCATTTAGTTGTATGTTTTATTGTTGGAGCGAAGAAGTTGGCCTTTTTATTCTACCAGAGCCACGGACTTTAAAGTTACCCTTTTCATAAGCCCCGGAAAGAATAATCCGACCAGAACCTGAGACGCTCGCCTTTAGCGCATCAACTTCAACATTAAGATTGATTTCTCCTGAACCTCTTACCCTGATGTCAAATGATGCAGATTTAAACGTTACGTCCGAAAATAAATGTGCAGACCCCGAAATCTGTAGCCTGCTTAACGGCATTGCAGGAATGTACAGCTTAATTCTTTTATTCTTTGGGATTAGCTGATTGACAATTGGATTGGTGATTGTTAGTGTGCCATTACGCCTTTCTTTTACTTTGATATAGTCCAGTAGATTTTTATCCCCTTTTATCTCCAGGCTATTCCATAAACTATCTACAATATAAACATCAAATTCACCTTTGATTTTTAAGGTTTTAAAAGTATCCACCAATACTGTTTTACTGCCAATTTTACCATTGCCATACCTCTTTTTACCACCGAGAATCCAAATTTGAGCATTCCCTGCATAAACGAAAAACAGTCCTATAAATAGAAGTATTCTATATTTTAATTGTATCATTATCCGTTGCTTGATGTTAGAAATATTGAGTCATATCCAGCGAGAAATGAACTATAATAAACCACCATATATCTTTTGACTGACTCAAAGCAGTTAACACCATGATTCCAATTAAGGTGTCCAGCGTAAGACTTCCTAATTCCACTAATGAACTGCCCTTTGCGAGCATACTAGGTACGTGGCC
>JANQHL010000153.1 GCA_028277085.1 Flavobacteriaceae bacterium
GGCTTCGGGCAATTGACCAAATAGGGGAATTCCTAGCTGCATTGCCAACACGGGAACCATCCAAAAGTTACGGAACAAATCCATTGCAACACCTACCGGAATTAGTCTTTACACCAAAAGTAGATAAAGTATATAATATTGAATATCACATATATATGGGATTGTGTGGCGCCATCTAAGATTGCAAATTTGAAATGGTTATAAAAATTAAGTAAAAGCACATGTCACTCACCACAACATCAGCTTGGGCAATTGCAAGGCCTATTGTCATCAGTGCTATCTGGTGTCTTTTTCTGCTCCTGTTTTCCTGCGAATCCGACGATGGTGATATGGAAACGCCCGATCTGGATACCGCGGGTTTCAACATTACGGTCTCCGGAGACTTTTCCAGAAACATGCAGGGAACCAATGCGTACTACAGGTTTCAGGAGTTGCCTGCTTCATTGACCACGACCCACCAGTTGTCCATTTATCTGACAGATGGCGAAGGGTATACGGTAACCGCCATTATTGGCGTGAATGGGGAATCGACACCACCGCCGGGCGACTATCCCGCGCTCAACCTTACGGGTAATGGATATAACGGCGATGACCCGTCAACCTCAACTTTTTTATTTGGGCAAAACGGGGGAATTAGCCATTCCAGTAATCTACAGGGCCAGGGAGGACTCTCTATTACCGCAGCAAGCGACGGCCTTTTAAGCGGCACGCTGGAAACACCCTTGAGCCCTACTGCTAATGGGTCCGGAAGCATCGTTGTGAGTGGCACTTTTACTGTGGAGTTCAGGCCTTAGCATAACTCGCTTATACAGATAAGCATATCGCTGAATTATTAAAAGACCCTACTTAACCTACCCTTTTAAAAAAGAAGAATGAATACGACTACTTCATATGCCTCAAATGGTAGTTGTTTCGTGATATTTTGATGGCAACACGATTAAAAATGATTCCTAATATTAATTTAAACTAGAAATTATGAAAAATGGTACATACAGGTATTTTGTAAACGGCTTAACTGTGCTGTTGCTGTTTGGCATGGCGTTGGGCTGCAGTAATGACGATGATGAACCGTCCAATGTTGTTGTTTTAAATGATGAACTCATAACTGAATTTCAAGCTATATGTTGCAACAGTGCAGGGGGGTGTTATGATATTAATATTCTTTACAGTGTTACACGGGATGATGCCTTAAAAAATATATTTTTCGAAGGCACCTTGGATGATGGTACCCAAGCATTCAGTGTTGTAAGGGATGATTTTGAAGGAACGGAATTGTCTGTGGACAGAAATGTTGAAGGTTTTCCTTCCAATGCGCTCACTTGGGGGAATGTATGTATGGATTTTGAAGGTTCTGAGTGGCTTGATATAGAGATTCAAATTGAGACCACGAGCGGCGTTTTTAGTAATACCGCTACCGATCGGCTCTTTCGAACGGATTTTGATAATTAGCATTGATGATCAGCTTCAACATTCTTAACACCTTGAATCAGTGTAGGTTAAATGAGTTTTGGCCCTCAATTCGAAAAAAGTATAGCTCTTACCATAGCGTTGCCGGGATTTTCGATTTGAGGTATTGAATTAATCATGATGCTATGGATGGCCAATATGCCTTATTTACCTTAAACAAATTAATCATGCAAAATACACTTCGGATATTCATAGCATTAGCGATTTTAAGTGGTTGTTCAATCGTGGAAAAAAAGGACAGCCCTTTTAGCTATCCTCCTGAATGGGAGCCTCAACAAGCGATATGGATCTCCATACATGATCAATGGGAGTTTGATCGAGCGGCTAATCAAATCGAAACACGATTGCAATTGGTTGATGTACTTCATAATCACGTTCCCATAAAAATAGTGACCTACCGGGATTCGCTGGCCAACGCTTTTACGAAAAGGTTACATGAGATGGCAGTGGACACATCGAAGGTAATGACCATTGTCCATCCTCAAATTACCTATTTTCTAAGGGACCCAGGGCCTCTTTTCCTTTCTAACGGCAGACAGCTTAAAATGGCAAACTGGCAAGGAATTGATTCCAACGCTGTAAAGCGAATATCTGATATTGCTTTGAGAAAAGCAGTGGATGACAGTCTAGCGGTTAGGTTTGGCTACGAAATCCAAAACGGGCCTTTAAGTTATGATGGAGGTGCCCTTGAAGTGAGCCATCACTCGGTCTTATCAATAAAAGACTATGCGTTAAGGCATAACCAAGAAGCATTTTCCCTCGAAGAAATAGAAGAAGGGATTCTTAAAATGTACGGTAAAAAACAAATGCTTTGGTTGGAAGGCATTCCTTTGATTGAAAAAAACGGATTAAAAGTCGACAATTACTGGGGGTATGCACCAGGTGGACATATTGATGCAGTGGCACGATTTGCTAACGACAGTACGATTTTCGTCACTACTATTTCAGAGGAGGATCGGGATAAGAACCCAATCGCAAGACATGACTATGCAATATTTCAGGGGTACTTGAGGCAGCTCAAAGAAAAGCGAAGGGTCAATGGCAAACCTTTTACCCTTGTTGAGATCCCTTCACCTGATCTGGGTCTGCACGCCTTTCCTGTTCCTATTTCGTATTGGACACCGAAAGGTTTGGAAGAACTCCACAAGGAAGGTCTGCCCAGGGAAGTTGAAATGATATTGGTGGTGCCAGCAATGAGCTATGCCAATTACCTTGTGACAAATGGTGCTGTATTGGTAGCACAATATTGGGAAGAAGGCATGCCAGAATCAGAAAAGCTAAAAGATGAAAGAATGGTGAGTATCCTTAAAAAAACCTTCCCCAACAGAAAAATAATTGGGTTTAAAGCAAAAGAAATAAACCTGTTTGGTGGAGGCATTCATTGTGCCACCCAACAAGAGCCTAAAGTAAACCGGTAGTAAAACAAATGACACTACCCATTCCTGTGCTTAGTCTAACCCTGCCGTACGGTTACATTCGTGTGGTACAAACAAATTTGATTACGCCTGAAAGGTTCTTGTTTAAAGCTGGAGCAGGTGATATAGATTTCCAATGAAAACAAAAAAATTCGTATTGATCATTTTCTGGACATTGATCATTTCCGTTTC
>JANQHL010000207.1 GCA_028277085.1 Flavobacteriaceae bacterium
GGGCCTTTGCGGACGAGGCCCCGGCGGTTCCCGAGGCTACGCGAATGATATATGGTCTGGGTGCTACCTCCGCCTTGTTCGGCTTACCCGTGTCCTTCGCCCTTAAAAGTTATGACCTGGATGAAGTGCGCGGGGCAAAAGAAGCCCTTAAGACAGGAATGCGAGAAATGGAGGATCTAAGGGATGTTTCCGATAATGACCTGGAGGGAATTCGGGAATATCGTATCAAACTGAAATCCAATGCCGAGTTGTTGGGGCTCGATTTGAGCTATGTTATGAGCCAGGTACGTGCCGCATTCTTTGGAGTGGAAGCGCAGAGCTTGCAACGCGGTGACGAAGAGGTGGAGATTTGGGTGAGATATCCGGAATCGGGAAGAAGAAGCAAGCAGCAGTTGCTGGATATGCGCATCAATACCCCGGAAGGCAATGCCTATAAATTAAGCGAGATTGCCTATGTGGAAGAGGGTACAGGTAACCTCACTATTAATCACCTGGATGGTCAACGTGAAATACGGGTGGAGGCCAATGTGGCGAACATGAACGTTTCCGCTCCAAAAGCTATAGGGTTTATCGAAACGGAGCTGTTACCGGATATATTGGAACAGTATCCCTCGGTCACCTATTCCGTGGAAGGACAAAGTAGGCAGGCCTTTCAATTAATCGATGCGATGAAGATCGTAGGGCCCATCATCCTGATATTGATTTTCGCACTCATAGTATTTAACTGTAATTCATTTTCACAGGCGACCATGATTTTCCTGTTGTTCCCCTTTGCCCTTACGGGGGTGATATTGGGCCACTTTGTTCATGCAACGGCCCTGAACATCTTCAGTCTTATCGGAACCATTGCACTGATAGGAGTGTTCGTAAACAACACCCTGGTCTATATATCCACATTGAACGATCTGTTGCAAGAAGGCAAGGGATTCATGGAATCCGTAAAGGAGGCCGCTTATAGCAGGTTTAGGCCCATTATCCTAACTACGATCACCACAGTGGCAGGACTCGGGCCATTGATATTTTCAAATAGCCTTAGTGCACAGTTTCTAAAGGGACCGGCCATTGCGATAGCCTATGGACTGCTGTTCGGGATATTCAATGTGCTTTTCCTGATGCCCATTTTCCTGATCAGCTTGAACAGGCTGCGGCTTTGGGTCAATAGATTAATCACCAAAAATAAAAATGTCACCCCCGAGGCCCTGGAACCTGCGGTACGATTGGTGAACAGTAAACTTGAATAGCTATGAAATCAAAAATTGGAATTCTGGTATTATTTCTTTTTGCGGGCTTTTCGATGTCCTCACAAGAACTATTGACCTTGGACGAGGCCATATCGACAACGCTTGGCAGGAACTATGATATTAAAATAGCCCGCTTGGACACCGTGGTTTCCCAAAACAATGCTACCTGGGGCAACGCAGGACTACTGCCCAACGTATATGTGGATGGGTCCTATAGTTATAGTGAGAACAATACGGATATCGAGATTGCCGCCTTTGAGCCGGGAGGCGCTGCCAGCAACATCAATGTTGATGCGGCGGAGACCACCCGGGAAAATGCCTCCATAAACTTGGAGTATACTCTTTTTGATGGCCTTGGGGGGTACCATCGATTAGAATTGTTGCGATCGGTAAACGAGGCCACTGTTTTGCAGACCCGGTTTTTGGTTGAAAATACCGTACTCAACACGGTATTCCTTTATCTCAATGTTGCGACCCAACAGGCCAATTTGACCATTTCCGAAGAACAGTTGGCCATTAGTTCCGAGCAATTGCGTAGGGCAAAATCACAGCAAAGTTTCGGGGCTGCAAATCAGACTCAGGTGTTACAGGCAGAGGTGAACGTGAAGAACGATAGTGTTTCCTTGCGACAAAACAAGCTACGGTATCAAATTGCAAAAACAGATTTGAACGTCTTTATGGGTCGGGATCCAAAATTGGACTTCTCTGTTTTGGAGACCGTAGAGTTCTATCCCATGGTCGCCAAGGAAAAATTGGAACAGAAGGTTCTGGAAAATAACGCCAGGATACAAATTGCCTATAGCGGATTGGAAATTGCGGAAAGTGAACTCTCCGTGAACAAGGCCAATCGTTACCCCAAATTGTTCTTGAACGGCGGGTACAGCTATTTTAACGAAGAGAACGAAGCGGGCCTGCTGCAGGCCACCCAGCTTGATGGATGGAATGTCGGAGTAGGACTGCGATTGAATGTTTTTGATGGGGGCAGGGTAAACCGGAGCATTCAAAATGCCAAGATAGCCCTGGAGCAGAACCAGATACAAAATGATAAGGTAAAACTGGAGGTATTGCGGGATTTTGAAAATAGCCATACAGAATATCTCCAATCGTTAGAAGACCTAAGGATCGAGCGGTCCAACCAGGTCACCTTTGAGCAGAATTTTGAGCGGAGTCAGATTGATTTTGACAATGGTCAGATAAGCAATACCCAATTACGTGATGCCCAGTTGGACCTTTCAGCGGCCAAACTCAGAATTGTTACGGCCACCTATAAGGTAAAACAGTTTGAAGCACAATTGCTTCAGCTCACCGGAGCAATGCTGTCCACGAATTGAATGCAGTGGTAATAAAATGACGATGACCATCCTACAGACTATTGTAAAACGTATAAAAACCTTTTTTCTGAAAGACATGAATTTGACCAATAAAAGATATAGGGTGTTGGTTGGTTGATAGCAGCCTTAAGTGGGTCAGGGCATAATACTTACCCTGGCCTACTTGAAACACTCTAGGTACGCATACCTTCTGTTCTTAACAGTTTTGAGTTAGTTAGTGTTTTGTGGGTGTTCTCTTTAGCGGCCCAAATCCTTCCCCAAGAGGAAAGGATGAGGGCTGCTATTTATCCTTCAATATTTAAATGGAAAGTAAAAACAAAAAAATCAGCTAGTGACATTTGCCAAAAAAATACGGCCACTATTGGAGTATATGATAATCCTCCTATTCTTTGTAGGGGGCTGTAACCTGTTTATCTACTTCAAGACGGCTGGATTGAACAATGTATTTCTCGATTTAGGGAATAGGCCGTTCAATCCTGTTGAGGCCCATATCAAGGCTACCATTGGCGGTATGTTCTATGGTCTTGTGCTCATTGGTTTTGAAACACTCATTTATCCAAAATTGGGTTACTATTTAAAACGGGGGCAACGACGCTTTTTTTGGTTGTTGTCCATACCGTTGCTCATAGTAGGTTCCATTGTTATTATCAATGCAGCCTATAACCATTATTTATTACACAAGTACTGGGAGGAATCAATGGCTTTGGCATTGGCATTTGTAAAATCAAGCCTGTTTGTTTCTTTTTTGGTCTATGGCATCTTTATGAGCTTGGCCGTAAGCTTTGTGAGGCAACTTCGGATCAATTTCGGCGAAACCGTCTTTTTGAATTATCTGTACGGGAAATACTCCAATCCTCTTGTTGAGCGTCGCACCTTTATGTTCCTAGACCTGAACAATTCCACCCATATCGCTGAATCCTTGGGCCATGTGAAATATAGCCGCTTTTTGAACAAGTGTTTCAATGACATTTTGAATGTGCTCCAGACATTTAGTTTTGATGTGTACCAGTTTGTAGGGGACGAGATTGTATTCACCTGGGAAATTCATAAAGATGATGATGGAAAGGCCATAAAGATGTACAAGGCCATTAAAAAAGCTTTGGAGCATAACCAAGGGGAATATGCCCGACTTTTTGGGTTTGCACCAGCATTCAAAGCTGCCGTTAGTTCGGGTAGTGTTACCGCTACCATTGTGGGAAAGCGTAAAAGGTCCATCGCGTATCATGGGGATGTACTAAATACAACGGCACGGTTGCTCGGAATGTGCAAACCTTTGAAAAGCTCGTTGTTGTTCACCGATTTTTATCTCAAGAACCTTCGACAGCCTTTGTTTTTCGAGCCCAAGTTCTTGACAGAATTGAAACTAGAGGGCAAAAACAATAGCAGTAAGATATACGCTCCTGAAAACATGGTGATGGTATGAAGTGGATGGTACTATTTATGGGCCTATGTACGTTTGGGTATTCCCAAAAAAACGACATGTATCGCTATGAGCTTGAGTTCGGAACGGACAATGATTTTTTGATACTCTATACGGCAACGGATCGGTATTACACTTATGGAATAAATGGCTCCTTTCGATGGCTGGGAAGGCGTGAGGAAAGTTATGTGGGTCGGCAATTCCCCAAAAAAAGGGGATATTACCAATCCATTGGGGTCAGTATTGAGGCCTATACACCGAACTATCTGCCCGACGGAAATCCGGATCCCGATGAGGAACGTCCCTATGCAGGCTGGTCCTATATTGACTACAAAATTACCTATGGATTTAAGGATGTATTCTGGAGATTCGGATTGGACGTAGGAATACTCGGTCCCGATTCAAAGGCCGGGGAGGTACAAAATTGGTTCCATAGAACAATTTCAAATGACCCGGAGTTGAGTGGCTGGAAAGACCAATTGCCCAATCAGTTGGGAGTCAATATTAGAGCACAATTGGGTAAGTCCTTTTACGGGTCCAAGTGGTTTGATAGTTATTACATGGCCGATGTTTCCATTGGAACCATTTTTATATACGCAGAGCCTGCAGTAGCTATCAGAATAGGAAAGTTTGAGGACTTGGGAAAATCAATTTCCCAGGATAATCAACTCATGGGAAGCACCGATCAGGTGGAGTATTTTTTTGAATTGGGTGGCGGTATTCGTCTTTCGGCCTACAACGCCACTATTCAAGGGAACATTTTTGAAAACACTTCCCTCTTGACCCAGGAAGAAATCAACAATTCCATATTTCAGTCCCAAATGGGTATTAACCTGCTTTGGAAACGTTTTGCCGCCAAAGTGGTTTACCATCTATCGACAGGGGAACTCACAAGTACCGAAACACATCGCTATGCGGAACTTAAAATCACCTATAGATTTAATTGAAACAAATCACCATGATACAGAAAAGGAACAACATATTGGAAGCATCTGCCCACCTTTTGTTACGGTATAACAAGAGTCAGTATACCATGGATAACCTGGCTACCGACCTTAATTGCAGCAAAAAGACCATTTACAAATACTTTGATTCCAAAGAGGAGTTGATTCAGAGTATCCTGAAGAATGAAATCGATAAAATCGAGCAGGATTTTGAACGACTGGATATTGCCATTTGCGATCCTTTGGAAAAAGCCTTGGAAGCACTTTACCTTATGAATGAAATGGTTGGCAAAATCCGGAATTCCACTTTATACCGGCAAGTACAGGGCAATAATCTATTGATGGAATACTATTTTGATCTTCGGCTCAATGTTTTTGAGGTATATCTACAGCAATTTTTCCAACCCTTCAATAAAGGGTTTCAAGCTGGTTTTAAAACCACTGAAGCACTGTCCAAGTTTGTCATAGATACTATTGAGGGGCATTATTTCTATGCGTTCAGTGAGAACCGGTCATCTTCGGACAGGGATTTCATTGATGGGCTGGCCTTTTTGATCCACAGAACCATATCAAACATCGAAAGCAAATGATATTATACGTAGTATATGTTTTTCGCTTTTTTCACTGGCACAATTTTGGAAAGCTGTCGGCAATGACGCTCTTCTTTATTTTACTGGGAACCGTGGTTTACCGTCTTTCTGAGGGTTGGAGCTGGCTGGATTCCTTTTATTTCTCTGTTATCACCTTGACTACGGTTGGTTATGGCGAATTATTTCCGACTACGGCCTTTACTAAAATTTTTACGGCATTTTACATTCTTGCCGGTCTTGGACTTATGCTGCATTTCGTTACTGCCTTTTTTGAATATCGAAAGGGATTATTGGATGAATTTTCAAGAAGGAAATCAACGATAAATAATAGAACGCCACCATAAAAACAATGTTTGTTCTTTAAATATCAACCGTAATACAAGAATTAATATATAAATCTATTTCTATGAAAAAGTCGATTATCATTACCACTATTCTTTTGTGTACGTCCTTCTCTATAAGTGCACAATTTTCAAATGTCACAGTGAACATAAAAGAAATTGAGAAACAAAAAGGAACTATTTACTTCATGCTTTATGAAAACGCAGAGGGTTTTCCGAAAGAAAAGGACAAGGCCTTTAAAGTCGGGAAGGTATCGGAGTACGGCAATGAGGCTTCCTTTACGTTCAAAAGTGTGCCAAAGGGGAGTTATGCCATCACCTTTTTCCAAGACGAAAACAGTAATGGTGAGTTGGACACCAACTTTATGGGTATTCCAAAGGAACCAGTGGGGGCCTCAAACATGACCAAGTTTGGCAAACCCACTTACAAAAAGTGTGTGTTTGTTAAGGGGGAGGAAGATGTTTCGATGAAACTGAAATTTATAATGTAAAAAGTATTTAATAATCTGAAAGTCAATAAAAATTGTAATAAAAATGAAAACTGGTTTAAAAAAAATGAACACAAAAAGGGGGTTGACCCTGTTTCTTTATCTGGCTCTGTTTAGCACTATACTTCAAGCGCAAGAGGAGGATAAAAAGTCCTTTTTTGGGATTGGCCTGAATGGAGGAGCCACGGTAGGCGATTTTGAGAATAGCTATTCAAGCAATGTAGGCATAGATCTTATTTATCTCCATAAGCTTTCCAATCGTTTTTACATCGGAGGTAGCACCGGGTTTGCCAACTACTTTGGAGATACCCTATCCGCAGAAGGCTTCGGAGATGTAGAGCTTGATGACTTGCAGTTCCTGCCGTTGGCGGCGAGCTTTCGTATATCTCCCGTTAAAAATCTTTTAGGAGGTGTAGACATAGGTTATGCTTTTGGTCTTAATGATGGGAACGACGGAGGTTTTTACGCCTCCCCTAGGATTACTTATCTCATTGATGAAAAGTGGCCCGTTTTTGCCGGATATCGATTGATTGGGTTTGAGGATGAAAATCTGGGTGCGATCCAATTTGGAATTGGATTTATCTTCTAAAAGAGGAATTAGGAAAGCGTGTGGTAATTACCCTTTTAAAGATGAACAGGTAGTTGAATGAATAGCGGATTTAAAGGTTTTTCAATGAATAGAACATTTGACTTTTTTAAATCAGGGTTATCCTCTGTTATATTCATTTTGCCTTTCGTTTCGGTTGGACAGTTCCAACAAAGGACAAGTGTTGAAGAACAATCCTTATGGCAGAAATTTCAATATGACATAGGGAACGTCTTTAAAGGTATGGGGCATGTATATAGCCGTCCGTTCCATTGGAACAGCAATGATTTGGGCACTTTTGCCAGTGTTGCCGGTGGAACCTTTCTACTCTCTTTAACTGATGAAAGTGCCCAGGATTTTTTTGAAGGACATGCTGATGATGTGCCCCAGGCCATAAGGGATTATGGCTGGTACTATGGAAGTCCACAAAACAACTATATGCTGACCGGTGTGGTGTATTTAACTGGGCTGCTTACCAAGAATGAGAAACTTAGAAGAACGGGCGTGCTGCTCATTTCTTCTGCTTCGGCGGCCGGTCTGTTTCAGCAAGCTGGCAAATATGCCTTTGGAAGGGCAAGACCACGAAGTGGATTGGAATACGATCATTTTAGACCGTTTAGTTTTGATAAGGACTTCCATTCTTTTCCTTCCGGGCACACGGTTTTGGCCTTTACCAATGCTTATGCCATTGCAAAACAATTCAGAAGTCCCTGGGTAAAAGCAGGAATCTATACTATAGGACTGATCCCTGCGGTGTCAAGAATGTGGGAACGAGCGCACTGGCTTTCGGATATCGCTTTTAGTATTGCGGTCAGCATATTCACAGTGGAAACCGTAGATAAATACTTGGATAAAAAGTATGATGAAAAATACAATGCAAATCAGAAGAAACTGAACTGGAATTTAAAAGTTTCGCCGAATGGGATCGGAATGGCAGTAACATTTTGAGCAAAACATAAAAAACTAGAAATGAGCGAGAGTACAAAGAAAAAGATACTGAATGCTGCTTTGAACATTTTTGCTGAACATGGGTTTTCCGGGGCAAGAATGCAGCAAATTGCTAATGAAGCTAATATTAACAAGGCAATGTTGCACTATTACTTTCATAGTAAATCATTGTTGTTTGAAGAGATTTTCAAAACATGCTTAGAAAAGATCAACACACTCTACCTAAATTGTTTTAGCAAGAATATCAGTTTTGAGAAAAAAATTGAAGACCTAGCTGAAGCCTATCTTGTTTACTTGCAAAACAATCCAAAAGAGGCGCAGTTGATAATCAATGGAATTGCAAAGAACCCCGGTTATTTTCGAAAACATATAGTTTCCGTTTTCGATGATGAAAAGTTCTTTGAACTGAAATCATTGATGAGTTCTGAATTTGCCGATGGAAACATAAAACATGTTTCCCCCTACCATCTACTGATACTAATGCTCCCGATGGCCATATATCCTGTAATCGCTTCTAACTTCCTGGGCGATATTATAGATAAAAAATCATTGGGATATGCAAAACTTGTCCAATTACAGAAGGAGCATATGACAAAAATTACTCGAATGGTGGTTTTAACAGGAAGTAAAGCAAAAGAGTTGATATAAGGGGTTCTGGAATTACTTGGACAATTAAATAGCCAGGAAGAATACATATGTATAAATCATAAGATTGGAACTAAAATGTTAAAAGGGAATAACTGATTTTAAGAGAGTTTAGGCTTCCATGATACCAGTATTATGGAATTAAGGGGAATCCGGTGATTTGAAATACGATTTTAGAATTTAGAAGTACGAAGTCTTATCCTTGAAAAATCGTAATTCTACAATCGTCATTCGTAACTCAAAAAATCCGGAGCTGTTCCCGCAACTGTATGTTTTGTCCACAAGGATGCTTTGTTCCACTTCAAAACCATTGCCTATTGGCATAGTTGTGAAGTTGGTGGATAAAAGACAAGCCAGGATACCTGCCTGATTCAACTTAAACATAAAACCTTTGGGATAAAGGTGCGTTGTATGAAAATAGTATACTTCATAATATCGTTGGGATTGTTTTCCCTTATTGATCTAAGAGCCCAGGAAGCCGCAACACATTATTTGGATGAAGTTGTGGTTTCCGACACCCGTATAAAACATTACGCCGAAGGGCATAAGGTTACCGAACTAAAAGATAGCACTATACAAAGGAACGGTGTTTTTCTCACCTCGCTCTTGGCATTTAACAGTAACATTTACTTTAAGGAAAATGGTTTGGGGATGGTATCTTCTCCGGCATTTCGTGGCACAAATGCTTCACATACTGCAGTTGTTTGGAATGGTATAAATATCAATTCCCAATTGAATGGCCAAGTAGACTTCAATACGGTTAATCCTTTGAATTATAGCTCCGTGGCTATCCGAAGCGGTGGTGGTAGTGTTCAGTTTGGTACCGGTGCAATTGGCGGTTCCGTGCACTTGAATAATGATTTAAGATTTGAAAAACATCTGGAGCATCAATTTTTCACCGGCTACGGAAGTTTTAACACCAGAAGTGCAAATTACAGCAACAGTTGGGGTACAGGAAAATGGTCCTCTAGTTTTGGCGTAAACTACAACAGCTCCGATAACGATTACCGCTATCTTGAAACGGATGAACGAAACACCAATGGGGAGTTTGAACATTTCAATATAAACTTCAATGTGGGATATCTGTTAAACGAGGGACAGGCACTTCGCTTATACCATCAAAGCTTTGTCGGTGACCGAAATCTTTCGGGAACGCTTGTTGCACCAGGGCTTAGCCGCTACAAAGACAATCATTACCGTACACAATTGGAATGGGCGGTATTTGGGGACAAGGCAATCCACAAGCTAAAAGCAGCACATTTGCACGATGCCTTTAGGTACTACGAGAACAAGGATTCGGATAGTTTTTCCGAAGGTAGGGTAACGACCTTATTGGCAAGGTACTCTCTGGATATAGAACTTTCGGATTCCTTTCGCCTAAGCTCCTTTATAGAATACAATAGCTTTACAAGTAATGGAAGCAATTTTGGGTCACCTACACGAAATGATTTTGCGATTACTTCCATAGTTAAGCACCGCTTGACCGAGAAACTAAGGTATAACCTGAGCGTTAGACAGGATTTTTCATCGGATTTTTCGAGCCCTCTTGTCTTTGCATGGGATGGAAGTTATGATTTAGGGGCCATCTACCGACTTCAATGGAACCTTTCCCGGAATTTTAGAATGCCGACTTTCAATGATTTGTACTGGCGACCGGGTGGAAATTTAGAATTACAACCAGAACAATCGTATCAATTGGATGTAGGACAACAGTTTTGGTTGCATCCCTTTACTATACGTTTAAACGGCTATTATATTACCACCGAGGATATGATCCGTTGGTTGCCAAATACCGAAGGGATTTGGTCCCCTGTCAATGTCGATGAAGTGAGGATTTATGGTGCAGAAGTCGAAATTGGAGTCAAAAAAGCCTTAGGGAAGAAGCAAGAGATTGATTTTAAAACAAACTACGCGTATACCGTTTCCGAGGATAAAGCTACAGATGAGCAGCTGATTTATGTGCCTTTTCACAGGGGCAATGCTTCCCTGGCGTATCGTTTTGGCAAGTTCGGAGCCTTTTACCAGCATCTTTATAATGGGCCTGTATCAATTATCGGTGGTGAGTTGGATGGGTATCAGGTAGCCAATGCTGGCGTGACCTACTCCCTGAAAACCCAGGGAAAACTGCAATGCAGATTGGGTTTAACCATCAATAATGTATTCAATACTTATTATGAGAACATAGCATTGAGACCAATGCCCAATAGGAATGTTCAAACACAACTAATATTAAACTTTTAAAATGAAAAACAACAGACTTTTTATTTTGGCCACTTTGTTGGGATTATTTTTCGTTGCATGTGAAGATGACGACGATCAACCTGTATTGCCTGGTGTCGGAGTATCAATAACAAAAGACACATTTGGAGAGGGAGCGGGTACCATTTCCGTATCATTTACAACTACTGAGACTTTTGTTTCCGACGTAGTATTGACGTATAACGTTTCAGGAACAGCAACAGAGGGAGAGGATTATGAAACTTTACCGGGGAATTTTGTTTTGCCGGCAGGAGAAAACAGGGCCACCCAAAGCCTTGTGATAATAGATGATATTGAAGTGGAACAAACCGAAGAGATCGTTGTAACATTGACCGCCGTGGATGGGGAATCCGATTTTATCGCTTCCAATAACGCCGTAACGATAGCAATCACGGACAATGATTCATTCCCTTTCGAAAATGGTATTCTTGTATTGCATGAAGGGAATTTCTTTGGGGGAAATGCCTCGGTTTCTTTTGTGAACGAAGATTTGACTAAGGTGACCAATGGCATTTTTAATGAGGTAAATGATGAAACTTTGGGAGATACGGCACAAAGCATGGCTTTTAACGGAGATCTGGCTTATATCGTAGTAAACAATTCCCAAACCATAGAAGTTGTCAATCGGTATACTTTTGAATCTGTGGGAACTGTTGAATCCGGTCTTCTTAGTCCAAGATATATTGCCTTTGCCGAAGGCAAGGGGTATGTAACAAACTGGGGCGATGGTTCTAACCCAGATGATGATTATGTGGCGGTAATTAATTTGGAAACCAATGTGGTGGAATCAACTATTTCGGTTCCGGACGGCCCTGAATGGATAGTGGCGGATGGAAATACTTTATACGTGTGCCATCTGGGTCGTGAAAGGCCAAATAACATTGTATCGGTTATTGATGCTATAACAAATACCACAACAAACCCGATTACTGTTGGCGATAGACCTAATTCCATGTATTTGATTGATGGTTCGTTGTGGGTACTTTCCGGTGGAAACCCCTCTTGGATACCTTCGCAATTTCCGGACTTACAGGAAACTCCTGGACAATTGGATAGAATCAATACAACGACTAATACCGTGGAAGCCACTTTCGAATTTACTCAGACCGAGCATCCCGATTTTCTTTCAGCAGATGGAAATTCCCTGTATTATTTGCTGGATAGCAATGTATTTAAAATGGATGTTTCCGATACCTCCCTGCCCACATCAGCAGAAATTATCGGTATTTCTTTTTATGACATGACCGTAAATGAGGGAAGATTATATGGTGTGGACGCCAAAGATTTTACCAGTGAAGGTTCTTTGGAAGTGTATGACTTGTCTGCCAATTCGTTGATTCAATCCTTAGAAGTGTCCATAATTCCCGGAGCGGTTTACTTCAACAAGAGTTTTGAATTCTAAATGCTGAACGTAAATACGTTGAGCCTGGCGTTAGACACTAGCTCTTTTTGCCTTTAGTCAACAAACCCCCTAATCGCCGTTAGCAATTCCTTTGGATGTGTCCAAGTGAGAACATGGTCTGCGTTCTCTATATTTACAAACTTTGCATTGTCTAATTGTTTAAAAAGAGTTTTAATATTGAATAAGTCTTTTTTGTCTTGAGTTCCAAGAATAAAAAGAATGTCAGGTCTAATATCCTTTAGCTTCTCAATTGTTGGTGGGTCTATCCAGATTTGCTCTATGTTTTTCCAAGTCAGGGATTTCTCTATATTATGACGGTGAACTTCAATAATTCGGTCTTTTTGTGGACTGGACATACCTATTTCAACAGCATAAGCTTTGGGGGTATTTAGCATAATGTCTAACATTTTATCGATATCTGGAACTACCTCCCAGATCCTTTTGGTCTGAGTCTGAAAGTCTGAATCATATTTATAGCCTGTCAATCCAGGAGCGATTAAGATTAACTTCTCAACTCTTTCAGGATGCTTTAAGGCAAAATCTGTTGCAATTTGTCCGCCGATGGAATGACCAATTAAAATTACTTGTTCTAAGCTATTCGAATCTAATAGAATCTTCAAATCGGTAATGTGATTTGTGGGTTCAATTGGTACCGGTGACTGTCCAGCTCCACGCTGGTCGTACATAATTACTCTATATTTCTTAAATAGTTCAGGTGCAATATTTTCCCAATCTCGCAAATCCGTTCCACCGCTATGAATTAAAACTAACGTTTTGCCTTTACCTTGGTCTATGAAATATAAGTCTGTCATACGCTTAAATTTACGAGTCATTTCCAGGTTGGGGCTAACAGCAGTATGCCCCAAAACCTGCCTTTATTTGAATTAAAGTTAGCCAAAAAGCGGGGTTTTGGGACAGACTGCCGTTGCATTAAGTTTTTTTTATAGTCCCAATAAAACGAACTGTTTTTAGAACAACAAAATCTTAAATAAACGCTAATCGCAATACTAATATTTGTGCCAATTTGAGGTTTTGTAAGTAATCGAACATTGTTTTTTATTGGCGTAACCTATTCGGTGAGCATAAAATTGTATATGACCGAAAACCTGCTGTTTATTAGTGTTTTGAAAGATAGATTCTAATCCCATGTTGACCTTTTAATTTAAACGGAATCAGTTTTCAACATTCCAATTGGGAAGCCTACCAGACAGGGTAGGTTTCTTTCCTAAATAAATCTATGTTTTAAAATTGTTTAATTTCAATAGAGTGGGAGGTACTCGACCGGAAACTGGATTCTTTAAAAATGGTTTTCTTTGACAGACCTCAAATTGAATTTCCAAAAACACAATCAATGAAAGTTGTAAGGGTTGAACCGCCAAAAGAATTGAGAAGGATCGTCAGGCATTTTTGGTTTTCAAGCTTCCCAAATCCAAATGCTTTCGCCAAGCAATATAAAATCTTGGCCGACGGTTCGCCAGGAATTGTCTTTCAGCACTCCAATGGCAATTCATCTGTTTTAAATAGCGACGGGGAGCCTTTGCCCATAGCATTTTTGTATGGGCAAAAAACCACTGCTTGCACAAACCTGATCAGGGGCACTCCAACTATTATAGGGGTCAGCTTTTGCCCTATTGCCTTTAAGCCACTTTTCAATATTGATTCTTCCGATCTTACAAACAACATTTTGGACATCGACCATTTTTTTTCTCCTGGATTTGTTGACCTATTGTTGAATACCATCAATACGGAACAAGCGATCGGGTTGTTCTGCGATGCATTAGATCAACGATCTTCAAAGCTAGAGCAGGATGCGGTGGTAAGGGAGAGTGTCCATCATATTGTTGGAAACACTGCAGATGTAAAAGCAAGGGATATATCCTCATATTCCAATACCTCGAGGCGACAGTTCCAGCGAAGGTTCAAACAATGTATCGGAGTGGCCCCTGAGACCTATATCCGTATCATCAAGTTTCAAAAAGCGGTCCAATTACTTAGGAATGGGCATTTTCAAAGGTTAAGCGACATTGCCTATGCGTTGAACTATTCCGACCAGTCCCATTTCATAAGAGAGTTTAAGAACTTTTCGGGCCACACCCCCAAGGTATTTTTAAGGAAGGGTCCCGATTATCGCCCAATGTATATGGGCAATGAAAGTTCCTTCTGCCCTTTGCGTTTATTGGAGTGTTGAAGAACCATGTCGCCATTGTTCTATTTTAACAACCCTCTAAACGTTACTTTGCAATCAAGTATGATGCATGCATATCACATAAACTGCGTTCAAATAGAATCGCTTTTTGGTCCTGCGATCGGTCATTGTGTTTTGATTGAATCGCATCAGGGACTTACACTAATTGATGCTGGATTGGGAATGGCGGAAACCAAGGCTCCCGAAAAAAGACTGGGAAAGGAGTTGGTTGAAATTACAGGATTTAGATTTGACGAAAATCTTACAGCGATTCGACAAATTGAGCAACTCGGTTTGGACCCGAAAACTGTAAACCATATTGTTTGCTCCCATCTTGATCCGGATCATATCGGAGGGCTAGCGGACTTTCCAAAAGCTAAAGTCCACGTTTCCCGGGAAGAGTATATTAGCTTTCAAAATGGGCACGAACGCTATTTGCCCCAACAACTATACCACAGGCCCAAAATTGAGCTTTATGAAAAAAACGACAGTGAATGGTTTGGCCTCTCTGCCAGACAAGTGAATCTGGATTTCGAAATCTATTTGATACCGTTATTCGGACATACTCTTGGACATTGCGGTATAGCATACAGAACCAAAGGGCAGTGGACGTTTTACGTTGGGGATGCATATTACCTAAGGGACGAACTGCAAGATAAAAATCACCCGATCGACCAATTGGCGACCCTAAGGGCGATGGACAATTTCATGAGAAAAGAATCTTTGGAAAAGGTTAGAAGAGTTATCGGTAACAATGACCATAATATGGCGTATTTTGGTTACCATGATCCAATGGAGTTCCAATAAAAGGAACATATTTTGGGAATCCAGAACTCCTAACCAATTAATAATTAAATTTATGAAAGCAAGAAAGTCAGCTCGAAAAGTTACCTATTCGGTTACCTGTCTTGCGAAAGTCAACGTAAAATATTGATATATGGATGATTAGAATGCCTTTGTGGG
>JANQHL010000259.1 GCA_028277085.1 Flavobacteriaceae bacterium
ATTGGCTTGGTTAAAGACAACGATCAGCTCTTCCAGCGACCAGGTGCGTTACCTCAATCTTGGCTTTAGTGATGAGGTTTGGGTATTTCTGGATGGCCAACCTTTGTTTATTGACAGAAACTATTACGGTTCGCCCGGAATGAAAGAGCCCAGAGGAAGATGTACCATTGAGAATAGCAGGATTCGGTTGCCCTTAAAGGAAGGGGATAACGAATTGTTGATAGGGCTGTCCAATTACTTTTTCGGATGGGGCCTTGTCGCCCGATTGGATAGCACCGATGACATCAGCCTAAAATAACGTGAATAACGGTAAGACAACTGTGGCCGAAAATCTTATTTCCCTAGCCCTAAAGCCCGCGTGCTGGACGGGCTGGGCAAAGATTTTCTTGAAATTCTATCGTTTCTTGGAATTTTTACTCCCCTGTCTACCGACAGGCAGGCTCCAGGGTCGGGGGAAAGAAAAATTCAATCTGAAAGCTTGTCCATTATTCAGCCTAAACTAAATAACACTGTGAGCAAATAAGGCAGATTCAGGTCTTATTTGCTTAAGTACATTTTTCTACGAGAATACAAGTTATAGAACTCATCGTCCTTTAAGCTGTCTATAAACAGGATGCTTTCTCCCGTACTTTTCATCTCGGGCCCTAAATTCTTGTTTACATTGGGAAATTTATTAAAAGAAAATACCGGCTGTTTGATGGCAAAGCCCTCCAAATGTGGCTCAAAAACAAAGTCTTTGATCTTCTTTTCGCCCAACATCACTTTTGTAGCATAGTTTACATAAGGTTCCCCATAGGCTTTGGCAATAAAGGGTACCGTACGTGATGCCCTGGGGTTCGCCTCAATTACGTATACCGTTTCATCTTTCACGGCAAACTGAATATTGATCAATCCAACGGTGTTCAACGCCAATGCGATCTTCTTTACATGGTCCTTGATCTGCTGTAATTCAAACTCTCCCAAGTTGAATGCCGGCAAGGTCGCATTGGAATCTCCGGAATGGATTCCACAAGGTTCAATATGTTCCATGATACCGATGATGTAAACTTCTTCGCCGTCACAGATGGCATCCGCTTCTGCTTCAATGGCGCCATCCAGGTAATGATCCAGGAGGAGCTTATTGTTCGGTATTTTTCTAAGCAAGTCTACGACATGGGCTTCCAGGTCTTCCTTGTTGATAATGATTTTCATACCCTGCCCTCCTAAAACATAGGACGGGCGCACCAATAGCGGGAACCCAAGTTCATCTGATAAGGCCAGGGCCTCATCCGCGGTTTCCGCTGTTCCAAATCGGGGATAGGGAATAGAATTCTCTTTAAGCAAGGTGGAAAAACTTCCTCGATCTTCTGCCAAATCCAAAGACTTAAAACTGGTCCCAATAATATTGATCCCATAACGGTCCAATTTTTCGGCTAGTTTTAAAGCAGTTTGCCCGCCCAGTTGCACAATTACGCCATCAGGTTGTTCATGCAGGATAATATCATAGATATGTTCCCAAAACACCGGTTCAAAATAGAGTTTATCCGCCGTGTCAAAATCGGTAGAAACCGTTTCCGGGTTACAGTTGATCATAATGGTTTCATAGCCACATTCTGCGGCCGCCAGTACTCCGTGTACACAGCAATAGTCAAACTCTATTCCCTGACCGATACGGTTGGGACCTGATCCGAGTACCACAATTTTCCTGCGATCCGTTACGATACTGTCATTCGCCACATACCGTTCCCCTGAAGCCGTTTCAATTTCTTCTTCAAAGGTGGAGTAGTAATACGGCGTTAACGCCTTAAACTCTGCAGCACAGGTATCTACCAGCTTATACACTCTATTGATCTTCAGCTCCATCCGTTTTTTATGCACCTCACTCTCATAGCAATCCAACATATGGGCGATTTGCCTATCGGCAAACCCCTTTTGTTTGGCCTCTAAAAGTAAGGCTTTGGGAAGACTGGCAATAGTATACTTGGAAATTTCCTGTTCCAGATAATGTAGCTCCTCATATTGTTTCAGGAACCACATATCAATTTTGGTGATCTCGTGAATACGACTAAGTGGAATCCCTAATTGGATGGCATCGTAAATTACAAACACCCTATCCCAACTGGGAACAGTCAATTTTTGAATAATGGCATCGTAATCTTTGTACCCTTTTCCATCAGCACCAAGACCATTACGTTTTATTTCAAGCGATTGCGTGGCCTTGTGTAAGGCCTCCTGGAAAGAACGGCCAATACCCATTACCTCCCCTACGGATTTCATTTGAAGCCCTAAAGTACGGTCCGACCCTTCAAACTTATCAAAGTTCCATCTCGGAATTTTTACAATGACATAATCCAAAGTCGGTTCAAAAAGGGCCGAAGTGGATTGCGTGATTTGATTGCTGAGTTCATCAAGGGAGTATCCGATCGCCAGTTTAGCGGCGATCTTTGCAATGGGGTACCCCGTAGCTTTCGACGCCAGGGCAGAGGAACGTGAAACTCTGGGATTGATTTCGATGGCGATAATATCCTCTTTTTCATCCGGACTCACGGCAAATTGCACATTACACCCCCCGGCGAAGTCGCCTATACTACGCATCATATAAATAGCCATGTCCCGCATTCGCTGGAAGGTTCGGTCAGATAGTGTCATCGCCGGGGCTACAGTAATGGAATCACCCGTATGAATCCCCATTGGATCCATATTTTCAATGGTACAAATGATGACGACATTATCATTTTTATCCCGTAACAGTTCTAATTCATACTCCTTCCATCCCATTAACGCCTTATCGATCATTACTTCGTGAATGGGGGAAATCTCCAGGGCACGGCTTAAGAGGCCATCAAAGTCTTTGGGGTCATGCACAATGGAAGCTCCAGCACCTCCCAGTGTAAAAGATGCCCGAATCACAAGAGGAAAACCAAACTCCTGGGCAATTTCTTTTCCTCTAAGAAAGGAAGTAGCCGATGCCTGGGGAGGCATCCCTATTCCAATCTTTAGCATTAATTCCCGGAACTTTTCCCGGTCTTCGGTAATATTAATTGCATCGATATCTACACCGATTATCTCCACTCCGAAATCTTCCCATATTCCTTTCTCGTCCGCCTCAATACACAGATTCAGTGCTGTTTGCCCGCCCATAGTAGGTAATACCGCATCAATATTGTCGTGCTTTTTAAGCACTTCAATGATGGATTTGGTCGTTAAGGGTTTTAGGTAAACATGATCCGCCATAGAAGGATCCGTCATAATGGTTGCGGGATTGCTGTTGATGAGGATGGTTTCGATGCCATCTTCCCGTAACGAACGGAGTGCTTGGGACCCGGAGTAATCAAACTCGCAGGCCTGCCCAATAATGATGGGACCGGAACCAATGATCAAAATGGATTTTAAATCGTCTCTTTTAGGCATTTTGGAAAGCTAAATTTCAATTAATCGCTAAAAATAGGTCAAAAAAAAGGTGCTAACCGATGAAGTAGCACCCTTTAATTTAAAAGTTATTGACAGCCATTTATTTTTTATGTCTTGGCTCTGATGACACAGTTAGTTTTTTTCTTCCTTTCGCCCTTCTGCTCGCTAATACCTTTCTTCCACTGGCAGTAGCCATACGCTCTCTAAAACCATGCTTATTTCTTCGCTTCCGTTTGGACGGCTGATATGTTCTTTTCATCTGATACGGTATTTTGGATAAGCCAAAAGGGCTTCGAAAATTCTGGGCGCAAATATACAAAGAGTTTTTGCACCGACAAATGCATTCTAAAAAATGTTTGTATTAGTTTTGTGCTTTCTTATTGATCCCTGATGACCTCAAAATTAATATCCCAATCCCTTTTTGCCCTTCTTTGGCTTTTCGCATCTCATTTTACATCAGGACAAGCCGCTTTAGGCTATAAATTGGAAGTAGGTGATGTCTATGTTGTAAAGCAAAACGCCCAACAACTCATGACACAGAAAATGGAGGGTACCTCACACGAAATCACCAACGATTTGGAAGGGCTTTTTGAGTTTAAGGTGACTGGAAAAACCGGGGATACCTATGCCTTGGAATTGGTGTTTTTGGACTTTGCCCTGAAGTCTTCCTCCAGTATTCAGGGCGTCCTCATGGATGTCCGCGCCTCCGAACCTAAAGAAGATGATGTTTTTTCTACCGTTTTTGGCGCTTTGTTAAATCAACGTTTGCATCTGGAAATGACGCGACAAGGAAAGATCACTTCGGTTATAGGAGGAGACACACTTATTAACAAGATGGTCAATACCGTTAAAGATGTGGATGAACTTTCCAAAAGTCTTATGAAAAAGTCCCTTGAAAAAGATTTTGGGTCCGAAGGTTTGGCCAGGAGTTTTGAGCAAATGACCTTTTTCTATCCGGATAATCCGGTAAATGCAGGCGCTACCTGGACAACGGATTTTCAAGGTAAAGTCAGTGGCACAAACACCTGGACGCTTGAAAAAATTGAGGAAGCAAAGACTTCCATTTCAGGTACCGCAACAATTTCAATGTATAATGTAGATAACGCTATGACACTTTCGCTTAAAGGTACTCAGGAAACTCTGATCCAGGCATCTCCAAAGAATGGGTTTCTCTTTAAGATGATGGTGTCCGGTTCTGGTTCAGGAACCAGTGTAATGACACAAATGGGAAATGTAGAAATCCCTACCACCCTGGAACAGACAATTACGTACGAACTAATTACCGAGTAGATGTTCAATAAAAATATAAAACTTGTGCTTGCCGTTTTGGTTATCGCTTATGCCGTTTATCAGTTCATAGAAGGATATATCGGCAATGGGATCTTCTTGATCTTACTTTCTGGTATATTTATCTTTCTTTATTTCCGAAATGAGATCATTTTACTGGCGTTCTTACGAATGCGGAAACAGGATATGGAAGGTACGGAGCGTTGGCTTTCAAAAATAAAAAATCCGGAAGCCGCCTTGGTGAAGAAGCAGCAGGGTTACTATAATTACCTCCATGGGATTATTTATTCCCAAAAGAACCTCACACAAGCCGAAAAATATTTCCGTAAAGCCTTGCGTCTGGGATTAAACATGAGCTACGATGTGGCTATGGCCAAACTGAGTCTTGCGGGGATAGCGATGCAGAAACGAAGAAAACGGGAAGCTACTACCCTCTTGCAGGAAGCAAAAAAACTGGACAAGAACAATATGTTGACAGAACAAATTAAAATGATGCAACAACAAATGAAAAAGATCTAGCTTGTAGGCTTTTTCATTCTTATTTAGTTTCCCTGTAATATCCCTTGTTAGGAATTTCCACGACATACTTTTTCCGAGAAGAATTGTTCAAATGGGGTTCCCGTAACCATGGGTTATGCCGTTTTAGAATTTTATAATTGATCTCATACAAGCTCGCAAAGTCTGCCCAGCTATTGACCACGGTATCTACTTCAACAGTGAAAGTGGGTACTTTTTTATACAGATCATCACCTTCCACTTCAAAACCATATTTTTCAGGATGTGAGAGAATTTCTTTAATGGCCAAAATTCGAAAGACGTACCGTCCGGTTTCCTCTCCCAGCAAAAGATCATAATAATCTGAAACCTTTTGGATCCTCATGTATTTTTGGATTCCGGCTGGTCCGGCATTATAAGCCGCAGCCGTTAGCGTCCAGGTACCAAAACGTTCCTTCCACTTTTTTAGGTAATCGCAGGCCACCTGGGTACTTTTTTCCACATGATAGCGCTCATCTACGTTATCGTTGACTTCCAGGCCATATTCGCGACCTGTGGTTTTTAATATTTGCCAAAATCCAGTGGCCCCGGCTGGGGAAACCACGTTTTGCAACCCACTTTCTGCTACTGCTAAATATTTGAAATCATCGGGAACACCATTTTTTGCCAAAATGGGCTCAATAATGGGAAAGTACTTGTTGGCGCGTTTCATGAGTAGCAAGGCGTTGGACTGCCAATAGGTATTCACTAGAAATTCCCGGTCTACCCGTTCCATAACCTCTGGGTCTTGCTGAGGAACAGCCTCCCCTGCAAAATTTAAGTCTTCCGGAATATCAATTGCACTGATCTGATAGGCCTCGGCAACGTTTTTCTCATTTTCTTTGATCTCCTGCGCTTTGGTTATTTCTTGGTTCTTACCTTGTTGGAGTTGTATCCCATAGATCAGACTTCCTATTACAAAAAGGAAGCCAATCAATGCCAGGATATTTCTCAAATACCTCATAATTTGTCAATTTTATTGCAAGATACCACTAAAATTAATCGGTCAGTCTAGAATTAACCCGGGGAGATGTTCATTGAACCATTTGGCTCTGTGGATAATCATAGTGTGAGTGCCATTCCTCACCGGGATGCACTCTTTGATATTTGCAATAGGAAATACCGCATCTTTTTCACCATGGATGTGAATGGTGTTTTCCAAGGGTGCCTTTTGTTGCCAATTCACAATATTATCAATGGCCCAGTCTATGTACTGCTTATCTCGAACAGACAGGTACTTCTCATAGAGTTCCAATCGCTTGGTCACGGTTTCCCCAAAAGCGTACTTCGCCAAAAGCTCTACATTATTTACCAATCCTGTGGGCAATAGCTTATGCACCTTAGTGTATTTCGCAAAGAGCATCCGTTTAGGAAGTTCCGACTTCGATTTTACACTGGATACGATGATCGTTTTTTTAACGTTAATCAGCTTCGCCATTTCCTGTACCAGAATACCCCCAAAAGAGACACCAAGTAAGATAGGATTAGGATGTTTGATGTGTGTGCACATTGCTTTGGCATATGCGCTAATGTCCATTCCCTTTTCGGGGAGTATCCATTCTAAAAAATGAATTTGAAATTGAGCGGGGTCCAACCTGATATTTTCGAAAATTTCAGGACTTGCCGCCATCCCGGGCATGAAATAGACACTTTGTTTCTTATGGGTCACCGCCGCAACAGCTTGATTTTAATAGGAAAATAGTAAAATTTTAAGTACCTTTGCGTCCCATTTATGATGAACCTCTCATATTTTATTACAACGGTATCGTAACATAACCAAACTAAAGGGTTGCCGAGATAAAACCACTGTCTTGCAGCCTTAAAACTACAATTATATGAAAGAAATGGAAATTAAGGACAACAATTTCTTGCGTCAATTTGAAACAAAGGTCAATGGTCATTTGGCGAAAATCGAGTACTCTTCTCAGGAGCGAAAAATCTTCCTGACAAAATTGGTTATTCCTGAAGAAATTTCCCAGGAAGGGTTTAAAGAAGACTTTATCAAAGCTGTTTTACATCACTTGCAAGAAGAAAACGTTCGTGTAGTTCCTACAAGTCCGCATATAGCCGGGTTTCTAAGAAAGAACAGGCAATACAAAGAAATGTTGCCGGTAGGTATCCGTATCTAAGTAGTACGAAGTTTACAAAAATTCACCCGGCCAAAGTGCCGGGTTTTTTATGCCAATAGCTTTTCCGTAACAAAGTCAAAGCGGACCAACCCATCTTCGTCAATCGTATTGAGTCGCACGGTGTGCAAGGTGTTTACCAACTCCGGATTCCATGGTGTCTTCACCTTGACGTAGTTTTCAGTAAATCCGTGAATATACCCTGCTTTGTTTTCCCCTTCAAAGAGCACAATTCTTTTGGTACCCAATTGACTTTCATAAAACGCGCGTCGTTTTTTCACAGAAAGTCCGCGAAGCATTTTACTCCGTTTCTGGCGGATCGTTTTAGGAACCACTCCGTCCATAGTAGCCGCAAGTGTATTATCCCTTTCCGAATAAGTGAACACATGCAGATACGAGATGTCCAGCCCGTTTAAATAGTTATACGTCTCCAAAAAGTCCTCATCTGTCTCTCCGGGGAATCCAACGATCACATCTACCCCTATGCATGCGTGTGGCATCACTGCTTTTATCCGCGCTACGCGATCGCTATATAACTTGGTCAAATAACGCCGTCGCATCAAATTCAGGATTTTATCACTACCACTCTGCAATGGAATGTGAAAATGAGGGACAAAACAACTACTTCGCGCAACAAAATCAATGGTTGCATTGGTCAACAAATTCGGTTCTATAGAGGAAATTCGAAAGCGATGTATACCCGCTACAGTTTCCAGGGCCTGCACCAGTTCTAAAAAAGTATGATCGTGTTTTTTATTGCCAAACTCTCCTTTCCCATAGTCCCCAATAT
>JANQHL010000299.1 GCA_028277085.1 Flavobacteriaceae bacterium
GCTTTCCTATCACGTCAAATACGATACAGTTTTTATGGAACAGAAATAGTAAACCAGTAGATTTTGAAGTGGATACTTCTCAGCTACAGTTGCTTCCCAATCAGATTGTCACGGTAACCTATCTACAAAAATTATCTTTTGCTAAGTCCCAGTTGCCTATTACGGCCTTTGTTTTTAATAGAGAATTCTACTGCATTGCGGATCATGACAGTGAAGTTTCCTGTAATGGGATTTTGTTTTTTGGCACACAGGATCTCCCGATCATGAGTATTCCAAAGAATCAACAAAACCGATTTGATCTACTATACGAAGTGTTTGGAGAGGAGTTTTCAACTCCGGATAACATTCAGGGAGACATGCTACAAATGTTGCTTAAACGTCTAATCATAATGACCACGCGCTTAGCAAAGGATCAGTTAGTTGTAAAAGCGCTAAACAATGAGCAAATTGAAGTAATTAGAAAGTTTAATTTTTTGGTAGATATTCATTACAAGACCAAACGTAAGGTAAGTGATTATGCCGAGATGCTCTTCAAATCTCCTAAGACGCTGTCCAACCTGTTCTCTATTTACAATCAAAAAACACCCCAACAAATTATATTGGAACGCCTGACCTTAGAAGCCAAGCGACTGATCCATTTTACAGATCGGCAGAATCAAGAGATTGCCTATGAACTTGGGTTCAATGACCCTGCCCATTTCAGCCGGTTTTTTAAAAAAATGACTCAGAAAACACCTTCCGAATACCGCGAAAGCCTTTCGCTGAGTGCCTAAGGGAAATTTTGGCAAGTAGTCGGGAAATCCCTCCTAACACTTCCTTTCACAATCGTTGCAAATTTGTACTGTAATTAAAAAAAGGCAGTATGAATGCAATACGAAAATCGCTGTTAATGGTCATGTCCCACCTTGGAGGACCCAAAAAAACTTTGATGCTCAACATTATTACCGAAACACATTGTGATAATAAGCATCCTTACGATTTCTATTGCGATGCTGAGAAACCTTTTATTGCAAATTTTTAATCAAAACAATAAAATTAATTCTAAAAATTATGAGCACTTTTAATGTACCTAAGCGGGAAGAAGTAAGCGAAAAAAATCAAACCATTTTTGACAATTTGGAGAAAGCGGTAGGCTTTGTCCCTAATCTTTACGCTACCTACGCCTATTCCGAAAACGCATTGGAAAACTATCTGAACTTTTCTAACGCAAAAACCTCTTTAACTGCCAAACAAAAGGAAGTAGTAAACCTTGCTGTGAGTCAGGTTAACAACTGTTTGTATTGTTTGTCAGCACATACCGCAATAGGCAAAATGAACGGATTTTCTGATGACCAAATCCTTGAACTTCGTGCAGGTAAAGCGTCATTTGATAACAAATTGGATGCATTGGCCAGATTAGCCAGAAACATTACTGAAAATCGGGGAGTTACTACTGCTGCGGTACTGGAGAATTTCTTTAATGCCGGATGGACCAAAGAAAACCTTATTGATACCATTGTATTGGTCGGTGATAAAACGATTTCCAACTACATCCATAGCACAACCCAAATCCCAGTAGATTTCCCAGTTGCACAACCCCTTGAGGCTGCAACAGTTTAATATTTAAGAAAAGAAAAAGTAAACATAGTAATATCCTTTAACACAAACACACAAGAGATGAAACAAGTAATTGCCACATTAATTTTCGCAGTCGGTGCCATTTTCACAACTAGCGCACAAGATACTATGACTGATGCTTCGGTAAAGACAATTGCACTGGAACAAACTCCAGGAGAATTTACCCAGAAGACGTTAACTGTCCCGGCGGGGACCTACGTTTTTGAAATTGCCAATAAGGGTATTGACCACAACGTTGGTTTTGTATTGGTAGAAAAGGGAAAGGACATCAGTAAGCCGGAGAATCATATTCAAACAGCTTACGTTACTGCCCCAGTAGGTACCAACGAAACTCAGACTTCAAAGCCCACGACGCTCACTGCAGGTGAGTATGTGTACTTCTGTCCTTTGAATCCTACAAGTACGGATAATACTTTAGTTGTTCAGTAGCAGAAGGAACAGAACAAATTAGCTGTTGTAGTCCCGCCTTTGTCGAATACATTTCAAAAAGGTGGGACTTATTTTTTGAGCTGAACGCTAAGTAGCAAATCAGCTCCCATTTGCTTGGCCAGATGAATTGGCCAATCATTTTTGTGCAAATAGCTTTCGGTGATTGCGCTTTCATAAAGCAAATAAATACCTCCAGCTATTTTCTCTCGTTCTGCCTTGGAACTAAACGCCACAGTATCCTGAATAACCTTGTCCAGCAGGGATAACAATTCTTTCTTTTGTTGCTGGATTAGAGGGAAAACCTTTTTGTTTTTAGCAGTGATTTCAGCCAGTATTTTTTGCGCCCAACATCCGTGAAAATCCTTTTGTCTGAAACGGTTCCTAAGCACCTCAAAAATGGACAACAACTTATCTTTAGGCAATTTACCTTCTGCGATAGACAATTGCAACTCGTCAATAAATTCCTTGTGTTTTTGCTGCAAATAAGCAACACAAAGATCTTCCTTGGATTTAAAGTGGTGGTATAATGTGGCCTTTGCAATAGCTGCTTTGGAGATGATTTCATTCACCCCGGTCACGTTGTACCCTTTTACATAAAACAATTCGCTAGCAACTGTTATAATATGTTGACGAATGTTTTCTTTTTTCACGACTTAAAAGTAGGCATTTAACCAACGTGTGCTTATATCTCAAGGACCGGAGTTTTGAGTTGTTAACTAAAATTTTAAGTTTTATTGGACGATTACAGGCAACCAACAGCACAAAATATTTCGTCTACATAGCTAAACACTCAGTTATGAACAAGAGCTATACCATGAGAAATTTCAAAATCGCTATTATAATTGGAAGTGTTTTACTCGTTACAATGGCACTATTTCACGGCAGTGGATTTGGTTATGTTGTTGACAAGATGAACCAATCCAATGCACCTTCTTTCTTAAAAGAAATTATGCCGGTAGTCTTCCTACAACCTTCCATTCATTTGCTTTGCCTGGCGTCTTTCGCCGGAATAGCTATTTTTTTGAAAGGAAACATGTTTCCAATACTGTTGTTAGTGGTGATTTTTGTTGGGATAAACCTGATTTTAGCAATATATCTGAAAGCGTATTTTCCAGGGGCAATACTGTTTCTTTCGTTAAGTTGTTTCCTGCTAGCATTGCATTACCAAAGAACACAAGGGTAGGATACGACCTTCAAAACCAAATTCCAGAATCCTCCTTTGCAGGAGATCGTTTTTTTAATTCTTTTTTATGATTTGTTTAATGGGCTAAAACTGCATTGATCATTAGTTTCGCCAAATCAATTTTGCTATGTGATACTTGATTTCGTTTTAACCGTACTTTGGAGCTTATCTCCTTTTGGGGAAGCTAAAGTGGGTATTCCCTATGGAATGCTCAATGGGTTAAACGTATATCTTGTTTTTATTGCAGGTTTTGTTGCCAATGTGCTGGTCTTTCCCTTGATGATGTTCTTTTTGGAAAAAGTAAACCAGCATCTTCTTAAGTGGCGATTCTATAAAAAATCAGCTGTATTTATTGCCAAACGGGCAAAATTGGGGAGTGGAGAAAAAATTCAAAAATATGGGGTCTTTGGTCTTATCTTCTTTGTTATGATCCCCTTACCGGGAACAGGGGTTTATGCAGGCAGTATAGCGGCGTATATCTTCAAAATGGATAAACGAAAGGCCTTTCTAGCCAATACGATAGGGATTTTTTTGTCTTCGGTATTCATCTGGACAGCAACCCTTCTCTCTATCAAGGACACAGCAATATAATGTGATTTGTAATAAACAGTGTCAAAAATCAAACTTTAATTGAACGGAAAGGCACCTTATCGCTTGTGCAGTGGCGATCTTTTTTATTTCTGATTACTTCCGGGGAGTATCGGTCTCCGTTTCATCAATTTGATTAAAGCATTTTCATCCCAACTGGATCCCAACTAACAGGCTTTTTTTGATAGTAACTTTCATTGGCCAATAAGGCCGCTCCAGCAGCTCTCAATCCAAAAGTCGGGTCTTGTACAACACCACCGTTCTGTCGAATGGCAGTAAAGAAATTATAAAAGTGGTCGTGGTGGGAACCTTTGTAATCTTGAGGGGATTCCCAGGTTGTGGTTCCGGTTTTTAAAGCCGATTTTCTCGATTGGGCATTTGAATCTGAGAAACCATCCTTGATTTTGTTTTGCGTAGCCTCGGTATATGCCACCATAGAATATGCACTAGGGTTCATTTCAAGCTTTGATCGCCGAACGGTAACAGAATTCCATCCCAATTCCATTTCACCTTCGGTGCCGATAAGCTTAAATCCCGAACCACCGCCGGAACCGGCGATAAAGTTTATTCGAAACGCAGCATTGAACGCGGTGTGGGTTTCGGTCTTTGGAAAATCGTATAATGTAATACTTACGTCAGGCACATCCCGGCCATCTTTCCAGTAGCGAAGGCCCCCAGTGGCGAAAGCCCCAACAGGACCCATGGAATCTAAAATGTAATGCAAGGACGAAAAGGCATGAACAAACAGGTCTCCGGCAACACCGGTACCATAATCCTTATAATTCCTCCAACGGAAAAAACGTACAGGGTCATAAGGTACTTTAGGTGCATTTCCAAGAAATGTGTCAAAGTCTACCGTATCTGGATTTTGGTCTGGGGGAATTGGATATTGCCATGCTCCTTCAGCGGAATAGCGGTCATTGTAAAAATCCAGAAGTACTAATTCACCAATAGCGCCTTCATGATACAATTGACGGGCCTTTTCATTAGCCAGGGAAGCCATTCCCTGACTTCCAACCTGGCAAATCTTACCACTATTTTTTTGTGCCGTAATAATTTCTTGACCCTCTTCCCATTTTTGGACCATAGGTTTTTCACAATAAACATGTTTTCCGGCTTTGAGGGCATCAACCGTGATTTTCTTGTGCCAATGGTCTGGTGTAGCTACAATTACGGCATCAATATCATTGCGCTCCAGTAATTTTCGATAGTCTCTTGTAACAAAAGTAGTATCACCCCAAAGTTCTTTTGCGCGCTCCAACCGGCCTTGATACAGGTCACAGGCGGCTACCAGATTTACCCCGTCAACTGAGAGGGCAGCTTGTGTGTCATAGATTCCCTGAATTCCTGAGCCAATAAGGCCAAGGTTTATTTGGTCATTGGCCGTAAAGGAGTTCTTGTACTTAGGTGTTGTCAAAAACAAACGCTCCCCTTGTGATGCCGATAGTATGAATGGAGAAGTCCCAACAGCAGCGGAAGCTATGGATGCTTTTTTGATAAACGATCTACGAGAGTTTTTTGAATTCTTTGGATTCATTTGGAAGGAGTATGGTGAAACCGTAAGTTAATCTATTTTCCTTTGCCTCAATCAACGTAAACTCAAAAATCAAACTTCAATTGCACCGAAACCCTTTCGGGGGCTGACTTTTCTTTTTTCTCTGTGTTGAGGTTAGAAAGTGAGAGTCCCAGAAGTCGTACAGAATCCTTTAATTCGGATTGATATAAAAGTGTTTTACCGGTTTCGAGGATGAGTGCTTTGTCGGCTACAAAATAAGGAAGGGTCTTGCTTCGGGTCTGCAAGGTAAAATCGCTATATTTTATTTTTAGCGTGACCGTTTTTCCGGCGATTTTGCTTTTTTTCAGCCGGCGATCCAGTTCGGTAGCAATATTCTCCAATTTCTCCAGCATGAATATCTCACTGCTCAAATTTTCACTAAAAGTACGCTCCGCACCCACAGATTTTGGTATTCGTACCGGTTTTACCTCACTTAAATGAATACCCCTTACCACCTGGTAATAGTATTGACCACTCTTACCAAAATGTTGGCTGAGGAATTCCTGTGGTTTTTTCTTTAAATCTTTGCCTGTAAAAATGCCCAGTTGGTACATTTTTTCAGCCGTAACTTTCCCTACCCCATAGAACTTTCGAATTTCAAGGTTTTCCAGAAATTGAAGTGCTTCTTCAGGATTTACCGTTTTTTGCCCGTTCGGCTTGTTGTAATCACTCGCCACTTTGGCCAAAAATTTGTTAATTGAAATTCCTGCCGAAGCAGTAAGTCCGGTCTTTTCAAATATGGTTTTACGAATTTCCTGGGCAATGAGTGTTGCGCTCGGATTTCCTTTTTTATTTTTGGTAACATCCAGGTAGGCTTCGTCTAATGAAAGCGGCTCCACCAGATCGGTATACGAATAGAAAATCTCCCTGATCTGAAGGGAGACCGCTTTGTACCGTTCAAATCTTGGCTTTACGAAAATGAGTTCCGGGCATTTCTGTTTGGCAAGATAGCCACTCATTGCACTGCGAACCCCAAATTTTCTGGCTTCATAGCTTGCAGCTGAAACTACCCCTCTTTTTGAACCTCCCCCTACAGCAACTGGCTTTCCTTTTAGTTCCGGGTGATCGTGCTGTTCCACGGAAGCGTAGAAGGCATCCATGTCTACATGAATAATCTTTCGAAGAGGGAAATCAAAGGC
>JANQHL010000018.1 GCA_028277085.1 Flavobacteriaceae bacterium
TGGGAAAGGATTCCAAATTGAACATTGGTCCAAAAGGGTTTACCGGAGAAAAATATGGGGGCAGTACCTACTGGGATACCGAGGCCTATTGTTTGCCCTTTTATATGTGTACAAAGAACCAAACTGTTGCCTGGAACTTGTTGAAGTACCGATATAACCATCTGGATAAAGCCATTGAAAATGCCAAATCACTTGGATTTAGTAACGGTGCGGCCCTATATCCCATGGTGACCATGAATGGGGAGGAATGCCATAACGAATGGGAGATCACCTTTGAGGAAATCCATCGTAACGGGGCCATTGCCTTCGCCATTTATAACTATTACAGGTATACCACGGACTACAGTTACATTCCTGAAATGGGCCTGGAAGTACTTATAGGAATCGCACGTTTCTGGCACCAAAGGGCCAACTGGTCTTCCAACAAGGGAAAATACGTTATTCTTGGCGTTACGGGACCCAATGAATACGAGAACAATGTTAACAATAACTGGTATACCAATTATCTCGCCAAGTGGTGTATTGAGTTTACCATTGAGCAATTGGAAAAAGTAAAGGAGGGATACCCTACGGATTATGACCGTATCATTGCCCATACCAAGGTCACGGATACCGAGGTGGAAAATTGGAATGAGGTAGCGAAAAAAATGTTTTTTCCAAGATCTAAAAAACATGAAGTTTTCCTGCAACAAGATGGGTTTTTGGACAAGGAGTTGGTACCAGTGGAAGATTTGGACACGTCCGAACGTCCAATTAACCAAAAATGGAGTTGGGACCGTATTCTCCGTTCCCCCTATATAAAACAGGCAGATGTATTACAAGGGTTCTATTTTTTTGAAGACCACTTTACCTTGGAAGAGTTGGAACGCCATTTTGATTTTTATGAGCCTTTCACGGTCCATGAATCCTCGCTATCACCTTGTGTGCATAGCATCCAGGCCGCGAAGTTGGGCAGGATGGAGCAGGCCTATAGATTATACCTGAGGACCTCGCGATTGGATTTAGATGATTACAACCATGAAGTAGAAGAAGGCTTGCACATCACCTCCATGGCGGGTACATGGATGAGCATCGTGGAAGGTTTCGGAGGTATGCGTGTAATCAATGACAAATTGAGTTTTACACCACAAATTCCCAAACAATGGAAGGCCTATTCGTTTAAGGTGAATTTCAGAAATAGGATTTTGAAAGTGACGGTAACCGACGAGGGTGCCAACTTTGAATTACAAGGCAATGAAGAAATGTCAATACGCGTGAACGGAGAACGTGTGGTACTCACCCCTAAAAACGTGGATCATGTCTCATAACTCAAAATTGCTCGATCAGTTTAGGAAGTTCTTTTGCCTTACCTTTTTATGTTCTTCTCTTTTAGTACAAAGCCAGATTGAACGTGTAGAGCCTCCCAATTGGTGGGTGGGATTTGAACAGGATACCCTGCAACTTTTGGTAAAAGGAAAAAGTATAGGGGAGTATGTGCCTTCTGTTCAACAAGAAGGGGTACGGCTGATTAGGGCGTCGAGGGCCGACAGTCCGAACTACCTTTTCCTGGATTTGGTGATTGCCAAAAATGTTCAGCCTGGGACTTTTGATATTGATTTCGAACCTAAAAGGGGAAGAACCCGTTCGTTTACGTACGAATTAAAGCCAAGAGCGCAGAAGCCAGAGGACTTTAAAGGATTTGATAGTTCTGATGTCGTTTACCTTATCACTCCTGACCGATTTGCGAACGGGAACTCCGGGAATGATGTTGTGGAAGGTACGCTAGAAACTGTGTTGGCAAGGAACGATGACTACGGCCGACATGGCGGGGATATCCGGGGGATTATAGACCATTTGGATTATATAGATACCATGGGTTTCACGGCTATTTGGTCGTGCCCCTTACTTATCAATGACATGCCTAAATCTTCCTACCATGGTTATGCGATGACCGATTTTTACCAGGTAGACCCCAGATTTGGAAGCTTGGAAGATTATATCGAGCTTTCTGACAAGGCTGAAGATAGAGGGATTAAATTGATCATGGACCAGGTGGCCAATCATTGTGGAAGTAAGCACTGGTGGATGGATGATCTGCCTTTTGAGGATTGGCTCAATTTCCAGGAGGATTATAAACAAGGACTGCCTTTAAAAACTTCCAATCACAGGAGAACGGTTAATCAAGATGCATATGCTTCCGATTATGACAGGAAATTAATGAGTGCCGGTTGGTTTGTATCGGCAATGCCGGATCTGAACCAAAGGAATCCCTTCATGGCCAAATACATTATCCAGAACAGCATTTGGTGGGTTGAAACTTTGAAACTAGGCGGCATCCGACAAGATACCTACCCCTATCCTGACAAGGGTTTTATGGCAAAATGGGCGGGGGCAATCATGAGGGAATATCCTAATTTTAACATCGTAGGCGAGGAGTGGAGTGACAATCCACTTTTGGTGGGCTATTGGCAAGATGGGGCAAAGAACAGCGATGGTTATCGTTCCTATCTACCTACTACTATGGACTTTCCGATTCAGACCACCTTTGCTGAGGCTTTTAAGGAATCTGAAAAGGAATGGGGCAAAGGATTGGTAAAACTCTATAATGCGCTGGCAAATGATTTTTATTATACTACGCCAAATTCCATTATGCTCTTTGGCGACAATCACGACATGGATCGCATCCATACCCAAATGGGGGAAGAAGTTGCTTTGACGCAAATGGCAATGGCCTTTGTGTTAACCACTCCTAGAATTCCACAGGTATATTATGGTACGGAAATCTTGATGCAGAATACGGCCAAACCTGGCGATCATGGCCTAATCAGGACCGATTTTCCCGGAGGATGGGTGGAGGATACCGTTAATGCCTTTACGGGAGAAGGATTGACTGAGACCCAAAAAAAGATGCAGCATTTTATGCGTAAGCTACTGAATTTCAGGAAAACAAGCACGGCCATACATACCGGAAAGACCAAACATTTTGCACCTCATGACGGTCTGTATGTACTGTTTCGTTATGATGCGGACCAAATTGTTATGCTCATTTTGAATAAGAACGAAGCATCAACTGCTTTGGATTTGGGACGTTATGCCGAAATGGGGATAGAGGGCAAAACATTCACCGATGTGGTTAGCGGAACATCACAGACACTTGGGAGTGTCCTGCAGTTGGACGGAAAAGGTCCTACCCTTCTTGTGCATCAAAAAAGATAACTATGGTACGGCTAACAGTAGTGTTTTTGGCCCTAACGCTGATAGTAGCCTGTCAACAGGGCAAAAAAGATAAACCCGAAATGCAAAAAGATTTACGTGAAAAGGAACGAAAAGAGGTCGTCTATCAGGTGTTCACCCGACTTTTTGGCAACACTAAAACCGTAAACAAGCCTTGGGGAACCCTTAACGAAAATGGGGTAGGAAAGTTTGCAGATTTTGATGATACGGCCCTATCCGAATTGAAGGATTTAGGGGTCACTTATATTTGGTATACGGGGGTTCCTCATCATGCATTGATTAACGACTATACCGCTTATGGAATTTCGAATGATGATCCCGATGTGGTTAAAGGAAGGGCTGGCTCGCCGTATGCCGTAAAGGATTACTACAATGTGAATCCTGATTTAGCGGTAGATCCCGCAAATCGTCTGGAAGAATTCAAAGCCCTGGTGGAACGCACACACCGGCATGGGATGAAGGTGCTTATAGATATTGTTCCCAATCATGTGGCAAGGGGTTATGAAGGAAAGACTAAGGGGGTTAGTGCAGAGGATTTTGGCACCAACGATGACACTTCAGTGGAATATGCAAGGGACAATAACTTCTATTACATTCCGGGAGCTGCTTTTAGCGTTCCCGAATGGCAGGATGGATATCAACCTCTGGGAGGAGAAGATCATCCGTTGTCAAACCACCAGTTTGAAGAAGTTCCGGCAAAGTGGACGGGGAATGGTTCTCGTTTGCCCCAGCCAAACTTCCACGATTGGTATGAAACGGTAAAAGTAAATTATGGGATACGGCCAGATGGCTCCAAAGATTTTGACGAATTGCCTGAATCTTATTCTGAAAAAGAGTATACCGTACATTTTGAGTTTTGGGAAGGCAAGGAATTGCCGGATTCGTGGTATAAGTTTCGTGATATTGCCTTATACTGGCTGGAGCTTGGGGTAGACGGCTTCCGCTTTGATATGGCGGAAATGGTTCCCGTGGAATTCTGGAGTTTTATGAATTCCGCTATAAAAATGAAGAATCCTGAGGCTTTTCTGCTGGCTGAGGTGTATAATCCTTCCTTGTATCGGGAATACATTCACAAAGGTAAAATGGATTATCTCTACGACAAGGTGGAATTATATGATAGTCTAAAGCATATTATGAAGGGATATGGTTGGACGGACCATATTCACACGGTGCAGTCCGGATTACAGGATATTGAGCATCATATGCTTCACTTTTTGGAAAATCATGATGAGCAACGTATTGCAAGTCCGGAATTTGTGGGAAATGCTGAATTAGGTAAACCGGCCATGGTGGTTTCTGCTACTATCGGGAGTTCTCCAACAATGCTCTATTTTGGTCAGGAAGTAGGAGAAGATGGCTCCGAAGATGCTGGTTTTGGAAAACCTTCCCGCACCTCCATCTTTGACTATATCGGTGTTCCGGCGCATCAACGATGGATGAACAACAAAAAGTTTGATGGAGGACAGCTTATGGAAACGGAGAAGTCGCTCAGGGATTTTTACAAACGGCTTTTGAATTTTACGATTAACAGCACTGCCCTGATGGGAAGCTATGAGGAGATCCATTATTATAACAAACAACATACCCCTACCTATGACCAGAGGGTATTTTCCTTTGTACGCTGGGATACCACTGAAAAGTTGGTGATCATTTCAAATTTTGATACGGAAAGATCCTATGACATTGACTTAAAAATCCCGGAAAATATTGTTCAAGAATGGGAATTGGAGGATGGAGCATACGAGTTAGAAGAACAACTCTACAAATCGAGCGCGAAGAAATTAACTATTGAGGAAGGTGTAGGCAAGATTGGACTTTCCTTACTGCCACTACAATCGTATATTTTTAAAGTAAAGTAATAAAAGACGGGCGGAAGTATACTTCCACCCGCCCGCAATTTAAGTTGGAAAGTTAGCTTTTTCCCTTACTGGTGACTTTGTAGACCAGGGCAATCACAATCCCAGTTAAGCTATAATAGACAATTTCAACTATCGCGTCGATTAAATAGCCCGTCAAGCTCATAATAGTAGTAGTGGCATACTGCACAAACCAAATACCAAAGCCAACAAATATGCCAAACCATATACCAAACTCAGCACCTTGCCTTGCACTATGAGCTCCCCGGGCCCATTTACCGTAAAGGGTGCACATCGCAAAAGCTGAAAAGAGGTTACCCAGCAGGATGAATAGAAAATCTGGATGTTCTTTAACACTGTCGCCTATGACATACTGTTCGAACAAATCATCCATTACTACCCCCCAAATTAAAAATCCCAATAGGAACAATGTGACTGCCCCAGCTAATGTGGCCAATACATTTGATTTTGAAAACATAGTATATTGAATTAGTCGGTTGTTAAATCAACACAAAATAGAAAAAACACTGAGATATTTACAATTTTTATATAGTAAAATTGAGAATAATTCATTAAACAACACTAGCTTAAGATTTCATAAACCGTAGGTTTTCTAAGGGGGTTACTTGGTACAAGTTTGTATTTTTGAAACTGCTAAAAGTGCTCAAATGAAAAAGTCAACAACACTTGGAGTGGTAATGCTCTTGTTTTTTAGTGCATGCAATATGATTGACAAAAAACCATTGGTTATAGGCCACCGGGGAGCAATGGGCTATGAAACGGAGAATACGCTTGCTTCTATTCAAAAGGCCATGGACTTAGGGGTTGATATGATAGAAATAGATGTTTTTAAAATATTAAGCGGAGAGATCGTTGTGTTCCATGACGAAAGACTGGACCGCTTAGGGAACGCCCCAGGAAGGATAGAAGAATACTATATTGCTGATTTAAGGAATGTGATCCTTGATGGGAACCATCGTATCCCTATGCTACAGGAAGTACTTCGCCTAATAGATAATAAAGTACCGCTCAACATTGAGCTAAAGGGTGCCAACACTACGGATCGGGTTAATTTCATGATAGAGTACTACATTCGTGAGCAGGGATGGAGTCCGGAAAATTTTGTCATTTCCAGTTTTAAATGGGAAGAATTACGGCAAATGCGTAAACTCAATCCCGATATTGCCATAGCAGTACTAACAGAAGAAGATCCCCTGGAAGCTATATCCGTTGCAAAGGAATTAAGAGCCGTTGCTATTAATCCTTGGTACAAAACCCTTACTGAGCAAAATGTGCGAAAAATTCAGCAGGAAGGGTTCAAAGTCTACACCTACACGGTAAACGAAGCGGATGATATCCGGAAAATGATGGATTATGGTGTAGATGGCATCTTTACCAACTATCCAGACCTGGTACAATAATGTTCGATCTTATTGTCATCGGCGGTGGTGCAGCGGGATTTTTTGGTGCTATACAAGCGGCATTGGCCAAACCCACAATGCGTATCGCTATTTTTGAACGTGGCAAAACCGTTTTAGGGAAGGTTAAAGTCTCAGGAGGAGGCCGGTGTAATGTAACAAATGCGGTGTTTGATCCTGTTGAACTTTCCGAAAACTATCCCAGGGGCAGAAAAGAACTTTTGGGCCCATTTTACACCTATTCCCCGCAAGACACTGTAGATTTTTTTGAAGAACGTGGGATTCCGTTAAAGACGGAATTGGATGGGCGTATTTTTCCGGAGAGTGATTCATCCCAGACCATAATTGATTGTTTTTTGAACGAAACCAAAAAGTTGGGTATCACCATATTGAAAAACAGTGCGGTTAAAGAAATATCCCCATCCCCAACCATTAAAGAGGGATGGCGTGTAACCACCATGAACAAGCATTATCACGCTCAGAAGCTGCTGGTAGCTTCAGGAAGCAGTCCAAAAGTCTGGAAATTACTGGGAGGATTGGGACATAGTATCGTTGCTCCTGTTCCTTCTTTGTTCACCTTTAATATACGGGATAATCGTATCTCGGGTTTACAAGGGCTAAGTACTCCAGCTAATGTGGATATCATGCCTAAAACGCATTATGATTCCAAAATTGTAGTTCAACTAAAGAGCAAGATTGAAAGGGAGCCGTTGTTTACTGCAAAAGGCCCTGTCTTGATAACGCATTGGGGATTAAGTGGCCCGGCCATTCTAAAGCTTTCCTCCTGGGGAGCCAAACAATTGCAAGCCTATCACTATATTTTTCGGATCCGGATAAATTGGGTTCCGGATCATAATAAGGGCACAATGTTAGGGTTATTACGGGAGATGAGGATGGCGGAACCCAAAAAAACAATTTTCAAAACGAAAGTCGTCCCCCTCCCCAGTAGGTTATGGATCAGCTTAGCTAAGGCTGCTGGAATAGGGCCCAATATCAGATGGACAGAGGTGACCAAAGAACAGCTTCTACAATTTGCAACAGAGCTAACAGAATGCTCACTAAAGGTAGAAGGAAAAAGTACTTTTAAAGAGGAATTTGTTACCGCCGGAGGCATTGACCTAAAAGAGATCAATTTTAAAACCTTTGGGAGCAAATTGATGCCCAACCTTTACTTCGCAGGTGAGATAATGGATATAGATGCTGTAACCGGGGGATTTAATTTTCAAAATGCCTGGACTGGGGCTTATATCGCAGCACAGGCCATTGCTTCGGATTAAGGCGTTGGTTACTGCAAAATGCCGGCTAAGAGGGCAGCTAATACACCCCCTAAAATGGGCCCTACCACAGGGATCCACGAATACTGCCAGCCATTGTCTCCTTTATTTCGGATGGGTATCACAGCGTGGATGAGTCGTGGCCCAAGATCCCTGGCCGGATTTATCGCGTATCCGGTGGTGCCGCCAAGAGCCATTCCGATGACCCATACCAGCAGTGCCACAGGCAATGCACCTAATGAACCCAATCCAATTATGGTATTGCTATCAGTAAGGGTAGCATCGGTGAAATAGAGTATGGTAAAGACCAAAACGAAAGTACCTAATACTTCGCTTAAGAGATTCCTAAAAGTGTGCGGTATAGCAGGGTCTGTGCAGAAAGCCCCTCGTTTTAATCCAGGATTTTCCTCAAGATCAAAGTGATCCCTATACATTAACCACACAAAAAAGGCGCCTAGCATTGCCCCAATGAATTGCGCTAAGATATATTCGGGAATATCATAAATCGGGAATTCTCCCGCTACAGCCAAGCCTATGGTTACCGCTGGATTAATATGCGCTCCGCTAATTGGACCGGCTACTACCACACCGACATAGACTGCCAGCGCCCAACCCGTGGTTATCAACAACCAACCACTGTTGGTGCCGCGGTTGCCCTTAGTCCCTTTTAAAAGGGCATTGGCATTTACTCCGCAGCCCAAAAATATGAGCAAAAAAGTTCCTATAATTT
>JANQHL010000112.1 GCA_028277085.1 Flavobacteriaceae bacterium
GACCAAAGGACCATATCCATTGGTCAACTTTACGTTTGGATGGGTGGTGACAAGGAGGAAATCGAAAGATCGATTTTTGAATATAGATTGAAGCCAACAAATACACCCTTGATCGACTTATTTCCGGACCTAAAGCATAATCTTTTTTAGCGCATCCATATAGCCCCGGCTTACACGAACTACCTCTCCGTTAAGTAGCGTAACGTCATAACTCTTCCCATATTTGTTGAGTTCTTTGACCTTATCCAGATTAATTATGGAAGAGCGATGTACCCTAAGGAATTTCTTGGGATCCAATCTATCTTCCAATTCCGAGATCCCGAAGTTGCTCAGGAACACCTGATTATCTTTATGTAATTTGGAATAATCTCCGAAGGCTTCCACCCAATAAATATCATCCACAGCTACGGTGATCAGCTTTCGGTTGTGTTGCACCAATACTCTCGTGGGATAGGCCGTTTTTTCCAGTAACAGGCTCTCTGTGAGGTTGCCCAGTTTTTTATTGTCTCCGTTAAGTCGGTCCACCGCCAACTTAAAACGTTCTTTAGTATAGGGTTTAAGGAGATAATCGACGGCATGTACTTCAAAGGCCTTTAGGGCGTATTCATCATAAGCCGTGGAAAAAATGATATCGGGTAATTCTTCCAGGTAGGTAAGCACTTCAAAACCTGTTTTCCCCGGCATCTGAATGTCCAGAAAGACCAGATCGGGCTTAAACCGATTGATTTCGGTTATGGCATCCACGCCATTGTTTACTTCGGCCACCAAAACCAACTCCGGGTAGTCTTCTAAAAATTCTTTGATCAAGGTCCTTCCCGCCTTTTCATCATCAGCTATAATTACTTTTTTCATAAAGCAAAACGTATTTTTAGACCTTGGGGTTCATTATCGAGTATCTCCAACTGACTTTGATACATTTTTTGAAGGCGTAATTGGGTATTACTTAATCCAACTCCTTTGCCTATCAAACTGGTTTTATCTTTTACACCCGTCCCGGTATCGGCGATTTCAAATTTCAGTTTGTGGTCTTCTTTAAACACGGTTAATGAGATCTTCCCGCCTTCCAGGGAATTGGATATACCGTGTTTTACAGAATTCTCTACCAAAGGTTGCAATAACATTGGGGGTACCTTTTCGTTCCAAAGATCCCGGGGCACATTTATTTCAATATCCAATCGCTCTTCAAATCGGGCTTTTTCCAGTTCCAGATATTTGTTGACAAATTCCAATTCATCGGAAAGGGGTACCAGTTCTTTTTTAGAAGCTTTAAGCTGATAGCGAAACAAATCGGACAATGTAGCAATTAATTGCCGTGTCTTTTCTTGTTTAGCCGGAACCGAGGCATTGATGGTATTAAAAACGTTGTATAAAAAGTGGGGATTCAATTGGGCTTTAATAGCAGCTAATTCGCTTTTTAAGGCGGCTTGTCGTAACTCGCCCTCTATTCTAAGCTTTTGCTGGGCCACCTTGTAATGCTCATAGCTGTGAAAAATACCAAACTGAATCAAATAGAACATTCCCGGGATATAGAGATCCCACACAGCACTGGATCCGCTTAAATGGACCCAACCCAGCGATTCAGATATCGCATAATATATCTGTTGCGTTAGCACAATAAATATGGGTAGAAAGAGTAAGTGAAGTGCAATTCTTCCTACCTGAGTCCAGTTTTTTAGCTTAATAAAGATGATCCACCAAATGGGAATAGTGAATCCCAAAAAAATAGCGTATTGTAATCCTCCCCCGTCAATAATCGCCTTTAATCCAAACAAGGGTGATTTCACTTTGGCAAAATCTGCCTGACTAGACCATACCGTGAAATGATAGGAAAAAGAGGAGACGATATAAAGACACAAAACAAGAAGCAGCTCCTTTACGGAAACTCCCCAGATCACTTTTTTCTTTAGAAATGCTTGCATGGATTTAAAAGTAGGGAATACGGCCGGTATTTCTTCAGAAATAAAAGATGAGTTGTACCATAGCTCGACGGATGGCCCCGGGAAGTTCGTAATCCCTTTTTTAAGCGACAACCTTTCCCGCGTAGCTGTAACTATTCCATAATATCGGAGTATACAAGAAAGACGAATGGTCCTATAGTCCGCTGAATTGCCCTTCCCATTCAGCAGCAAATGGGTCAACTGATCGAAACCCATTTGGGCTGGCTTACCCAAAAGCAGAGTTTTGGGATATCAAAAAACGAACAGTCATGAAAACTATTACCTTATTTCTCACTTTGCTTTTGGGTATAGGTCTTTCCGCCCAAACCATAAAAGGGAGGGTTATGGATACTAACGATGAACCTGTTGTATTTGCCGCTATCACCTTGAACAATGCAAAAGACTCAAGTTTGATCAAAGCTACAATTACTGAAGACCTGGGTATTTTTGAACTTCAAAGTATACTGCCTGGAAAATACCTGCTAAAAATCAGCAATCTGGGGTATTCTGATTTTACGAAAAGCATCAATTTTAATGGTGAGGAGCTGAATCTGGGCATCTTCGTCCTGAATCTTGAGACCGAGAATTTAGAAGAAGTGGTGGTCACCTCTGAAAAACCCATGGTACAGGTTTTGGCGGATAAGACGGTTTTCAATGTAGAGAATACCATTAATGCTACGGGAACCAGCGCTTTTGAACTATTGCGAAAGGCACCCGGGGTTATTGTAGACAACAGTGGCGGGATCATTGTAGAGGGTAAAACCGGGGTACAGATCTTTATTGATGGTAAACTTTCAGTGCTTCAGGGAGAGGATCTGATCAATTATTTGGAAAGTTTGCAGGCCACGGATGTGGAGGCGGTAGAAATCATCACGCAGCCTTCCTCTAAGTATGATGCTGCCGGTAATGCTGGTATCATTAATATAAAGCTTAAAAAAGATAAGAGCCTGGGTACCAACGGTACGTTTACCTCTGGATTAACCGTGGGTGACTTCGGCAGAAACAATGCCAGCCTGAATTTTAATAATAGGGGGAAGAAAGGCAATTTTTATGGCACATACAGCAATCGGTTTGGTAAGAGCACCGGCTTTATCAATTTACTGCGCACTCAGGAGGGAACACAATTTGATGCCCGTACCACCAGCGTGTATGACAGAAATTCCAATAACATAAAACTGGGGTATGATTACTATATAAATTCAAAGCATACTATTGGCGCTATCTTTAATGGTAACTTTAATAATAGCTTTAACACTAACAATACCCGCACACCTATTCGTGAAGGAAATGCTGTAGAAAACGACAGTGTTCTGGTGGCGTTGAATCAGACCCAGAACACTTCGTATAATATTAACGGTAATCTCAACTATCGTTATGCAGATACCTTGGGATATAGCGTGAATGTAGATTTGGACCTGGGACGCTACAACAGTGAGCGTGATGCTTTTCAACCGAACACCTATTTCGATGGGGATGAAACCCTGGTACTGAGTGAAAGGATCACTTTTCAAGATACGCCTATCGATATCAATATTGCCACGGTTAAAACGGACTACGAACAACCCTTTTTGAAAGGATCTCTGGGGTTGGGCTTTAAGCTGTCCTATATTACAACAAATAACTCCTTTGCGTTTTTTAATGAGATCAACGGGCAAAACGTCCTGGATCCTACGCAGAGTAATGAATTTGAATACCAGGAAAACATTAACGCGGCGTATGTGAACTATAACCGAAAGTGGGGTAAGTGGAACGTACAACTGGGGTTGCGGGTGGAGAACACCGACTCTGATGGAAATTTAACCAGCCTTCAGCAAAGCGAAAACGAACGCGTACAACGCAATTACACTGATTTTTTCCCTTCCGGGGGACTTACCTATCAAATGAACCGCAAAAACCAGTTTGCGCTCACCTACAGCCGCAGAATACAACGGCCTAACTACCAATCTCTGAACCCTTTTCAATACAAGTTGGATGAGCTTTCTTTTAGTCAGGGGAATCCTTTTTTACAGCCTCAGTATACCAATAATGTGAAGCTTTCTCACACCTACAACTACCGATTGACCACCTCAATTAGTTACAGCTATGTCTCTGACTTTTTTGCTAGGGTCACGGTGGCGGAAGGGGAGAGCACCAACTTTTTAACTACGCTTAACGTAGCCGATCAGGAAGTATTCAATCTGGGGATTTCCTATCCCAAAAAGATATACGAGTGGTGGAATATTTACTTTAGCGTAAATGCGTATCTCAGTGATTTTAAGGCAACCAGCCCTGAGTTTTTACCCATCCAGCAGGAAACAATAAGCTTTTATGCCCAAAATACGTTTACGCTTTCAAAAAAGCTTAAAATGGAGGTATCCGGATGGTATAGTTCACCTTCCATTTGGGGTGGGACATATCAAACGCAATCTCTGGGGTCATTAAACCTGGCGTTTCAACAGAAATTTTTTAACGATAGGTTTACTGGTAGACTTTCCTTCAACGATATCTTATATACAGTTCCCTGGCGTGGTATCACACAATTTGGAGCGCTGTTTATTGATGGCAGCGGAGGGAATGATAGCAGACAGGTTGCTTTTAGCTTGACCTATGATTTTGGGAGAAATGAGATTAAGAAGGCCAGGAAGCGAAAAACAGGTCTGACAGACGAGAACGATAGGATCGGTAGCTAACAAAATAGAACAAAATCAGCGTTCTAAATTTTGTTTCCGTTGGTTTTTATTGCCCGATAAATGGGAGTACCTTTGCGGCCTGAAAACAAGGCCATGCAGCAAATCAAAAACATCGCCATCATTGCCCACGTAGATCATGGAAAAACCACCCTGGTAGATAAGATCATGTACCATTGCCGGTTGTTCCGTGAAAACGAGAACAAAGGGGAACTGATTTTGGATAATAATGACCTGGAGCGGGAACGTGGCATCACTATCGTCTCTAAGAATGTTTCCGTAGTGTATAAGGACACCAAGATCAATATTATTGATACCCCGGGGCACGCCGATTTTGGTGGAGAGGTAGAACGAGTCCTCAATATGGCTGATGGGGTATTGTTGCTGGTAGATGCCTTTGAGGGCCCCATGCCGCAAACCCGTTTTGTTCTGCAAAAAGCGATTTCCCTGGGCCTGAAACCTTGTGTGGTCATCAACAAGGTGGATAAAGAAAATTGTGATCCGGAAGGAGTGCATGAGAAGGTTTTTGACCTGATGTTTGAGCTGGGTGCTGAAGAATGGCAGTTGGATTTCCCAACGGTGTATGGCTCTGCCAAACAGGGATGGATGAGTGAAGATTGGCAACAGCCTACGGACTCCATTGCACCTTTATTGGATATGGTCCTGGAACATGTTCCGGAATTCAAACCACAAGCGGGTACTACCCAATTGTTGATCACCTCTTTGGATTTTTCCTCTTTTACAGGAAGGATCGCTATTGGGCGATTACAGCGCGGTACGTTGCGGGAAAATCACCAGGTAACGCTTGTAAAGCGCGATGGCACTTTGGTGAAGTCAAGGATCAAGGAGGTTTTCGTGTTTGACGGCTTAGGCCGAAAAAAGGTTCAGGAGGTACAAACCGGGGATATCTGTGCTCTGGTAGGTATGGAAGGATTTGATATTGGGGATACGGTGGCGGATTTCGAGCAGCCTGAAGGGCTAAAAACCATTGCTATTGATGAGCCTACCATGAGTATGTTGTTTACCATAAACGATAGCCCATTTTTTGGGAAAGATGGTAAATTCGTGACCTCCCGACACCTCAAAGAACGCCTGGAACGGGAATTGGAAAAAAACCTGGCGCTGCGCGTAGAACCTACAGATAGTGCCGATAAGTTTATGGTTTTCGGTCGCGGGGTACTACATCTTTCGGTATTGATAGAGACAATGCGACGCGAGGGGTATGAGCTGCAAATAGGACAGCCCCAGGTAATTATTAAGGAAATTGACCGGGTGAAATGTGAGCCAGTAGAACATTTGACCATAGATCTACCGGAGGAAGTTTCCGGAAAGGCGGTGGAACTGGTCTCCATTCGCAAAGGAGAGATGATCGGTATGGAGGCCAAAGGCAGCCGTATGGTCTGTGAGTTCCACATTCCTTCCAGGGGAATCATAGGGCTACGGAACCAGTTGTTGACCGCTACAGCAGGAGAAGCCATAATGGCACACCGATTTTTGGAATATCAGCCCCTAAAAGGAGAAATAGCCCAACGTATCAACGGTTCTCTGGTGTCCATGGAGAACGGAACAGCCATTCCGTATTCCATAGATAAGCTGCAGGAGCGAGGAAAGTTTTTCATTGATCCCGGAGACGAGATCTATGAAGGGCAGGTGATCGGAGAAAATTCACGCCAGGATGATATGGTCGTCAACGTTACCAAAACCAAGAAATTGACCAATGTACGCGCCGCGGGGGCAGATGATAAATCACGAATTGTCCCTGCCATTAAGTTTTCACTGGAGGAAGCCCTGGAATATATCCAAAAGGATGAATACGTTGAGGTAACCCCTAATTATTTGCGTTTGCGAAAAATCCACCTAAAAGAAGTGGATCGAAAACGAAACAAGTAAGAGTATCCATTGTCATTCCTGCGCAGGCAGGAATCCAATCACTAGAATAAAGTTAAATGGATATAGATTCCGCAACAAAGCCTGCCTGTCGGCAGACAGGTGCAGAATTACAGCACGTAGAACTAGGTATTTAGTTATTTGTCATTCCTGCACGTACCCCAGGGCGTTATTTTTCCATAGACTTGTCATTCCGCATTTATTGCGGAATCTATAATGACTTCAAAGGTATTTACGAGAATACTGGATTCCTGCCTCCGCAGGAATGACAAAAGGATGTGCTGAGCCTAACTCAAATGCCCGTGATGCTGCTCACGTAAGCAGGAAATGGCGGCACCGATAATACCGGCATGATTCATTAATTCTGCTTTTACCACATCGGTTTCTATCTCAAGGAGATGCCCGAATTCGCGCCATTTTTTGGAGATACCCCCCCCAACAATAATAAGGTCCGGAGCAACAATAGTCTCAACGAACTTTAGGAACTTATTAAAACGCTTGGCCCATCTCTCGTAGGACAATCCTTCCCGCTCCTTGGCCCCGGAAGAGGCCCAGTCTTCAATTTTTTTGTACTTCTTGTAGGGAATTTGCCCCAGCTCAAAATTAGCCAGTAGTTCCCCGTTGTAGAAGGCGCCACTACCCAATCCGGTCCCAACAGTGATCATAATGACCAGGCCTTGTTTGCCTCGCCCTACACCGTAATTCATAGAGGCGTACCCTGCGGCATCTGCATCGTTCACTACAGTAAACTCACGCCCGGTAGCTTCCGTAAACAATTCATCTACATTGACGCCTACCCAGCTTTTGTGCAAATTTCCGGGAGAGATACAGACCCCGTTTTTAACAATGGTTGGAAAGCCACAGCCCACAGGACCATTATAATCAAAATGATCTACAATTTGTTTGATTACCTGGGCCATTTCATCAGGTTTTCGGGATTCCGGAGTAGGGATGCGAAACCGTTCTGTTA
>JANQHL010000128.1 GCA_028277085.1 Flavobacteriaceae bacterium
AAAGTGTATGTTCCGTCATTGAAACCATTGATTTTAGGACCATCCTTTTTGATTTTTTGCTGGGATTCTTGCTGTTTGCCGGTGCTATCCATGTAAACCTCCACAGTTTGATCGAGGAAAAAGGCCCGGTGCTGATTTACGCCTCCCTTGGGGTGCTGCTTTCTACCTTTTTAATAGGATCCCTCTTTTATTTCGTTGCCGGATGGGTGGGTTTAAATATCGGGTATACCTATTGTTTGGTGTTTGGGGCCTTGATTTCCCCTACGGACCCTATCGCGGTCCTTGCATTGCTCAAAAAGGCAGGCGCTCCAAAGGACATGGAAATTAAAATTGTGGGGGAATCCCTTTTTAACGATGGTGTGGGAATTGTGGTATTCATCTCATTGCTCACTATTGCTACGATGACAGGAGGCGAAGGCGTAGCACCTTCTCATATTTTCCAGGAATTTGCCCAGGAGGCGTTTGGGGGGGTAGCGCTGGGTTTTGCCCTTGGGTTTATCGGGAGATTCTTTCTCAAGAACACCTATGATTCTCCAATCATAGCGGTACATATTTCACTGGCGATGGTTATGGGAGGCTATTGGCTGGCCTCTTTATTACACGTTTCGGGGGCCCTGGCGATGGTAGTATTAGGGCTAATGTTTGGCAACTACCTGCATAAATCATGTCCCAGTGAATCTTTAAAAGCGCATATGAATACCTTTTGGAAGGTATTGGATGAGATATTCAATGCGATTCTATTTGTTTTGATCGGGTTGGAAATTGTAAGCCTGGAGTTTCAAACGGACTTCCTGGTTTTGGGCCTTGCGGCTATTGTAATCGTCCTATTCTCAAGATATATTTCCGTACTGATTTCCAATCTCTTTTTACGAAAAGCACATCGAAGTGATCTGAAGAAAATGGCTATTTTAACCTGGGCAGGGTTGCGAGGTGGCATCTCCATTGCCCTGGCGCTATCCTTACCGGAGGGGGAATTTCGTGAGGCGATCATCTTTGTTACCTACTGTGTAGTGGTCTTTTCTATAATAGTACAAGGCCTTACTATTGATAAACTGGTTATCCGATTATTAAAAACAAACTGAACATGGCAACAACAAAAAAAGTAATCTGGCATAAAGTCCTGGACAACAAAAATGAGCTGCCGGAGGGAAGGGTAAAAACAGTCACTGCAGGTCATAAGGGGATATGTCTGACCCATTTTGAAGGAAAGTTTTCGGCTTTGGATAACAAGTGTCCTCATCAGGGGGGACCCTTGGGAGAGGGCTCAATAGAAAATGGACTGTTACGCTGTCCATGGCACGGTTGGGACTTTCATCCCTGTTCCGGAAAGCCCCCTGGGGGATATGATGATGGGGTCCCTACCTATGCCATAAAGGAGGAGGATGGTGCTATTTATGTGGGCACAGAAGAAGAAGTGCAACACGAAACTACCGTTTCCGATATTATGGCCGAAACTATGGTAAATTGGGGGGTAGATACCGTTTTTGGCATGGTAGGCCATTCTAACTTGGGTTTTGCCGATGCCATGCGCCGATTGGAGGCAAAAGGGAAACTTAATTTTTACGGCATTCGTCATGAAGGAGCCGGAGCCTTTGCAGCCTCCGCTTATGGGAAATTGACAGGGCGCCCGGCAGCCTGCTTTTCCATAGCAGGTCCCGGGGCTACGAATATGTATACCGGGATGTGGGATGCCAAAGTAGACCGGGCACCCTTATTAGCCTTAACCGGACAGGTAGCCACCCAAGTAGTAGGAACCGGAAATTTTCAGGAAGTGGATCTGGTACAGGCATTTAGCACTGTAGCGGAATTTAACCATCGTGTGCAGCGCGATAGCAAACATGCGGAGTTGATGACCCTGGCCGTAAAACACGCCATTCTTAAACGGGATGTTTCACATATTACCTTCCCGGACGAAGTGCAGGAGCGCAAAGTTCCTGAGAACGCAAAGGCACAGACCCCTGAACAACGCCTTACTTCACAGGAAATAGCACCCCCAAAGCAGGCGGTAGCCGATGCCGTGGAAATGATCAAAAAATCAAAACGGCCTGTGATCATTATGGGCCATGGGTCGCGCTTTCAACGCAAAGAAGTAGTGGCCTTTGCTGAGAAACTAAAGGCTCCGGTAGTCACCACTTTTAAGGGTAAAGGACTGATTGCAGATGACCATCCCCTGGGTGGTGGCGTTTTGGGTAGAAGTGGTACCCCCATAGCGTCATGGTTCATGAATGAATCCGACCTATTGCTAGTCTTTGGCGCCTCATTCTCGAATCACACTGGAATAACCCCGAAAAAGCCCACTATCCAGGTAGATTTTGATCCCCTAGCCCTTAGTAAATTCCATAAAGTAGATGTCGCTGTTTGGGGAGAGATCTCAAGAACCCTGGAAATCTTTGAAACTGCGCTGGAGGGGCAGATCAATACGCATGATCAAACCCAGGAAGTAGCGGATCGCTGGCAGATATGGCGGGAAGAAAAAGCCAAGCGATTACTGGAAACCTCGGAAAATGGAGTGAGTTCCATAGCTGTATTTGACGCCATGAACCAGCATACTCCTTCCGATGCAGTAATGTGTGTAGATGTGGGTAACAATGCCTATTCCTTTGGCAGGTATTTTGAGTCGAAAGCGCATGATTTTATCATGTCAGGCTATCTGGGCTCAATTGGTTTTGCGCTGCCTGCGGCGATCGGTGCCTGGACAGCAGTTAAGAACTCGCGTCCATTAGTTGCAGTAGCCGGTGATGGCGGTCTATGTCAATATTTGGCTGAAATTACCACGCTGGTGAAATATAAAATGCCTGTGAAACTGATCATCTTGAACAATCATGAACTGGGCAAGATATCGAAAGAGCAAAGAGCAGGGGAGTTTGACGTTTGGAAGACGTCTTTGTCCAATCCCGACTTTTCGGAATTTGCCCGATCCTGCGGTGCATGGGGGCAACGCATTTCAAAACAGGAAGAAATATATGAGGGCATGCAACAACTGTTTGCACAGGAAGGTCCTGCGGTATTGGAAGTAATGGCAGATGTAAATCTTATCTAAATGGAAACCGCAATAACAATTTTTTTGGGGATCCTTGGCGGATATTTTGCAGTAGGCCTACTTTTTGCCCTTTACGTTATGGTGATCGGCGCCAGGAAAATAGACCCGCTATTAGCGGATAGCAAAAAAAGCGTTCGTGTACTGTTGTTTCCGGGAGTGGTCGCTACCTGGCCTTTCTTTTTTGCCAAACTTTTTAGATTCGGGAGATCATGATCGCAGGGCAACGCAGGGCACATAAATATATATGGATAGGAATACTGGCGGTACTTCCCCTACTGATGCTCTTGGCTGTAAAGGATCTGGATTTTTCTACTATCAGGGTATCCAGGACCTCCACAGGCCTTCCGGTGTCGGTTTCCCTAACCGGGCAATCAATCAGCATACAAGTCAATACGCCTTTTAAAAGCACATCCAGCCTGGTGTATGAGATGCAGCCTAATGGTAGCAGGGGAGTGGTTTTAGGGCAACTCGAGGGGAGAGGGACCTATAATTTTCCGGTTTCCGAAGTGGCGAAGGGGATTTATGTGGTGGATCCTATTAAAGATGTGGAACTGCTTAAAATGGAATTCTAATGGGACTTGACTATAAATGGGTGCTATGGAATGCCCATAAAAAAACGTACGACAGACTTATTCTACTGGGAATGGTGACCTACCTGGTGCTCTTTTTTGTCCTTAGCTTTTTGACCAATCCGGAAATCATAGCGGAAACCGTGATCATTCGCGCCTTCGGTTCGTTAGCCATCATCATGTTACATATTATTTTGTCTATTGGCCCGCTTTCTCGTCTGAATCCACGTTTTTTGCCGCTATTATACAATCGCCGTCACCTTGGAGTGAGTATGTTTTTAGCTGCTTTGGTACATGGTGTTTTTGCTATCATTCAGTTTCATGCTTTGGGAAATAGCAACCCTATTGTGTCTGTTTTCACCTCCAATATGGACTATGGCTCCCTCGTCAATTTTCCATTTCAAGTACTCGGTTTTTTAGCGCTTCTCATTTTATTTACTATGGCGTCTACCAGTCACGATTTCTTTTTATACAACCTATCTCCAAAAATTTGGAAAGGTCTTCATATGGGGGTATATCTGGCCTATGCCCTTGTGATTATGCATGTTTTTCTGGGGGCGTTCCAACAGGATACATCGCTGCTAACGGTACTTGCACTCTTTTTGGGGCTTCTTACTTTGGTTAGCCTGCATTTAAAGGCGGCGTTTAAAGAAACTAAAATTGACGGCATGGCGGGTGCAAAGGATACTAAGGGATGGTTAGCCGTATGTCATCCCAGGGAGATCACAGAAAGTTATGCAAAGATTTTTACGGTAGACGGTGAACGTGTAGCCATTTTTAAGCACGAAGGGAAACTATCGGCAATCCATAATGTTTGTAAACATCAGGGCGGCCCCCTGGGCGAAGGAAAAATAGTAGACGGATGTGTTACCTGCCCATGGCATGGGTATCAATACCTGGCCCATAACGGACAATCGCCACCCCCCTTTACGGAAAAAGTAAAAACCTATGCATTGAAAATTGAAAACGATATGGTCTATATTAATCCCGAAGCATTTCCTGAAGGAACAGCCGTTACTCCAATTTACTGTGGATCATGAAAGGAGAAAATGAGTTTTACATAGGATACTCCGGGGAGGTTGGAAAGGAAACTAAAAAAGTCCTTACACGGTTCGTTTGGACTGCAGTTTTTGTGCTGCTTATAGGAGTGTTTTTATTTGGGTTTTTGCAACAACCCGCTGTAAACAGCAGCTTCGATTTTGGCGATCCAACCCAGGTTTCCGGCGTGTATCATGAATCCCCTTATCCAATGCTTCGCGTGCAGCTTTCAGAAGATGAATACAAAGAAATTGTATTGCTGGGCTTTGGAAAATCTGGCCCAAACCCCTTCTTAAAAGATCTCCGTAAAAAAGAAGGGGTGCTACACGGCAAACAAATGACCATTGAAGGGCAGTTGATTTACTATAATGGGAAAACCTTACTGGAGATTGATGATAGTCAAAAAGTTTCCGTTTCTGGAAAGGGAGATAGCATAGTTCCCTCAAGTTTAGGAAAAGCAACGGTGGCGGGAGAGATCATCGATCCTAAGTGTTACTTCGGAGTAATGAAGCCAGGATATGGAAAAATACATCGAAGTTGTGCCGCGCTGTGCATCGCAGGAGGGGTTCCGCCAGTCTTGGTTTCCAAAGATGAAAATAATGTGGAAGACTATTTTTTACTAACAGATTTGAAAGGAAACGCTATTCATCAAGACATAGTACCGTATATAGGACAAACTTCTCGGTTAAAAGGAGCGGTGGAGCAGTTGGGAGGATGGAAAATAATGCGAATAGATATTTCCCAAATTGTAAAATTGGATAGCGAATCTTCAATCTATTAACAATGCGAAAATTATTAAGTGTTTTTCTACTGTCGTTTAGTGTTGTCATAGTAGCCCAAAACAAGAACTACAATACTAAAAAGGGCTTTGTGGCGAATGGATATGACGTGATCGCCTATTTTGATGGTCAGGCTACCAAAGGAAATGCGGATTATACGACAGAACACGACGGGGTCAAATTCAGGTTTGTCAATAAAGAGAACCTTGAAAAGTTTAAGGCGAATCCCGGAAAGTACCTTCCTAAATATGGAGGGTACTGCGCGTATGCCATTGCCGTATCCGGAAAGAAAGTATCCGTAAACCCGGAAACCTTCGAGATTCGGGATGGGGAATTGTATCTGTTCTACAACTCCGGAAAAAACAATACGTTACAGTCATGGCTGGCGGAATCCCCGGAAGAACTGAAGCAACAGGCGGATAAAAATTGGGAGCAAATCAAAAGTAAGTAACGCTTATTTTTGGGGATATCAAAGCAATGAAAAACTATTTGAAAGTTTGTGGTGCTGGTCTTTTGATTAGCTGGTTGGGTGCCCTTCCCCTGGGGACATTAAACATCACGGCTTTTGATATTGCTGCCTCTCAAGGAGTTCAAAAAGCGTTGCTTTTTGCTTTGGCAGCCATTTTTGTAGAATTGGTGTATGTGCGACTAACAATTTGGGGAAGTTCAAAAATTACAATCAACGAAAGATGGCTAACCTACATTCTTCCGCTAGGAGCGCTTTTATTGGCGTTTTTAGCGCTTTCTAGTTTTAGGGAAGCCGCAACCCTGGTAACACCTTCCGAAGAAAGTACCCACTTTTCAATTCTCAAATCTCCTATTCTATTGGGACTTAGTCTTAGTGCCCTGAATCCACTTCAAATTCCTTTTTGGTTGGGGTGGAGTAAGGCCTTGCAAGGAAAGGGGCTATTAAAAGATACCCCACAGTCAAGGACCTTCTTTATTTTGGGTATTGGAATGGGGACCTTTTTAGCCCTGGGAATTTTTATTTTTTTAGGGCATCGTCTCCTACGGGACTTTGAAGGATACACGCTATGGGTCAATAGTATTTTAGGAATAATTTATATGGGTTTTTCTTTCTATCTTTTGTTTTTATTCTTTAGAAAGCGCCTAAAATTTAAATTTCAATAAGAATGTTCAAATCTTCTATAACGACCATTGAACAATTCAAATACATTCTCCAACAACTGCCAAAAGAGCAATACACAGCACCTTGTTCGGTGCTTTCCGATGCTACCATTGGCCAGCATACGAGGCATATTATTGAATTGTACTTGTGTTTGATCAATGGGTATGAGTGTGCAACGGTTTCTTACGACAAACGGGAACGGGATCAAAGAATAGAGACAGATATCGCTTTCGCTATTGCACAACTGGAGTTTATACAGGCCAATCTGGAAAAACCCAACAAAACGATCCAGATGGGTTATGAACTCAACGGCGAAGAGAATCAGTTGGTTTCCAATTATTACCGTGAAGTAATGTATAATTTGGAACACGCCATACATCATCATGCGTTGATCAAGATTGGCATTGAACACTTTAGCAATTTGGAATTGCCGGAATCTTTTGGGGTAGCCCCATCAACCATAGCCTATAGAAAAGCATGTGTACAGTAAGTTACATTCCTTCTAAAAACGGGGTTATCCTGACTTCGAATCGGGACGAACATGTGTCCAGAAGGGCCAAACTGTCCTTTGAGGAACGCAAAATCAATGACCATAAGGTGACTTTTCCTCAAGATTCCGCGGCCGGAGGTAGTTGGTTTGCTGTGAACGAAAGGGGAGGGATCAACGTCCTTCTGAATGGGGCCTTTACGAATCACCAAAGAACCCCTCCGTACGCCAGGAGCAGAGGACTAATTCTCCTGGAGGTTACAGCACAACAGGATGTTGTGACCTATCTGCGGAAATTGACGTTACACCAAATAGAACCTTTTACCCTGGTGGTTTATACTGCCCCAGATCTGTGGGAGTTTCGGTGGGATGGCCGTGAGAAATACTTTGTGCGTAAAGACAGTACCTCCCCGCATATCTGGTCTTCTGCTACGCTTTACGATGAGCAGGCAGTGGCGGTCCGTGAAACGCTTTTTGCTAACTTTATTAAGGAAGCTGAAGAGGTCTCCCCGGATGAAACCCTAGATTTTCACCAAAACAACCACGGTGATTTTGAAAATGGGTTTGTTATTGATCGCGAAAATGGCTTAAAAACGTTAAGTATTACCCAGGCTGTTTTTAATAAACAAAGTGTTGTCATGAATCACAGGGATCTTTCTTCCGGAAAGAGCGCTACGGTTTCTTTAAATACGATACATTCGTTAGCTCCTCTGCCATGAATTTTAAGCTATTTTGGCATCGTCTGACACATTGGGAATATTGGCCATTTGAGTTGATCTACTATCCTTTGTTCCCGGTTTGGCTGTTTTTTTCGATCAAAGCCAGGTCCTTTTTCTTTTTCAATGCAGCCAACCCCAGCATGACCAATGGTGGAATGACCATGGAGTCTAAAATGGAGATCTACAAAAAAATACCCCGGAGATTTATTCCTAGAACTATTTTGATCACAGAGGACCTTAGGGGTTCGGAACTGGTTAGGAAGATGACCACAGCAGCTATTCGTTTTCCTTGTATTGCCAAACCGGATATCGGAATGAAAGCACTTGGGGTGGAAAAGATACACTCGGAGGAAGAGTTGATTGCCTATCGAAAAAAAAATGGGCAGGATTTTCTTATTCAGGAAATGATAACCTTCCCCAAAGAGGTGGGCATATTCTTTGTTAGAATGCCTGGAGCGTCAAAAGGCAAAATCACCGGTATGGTATCCAAAGAATTCTTAAGTGTTACCGGGGATGGAAGCAGCACCTTATTAGAACTCATTAAAAAAGACCCCAGAAGTCATCTGCAGTACAAATCACTTCAGAAGAAATTTGGAGCAAAGTTTGGAGAAGTTTTGAAGCAGGGAGAGGAATTGATCTTGGTGCCTTACGGAAGTCATACCCGGGGAGCGAAGTTTATAGATGTAACCGATAAGGTTACACCGGAACTCGAAGAAATCATTAATGAGATTTGTACCCAAATAGAAGGGTTTTATTATGGGCGCCTGGATATTTTATATACTAACTTTGAAGCCCTGTCGCAAGGGAGGGATTTTAGTGTGATTGAGGCAAATGGTGCAGGAAGTGAAGCGACTCATATTTACGATCCCCGACATTCCCTTTTATTTGGCTGGCAGGAAATTGCTCGGCATTGGAACTATCTGTGCACTATTAGTATGCTTAACCATAAGAAAGGGTATCCTTATTTAAGCTATCGAGCCGGAAGAGCAATGCTTAAAGCCAGTAATCGGATGGAGGCCCAACTAAAACTGATCTAAATGAAGGTATTTACTGTTGTTGCCGTTTTTCTATTGATATTCAGTTGGATGGGGTATACCCAACAGTCGGACCCTTCCAAAAATTACATCGGGCTTTCCGCCCAGCTCTACCCGGCAGGATTTATACCCACTGGTAACCTTGAACATTTTTTAAATGAAAAGGAGTCAGTCGTGTTCAGATTTGGCTTTAATTTTACAGATAGGCAAGATTTTAGTGATGTGAATGATAGCGAAGAGGGAGAAGGTTTTGGAGGTTCTTTGGGATATCGGAGGCATTTTCCGCTCGCAAAAGGGAGAATTATAGCAGGACTTAATACAGATATTTGGAGTATGAACATCGATTGGACAGATACGTTAAACGGGACTGCCACTTCTGGCAGCACCTATGTTTTGGTGGTACAGCCCTGGCTGGAAGGAGGATACTTTTTACCTATCAGGAATACCAAATCTGTAGTTGGGATTACCCTGGGTTTTGGTCGTGAACTCAATGTAATCACCAGTGGAGATGAGGTGGCCCAGGGATTTATTGGCAGTGTCACCTTGCAGTATCAATTTGCGTTATAATACTAGCTATTGGGATTAAACTGATCCTGTTTTATCTGTACCGCCCGGAAAGAGAAAATAATTAAAAGTGTAAGTGCTCCCAAACAGCAAAAGATGCCGGCTACGGAAAAATATATAGGGACATCGTCATGCATAGAATGCACACTTTGGTATACTCCGGCGATTAGACCCGAAATCACAAAAAAGGCCACGGAAGCATACAAGAAAACCATAGCCAGATTAAGCAGTTTAAGTTGTATAAGTTTTCGGTGTAAGAGGTTTTGGTAATTTGTGTGACTTTTGATAAGATCTTTAATCTCTCCACTAAGTTGTCCCAACAAATTGGAGGTAGACATCAATAATAGGCCTATGCCAGGTACGATGGTAATGGGAACGTACCAATTTTCCATAATATAATAGTCGCTTTTCGTTAAGTTACTAACATTTTGGAATTCCAATAGTAAGATCGAACCCCAAGCTACTGTAAATAGGTCTGAAAGGCTTCCTGAAAAAAGGTGATACCCTGTGCAACAGTACTATTCGATACCGGAAAGACCGCCCCCTTAAAAGCTTCGTTTTTCCACGCTCCATGAGCAAGGGGAGAAAAACCTGAGGTGGGCAAGCTTTCATGTCCCGAATAACCG
>JANQHL010000216.1 GCA_028277085.1 Flavobacteriaceae bacterium
TGCCAAAGAAAATGGCTCCTGGACAGCTTTGGATGATGTGGAAAACGGAGTGGTTCCCCAAGATTTACAAAAGGCTTTTGCCAACAACCGAAAAGCATGGAATAACTTTCAAAATTTCACCCCGGGTCAACGGAAGAGCTACCTCTATTGGTTGAATCACGCAAAAAGAGAGGAAACGCGGCAAAAGCGTATTGCAGAAATCATTACCTTATGTGAACAAGGCATTAAATCAAGAACCACGAGATAACCAATAAATAGATACTATTATGACTAATGAAATTTCAAAAGCCCGTCTTTGGATTTCCTACATCCTTCAGGGTATTGTCGTAACCATGTTCCTTATGGGAGCAGTGATGAACATTTTACAGACCGAAGAAGCCGTGGCAGGAGCTACCGCTTTAGGCTATCCGGAGTCTGCAGTACTTATCCTCGGCATAGCCTTACTGCTTAGCACGCTGCTTTACGCTTTTCCAAAAACATCAGGATTTGGTGCTGTCTTGCTTACGGGATGGTTGGGTGGAGCTGTTGCTTCCCATGTCATCCATCAGGATCCGCTGTTTAATACACTGTTCCCTGTACTATTTGGCATTGTAATATGGTTGGCGCTCTGGTTGCGCCAGGAAAAAGTGCGACAGCTTTTTGCGCTGTAGCAGCCAATACATATGATGGAAAGACGTAGTATTCAGTTCTTGATTTTGAATGAAAATACGTCTAGAAGCTGTCTTTCAATGTAATTACTTGCACATCTTCCTTGAAATTCAAAAAGCTACCGTCCTTTGGGATAGTTACGGTTTTGCTTTGCCCCGGTAACAGGTCAAAATAGTTATCCGAAAAATTACCTGAAGATGGAGCGGTCAAGTACACATCCTTTGCGAGGCGTTTTGTGCGTAAAACCACTTCGAATACGTTTTCCTTTTCCAGGATTTCGTATTGCAATTCGGGTTCAGGAAGTTCAAGCGCTTTGAATGCGGTACGATATCGGATCTTTTCCGTAACCAGGCTGTCACCGATATGCAAGGTAGCATGAAGTAAGGTTTTAGTTGGGTCATATCCCGATAATTCCTCCTCACTCAGTGTCAGTACCTTTTGACTGCTTCCCGGAGCCGTAGTAATGGTATCGTTCCATTGTTCTAAGGGGATGCCCTCAAAATCGAGTAGTTGCAGTGTAATCTTTGCTGAAACAGATTGCAAATGATCGTTAAGCACAAAAACTTCTGTAGCACCGGCAGTATGCCCAAAACTAAGGGCCAGAGGTGCAAATGCTCGTTTCACTTCGTAGTGTAAGGCTTTCCATTTGCCATAATAATCAATACTGCTCCAGGAAGCCACCGGCCAACAATCGTTAATTTGCCAGTACAGACTGCCCATACAACGTTCGCGATTGCGTCTATGCGCGTGTATCCCCTCTCCAATACCATAAGCTTGCAACAAATGACTGATATAGAGATAAGCGGCAAAATCTTTGGGTTGTTGGTAATGGCGCAACATATATTCCTCAATGGTCTCATTTCCAATACTCGATCGCTGGTGTGATTTCATCACTTCGGAATAGATGTCATAATCTTCAGGAAGCGCGTATTGTTCCACAGTGGATAACTCCGGAAAGGATTGAAATCCAAATTCCGACATAAAACGCGGCATTTCAGCTTCAAAGTTGGAAAAAGGCTCTTTGCCCCACCAGACACCCCAATAATGGCGATCGCCATCGGTTAAGGATTCCGGTATTCCTTGGGCACTACTTGGGGAAGAGGCCCAATAGGACCGGGAAGGATCGTAGGCTTCAACTACCCCCGGAAGGATATCATGAAAAACGGATTCATAGGCGGCATACACCTCTTCAGAGGAAGCTATGCCAAAGGTCTTGATCATCTCCTTTTCCCAACCCCAGTTTTTCCAGGCTACCAAGATCTCATTGTTTCCGCACCAAAGGGCAATGGAAGGATGGTTCCGCAGCCTTTTTACATTATCGATGGCTTCTTGTTTTACATTTTCCAGAAAGGCAGTATCTCCCGGGAACATGGCACAGGCAAACATAAAGTCCTGCCATACCAGAATCCCCTTTTCGTCACACAATTCATAAAAAATGTCGTTCTCATAAACACCTCCGCCCCATACTCGCAACATATTCATATTGGCAGCTACTGCAGCGTCTACCACCTTTTTATAGGCTGCGGTATCCACCCGAGGTAGAAAGACATCGTTCGGGATATAATTGGCCCCTTTCATAAAGATGGGTTGCCCATTGACTTTGAAGTAAAAGGAACTGCCAATACTATCTTTTTCGGTTACCAGTTCAACCGTGCGCAATCCTATCTTCCGCGACGCCGTATCCACACTTCTTTTTCCCTTCAGCCGGATTCCTACATCATATAACTTTTGGTCCCCAAAGCCATTCGGCCACCAAAGTTCGGGTTCAACAATGGTAAAGGGAATGTCGTAGACGGCGGTTCCCGCCTGTACCAAAAGGAGAGTCTCTGCGACCAGCATTCCGTCCACCCTTAGCTCCAGATCCAGT
>JANQHL010000293.1 GCA_028277085.1 Flavobacteriaceae bacterium
CAAATACGACCTGCTTTTTGAGCGGTTCCTAAATCCGGATCGGGTGTCCATGCCGGATATTGATATTGATTTTGACGATGAGGGACGCGGCAAGGTAATGGACTATGTCATTGAAAAATACGGGGCTAACCAGGTGGCACAGATCATTACCTATGGCACTATGGCTGCCAAATCGTCGATTCGCGATACGGCGCGTGTTTTAGATCTGCCATTGGGGGATGCGGATCGTTTGGCCAAGCTTATCCCTACCATGGGGAAATTGGGTAAAATTTTCGGAAAGGAGGAAGCCGAACTAAAGAAGAAATTCCGTTCGGAGGACATGTTAAAGATCAATCAGCTGTTGAACATTGCTGAGACCGATGATTTGGAAGGACGCACGGTGAATATGGCGCGGGTACTGGAAGGTTCCGTCCGCAACACCGGAATTCACGCTTGTGGGGTGATCATCACTCCGGATGATATTACCAATTTTGTCCCCGTAGCTACTGCAAAGGATTCGGAGTTATATGTTACCCAGTTTGATAATGCGGTGGTAGAAGATGCCGGCTTATTAAAAATGGATTTCCTGGGGCTGAAGACACTGACGCTTATCAAAGACACTGTAAAAATTGTAAAGGCAAGAACAGGGCTAACCCTTGTACCTGATGAGTTTCCGCTGGATGATGAGGAGACCTATGCATTGTTTCAACGGGGGGAAACGGTAGGGATCTTTCAATATGAATCCCCGGGGATGCAGAAGCACCTTAAAAACCTTAAACCCACTGTTTTTGACGATCTGATCGCTATGAACGCCTTATATCGTCCTGGTCCTATGGAGTACATCCCCAGCTTCATTGCCAGAAAACATGGGCAGGAAGCCATTACCTACGATCTTCCGGAAATGGAGGAGTTTTTAAAGGATACCTACGGTATCACCGTATACCAGGAACAGGTCATGCGACTTTCTCAGAAACTGGCGGGCTTTTCCAAAGGTGATGCAGATGTGCTTCGAAAAGCGATGGGGAAAAAGATATTTGCACTACTTCAAAAGTTACGACCGCAATTTTTGGATGGTGGGGAAAAGAACGGTCACCCAAGGGATATTCTGGAAAAAATTTGGAAAGACTGGGAGGCTTTTGCCTCCTATGCCTTCAATAAGAGCCACTCTACCTGTTACGCCTATGTCGCTTATCAAACGGCTTATCTAAAGGCGCATTACCCTTCGGAATATATGGCTGCGGTACTGTCTAACAATATGAGTGACATCAAGCAGGTCACCTTTTTTATGGAGGAGTGCCGGCGTATGGGCTTGGAGGTTTTAGGACCGGATGTCAACGAATCGTACTATAAGTTTTCCGTGAATAAAGACAATGCTGTCCGCTTCGGGATGGGAGGTATTAAAGGAGTAGGCCGTGCTGCGGTAGAAGCGATCGTGGAAGAACGCAAAAAAAATGGCCCCTACCTATCGGTTTTTGATATCGCTAAACGGGTCGATTTGAGAGCAGCCAATAAAAAGGCTTTTGAGAATCTTGCCCTCGCTGGGGGGTTTGATTCCTTTGGGGCTACCCATCGAGCGCAATATTTCCAGGAAGAAAGTGACGGAATTTCTTTTTTAGATAAGGTAATTCGTTATGGTGCCAAATATCAGGAGAATCAAAATTCTTCCCAAGTCAGCCTTTTTGGAGACAGCAGTGAAGTGCAGATTCCGGAGCCCGTTGTTCCCCCCTGCGAGGGTTGGGGCACCATGGAAAAATTACGGCGGGAAAAAGAGGTAGTTGGGATCTATATTTCCGGGCACCCCTTGGACGATTTTAAAAAAGAGATCGATGCGTTTTGCAATACAAGTATTGCCGTGTTCGCTGGGGATTTGCAGGACTCTATCAACCGCGAACTCAGCTTTGCAGGGGTAATTACGGATGTACAACATCGTATTTCCAAAAATGGGAAAGGTTGGGGGCTATTCACCGTAGAGGATTATACGGATGCTCATGAATTCAGGATATTCGGAGAAGAATATTTAAAATTCAGGCACTTTTTGATGATCAACGCTTTTGTTCATGTAAAGGTTTTTGTGCGGGAAGGATGGACCAATCGGGAAACCGGAAAGATTGGGGAACCTCGTTTGCAATACAACGAATTTAAACAGTTGCAGGACGTCATGGACAACTATGCGAAAAAATTGACGATAAAGCTGGACGTGCAAAACCTACAGGAACAGCGCATTAAGGCACTGCAAAATGCGTTGAGTTCCCATAAAGGAAAACATCCTTTACACTTTGTGATTTATGAGATGGAAGAGGAGATCAAATTAAGTCTGTCCAGCAGGAAGCAAAAAGTAAACATTTCCAGTGATTTATTGGATACCCTGGAACAACAGGAAGTGCATTACAAATTGAATTAGCATCGATTTTCCCAATGTACTGATAATCAAAACAAATGTAACCTATGTAAGGAAAACGGGGTGTAATTGACTAACTTTGCGCAATTCAAAATACACATATAATGGCACTAGAAATAACAGATGCAACTTTTGACGAAGTAGTATTAAAAAATGACAAGCCCGTTATGGTAGATTTCTGGGCAGCGTGGTGTGGTCCATGTCGCATGGTAGGCCCGATCATTGAAGAAGTAAGCCAGGAATACGATGGTAAGGCTGTTGTAGGTAAGGTAGATGTTGATGCCAATCAGCAGTTTGCCGCCAAATACGGCGTTCGTAATATTCCTACCGTCCTGGTATTCAAAGGCGGGGAAATTGTAAGCCGGCAAGTAGGGGTATCCCCAAAGAAGGCTTATACGGATGCTATTGAAGCAGCACTATAACACCTACAACTGACGTTAAAGTTTCGAAAAGGCCTGGCATTTGCCAGGCCTTTTTCTTTTACTTTTGGGTACAATGGATATTAAATCGGAACTACAGGGAGCCGGTCTCTTTCAAAATTTGGAACTCCTGGCCAAACAGGTGGTAGAAGGATTCATTAGCGGAATACACAAAAGTCCGTTCCATGGTTTTTCCGCGGAATTCGCAGAACACAAGATCTACAACACCGGAGAGAGCACCAAACATATAGATTGGAAGCTTTTTGCCCGAACGGATAAATTATACACGAAGCGCTACGAAGAGGAGACCAATCTGCGCTGCCATATGATTTTGGACAATTCCGCCTCCATGTACTATCCGGAAGTACGCCAGCTCACCCTTGGAAATCTCAACAAAATAGGTTTTGGCGTTTTGGCCATAGCCGCTCTTATGCAGCTGCTAAAAAAGCAGCGGGATGCAGTGGGATTAAGTGTTTATGGGGAAACCTACGATTTCCACGTGCCGGAGAAGAGCAACGAACGACATTTTCAGATGTTGCTGTCCAAACTAAACGAAGTGGTTACCGTTAAGAGCAACGACAAGGAAACACGAACCTATCATTTTTTGCATCAGATTGCGGAGAAAATCCATAGGCGAAGTTTGATCTGTATTTTTTCAGATATGTTTCAAACAGAGGTGGAAGAAGAAAAACTGTTTGAAGCCCTAAGGCATTTAAAATACTACAAGCATGAGGTGGTGGTCTTCCATTTATTGGATAAGCAATTGGAACTGAATTTTGAGTTTGACAACCTGCCCAAACGGTTTGTAGATGTTGAAACGGGTAACCATGTGGATCTGTATGCTGAGAACGTACGGGAGAATTATGAAAAGGAAGTGACGGATTACCTTAACCGCTTGCGATTGAAATGCATGCAGTACAAAATAAAGTACGTGGAAGCGGACATTGGCGCTAGTTTTTCTACGATTCTAAACACCTTTTTGATGGAGCGGCAAAAGTTGGTCTAGCCCAAAAAAATTTTGCCGAAACCGAAAAGGGAATGTATATTTGCCCTCGCTTTGTAAAAGGCATTTGAACAAGATTTGAATTTGGCTGTCGCCAAAGTCCCTCAAAAGATAAAATCATTGGTCTGGTAGTTCAGTTGGTTAGAATACCTGCCTGTCACGCAGGGGGTCGCGGGTTCGAGTCCCGTCCAGACCGCTGAAAATTTACTAAATTTCAGCATAAAGCCTGTAAATCAATGATTTATGGGCTTTTTCATTTTATTTAATACCAAAAAATACCATCTAAAACCATAAAAAAAGTGCGGAAATCGGTGCGTATTTTACCCCTCCAAAAACCCGCACCTAAATCGCTGTAATTCCCTGTTAAAGAAAACCTTACAAAGAAATTTTAACATTTGTTTTTCGTACTTTCCGGTGAGGATTTAAAACCCGCACCTATGTATGGCAAAATGAATATCCTTTTTTACCCGAAAAAATCAGAAAAAAATGAAGACGGAATGGTTATGCTCTATGCCCGTGTAACCATAAATGGTAAGCGTGGAGAATTTAGTCTAGGTCGTCGTGTAGAAGAACATCGCTGGGATTCCCGTGGGGGAAAATTGCGGGGAACCGTTATGGAAGTGTCCAACTTCAATAGATTTTTGGATAATGTCAAAAACCGGCTTTATGACATTTATGATGCACTCCTGAAAGAACGAAAGGATATTTCCGCTACCATAATCAAAAACATTTACCTCGGGAAAGAAGGTAAAGAGTATATGGTTCTGGAAATTTTTCAGGAACATAACGATACTATGGAAAGTTTGCTGGACAAAGGGTTCACCAAAGGGACTTTACAACGCTATAGAGCGGCTTACAAGCACGTATCTGGGTATATCCAACATAATTATCATAGAAATGATATTCCCGTTCGCAGGGTCGACCATAAGTTTATTACGGGGTTAGAGCACTTTTTGAAATCCAAGAAGAACTGTGACCATAATACCGCCATAAAATATGTGGTGAACTTCAAGAAGATCATTCGAATTGCCTATGCAAATCAATGGATAACCAAAGACCCGTTTTTTCACTGGAAGGCCAGTTGGAAAACCAAAGAAAAGCAATACCTAACTCAAGATGAATTGGATGCGCTTCGGGATAAGAAGTCATTTTTACCACGTCTTGATTTGGTACGGGACATTTTTGTTTTCTGCTGTTATACCGGTTTGGCCTACTCAGACGTAAAGCAATTAAAACAAGAGCACCTTATAATTGGAGTCAATGGGGATAGATGGATAAAAATGCCAAGAAAGAAAACGAAGGCCATCAGTAGTATTCCATTGCTCCCTCCAGCAGAAGAGATTATCCTTAAGTACTGTGAGCACCCTTACGTATTGGACGGTAAAGGAGTCTTGCCTGTACTAACTAATCAAAAATCTAATGCCTACCTAAAAGAGATCGCAGATGTCTGCGGAATAAATAAAAATCTCACTACCCATTTAGCCAGGCATACGTTTGCCACCACCGTTACGCTGTCTAATGGTGTGTCTATTTCAACGGTCAGTAAAATGTTGGGGCATCGCTCCTTAAAGACAACACAGATTTACGCCAAGGTTCTCGATAGTAAAATAGCGGAGGAAATGGACCGATTAAAAGAGAAGATAAAAACGAGTGAGGTTCCAATTTCCAAAAATGAGAGTACTATTGAACAATGAAATTGTCCCAAATCCTTACCCTTAACTTTTGCGCATGGTTCCTATTCGGGTTTTGTAGCGTTCAGGAAGATAAGCGTAAAGCAAAAATCGGATAGGGCGCAACAAACCTATTTTTTCAATAATGATATTTGTGCTCTTTTGTGCTATTGCTCTGCAATAAGTTCGGAGAAGCAAGAGGATAACAGGCTGGCGCCATGTTATAATATTAATCCACTGCTTTACAGCGGATTATAAATCCCTGAAATTCTTTAGTCTTTCATTTTTATGATAAAAACCCTGTGAAGGTCAATAAACACTGGAGAAATTTGTCATAATTCCTAGGAGTTGATTGCATTTAACATGAAGTAGGAGTGCCCTGTTTCGATGACAGTTATCCGCTCATCTTCCCGATTCGCTATGCCATCGAAACAGGATCCAGCACTAAGTTTTCCGGTAAGAATTGGGACAGACCAAGATTGCTTTCATAGCAAGATTTCATACCTCGTGCTCCTTCCTCCCCCAATAGGTTTGAAAATACCTTTAGCTACCAAATCTTGCAAATCCCTTGTGGCTGTTGCTTTAGAAGTTTTTGTTAATGAAACATATTTACGGGCGTTCATTCCTCCTTCGAAACCTTGATGGCCTTCCTCCAACATTCTACGAACGACTTTTTGTTGACGCTCATTGAGTTCATCTTTGTGATGGTCAAAGAACTTGGTCTTTTTTAAGGTGAATTCGATTTCTTGCTCGGCATCAATTTGAGCATCCAAAACGGTTTGGACGAAGTAGTTTATCCAATCCGTGATTTCGTTGGAACGCTGCGCCCTTTGTAGGGCATCGTAATAGGCTTTTTTGTTTCCCTCAATGGATTTTGACAAACTGAATAATACAGGGCGACCAATACTTTGTGATAAAGCTTTTTCTGCTACAGCTCGGCCTATTCTACCGTTACCATCTTCAAAAGGGTGAATGGTTTCAAAATAGAGATGGGCAACTGCAGCTCTTACAATAGGTTTCTTGATTTCGCTTTGTGAGGTATTGAACCATTGCATAAAACCATCCATTTCGGCAGCAACCTTTTTTGAAGGAGGGGCTTCAAAATGGACCACCTCTCTACCCATACCCCCAGATACGATTTGCATCGGTTCTTCATGCGTTCTCCATTGGCCTATTTGAATTTGGATATTACCTTTCATAAGCATAGTATGCCAATCGAACAGCGTCTTTTCTGATAATGGTTTTAAAAAGTCATTACGGACGGCCAATACCAATTCAGCCACCCCCTCAGCTCTTTTGTCTTTGGTCAGGGGCAATTCGGGGTTAAGTCCCAAATTTCTTCGAATGGAAGACATCACGTCGTTTCGGCTCAAATACTCCCCTTCAATTTCTGAGGTCTTTATCGCCTCGGAAACCATTAGGTTGATCATAGCCTCCGTTTGCTCCATATCGGAAAGTCCTTCCAGCACGCCACTAATTCGCCCCGTACGTTGTGCAAAATCAAAGAGCATATCTTCAATATCAGTAGTTTGATATTGAAAATTGGGCCAGTCCTTTTGTTGCCAATTGTAGCGCATGAGCCGATTAGAATTCTTATTCGGCTCAAAAATAATAAAAAAATGAGTTGATTATGATATTATTTGGCTCAATCTTCCCAACCACAAAGAGTTCTTCCCATATATCTTGCTTTATCTACCGATACACTTGAAATGGATGCTTTGCAGTTTGAAAGACCTCTACAATAGGGTGATAAATGATAACGCTTCGAATATTTACCATTACAGATATACACAGATTTTGATTTTAAAATAGGTTTTGACGTTACTGGAACAGGATTGTTTTTGTTTACCCTTTGTTTCTCCTTTGCATTTTTTTCATTAGGTGAAACAGTCGTTTGTTGAGGATAGGATATCGAGGGAGACGGACTTGATTCAATTTTATTTAAACTCCTGTTTCTATTCGAATCGGAACAATCATCAATGATTGCGAAAAAAACAACCAAGAAAAATACCGCCAAAGCAACGTATGCCAACCATGAAAATATTCTAGAAAGCATGTTTGAATTACTGATTAGATATAAAAGACCAATAACTAACAGGAAAAACAGACCGGGAAGTCCAAAGGAAAGCAAAATGATAAGAGCAGCAAGTATTCCAAATACGGTTAAGCAACCGGAGGTGGAATCATAAGGTGTCCTGTTGGGTAACCTTGGAAAAAAGGGTTTTTTATGGGGCAAAGGTTTGGCAATAACCAAAGGTTCGGAGCAAATACATTTTTCAATTGGGTTTTTACAACTATCACAAGTTTCAATTTCAATTTCCTCTACTTCTATTCCATAATCCAAAAGATAACCGCTGACCTTGCAATAAATGGTTCCAAAGGTTTGGTTTCCTTCCTTAATTACGTCTTTTATTCTTACATCTTCCAATTTTGGAGCATTGATACATAATTTATAACCATCAAAACCCGACAACCCCTTGTTGGGAAAGCATGCTACCTCTTCAAAACTCTTTTGCTCAATCTGTATATCCGATTGGATACTATCATATATTGTTTCATTGATTTTGTCCGAATCCTCTACTTGATTTTCTAAATTGAAAATCTTCCCTTCATAAATTGATATGTTATAGACTTTCGAAATTGAAAATGGGTCTTGCTCTTTGCTTAAGCGTCCAAAATATTTACCTACAAAGTCTCCTCGGATATAGGTTTTTCTGGGAACCCTCTTTTCAACTTTTATGGTCTTTAAGCCCATGGATTTGCTTTAAGAAATCACTCTCCTTGCTCAACTTAATGATATGGCGCTTTCTTTTTGTATTAAAAGGAGCGTCTTCATAATTTTCTTCCCAAACAATTTGGGACTTATTAGAGTTTCCAAAAATCTCGGAATACAATAACTTGAATTCACCATACTCTTCTAGAATTATTTGTTTTTGCAGAGCGATTCTATCATTAACATATATGCCTCTGGGCGAAACGGAAAATTTTAAGAACAGAGGTAAGAGAAAAATCACCAAAAAGCTTAACGTGAAAAACCAAATCCAGGGATTTTCTTTATTGAAAACCAAAAGCCCAATAAAAAACAAATTAGAGGGATTAAAAAGGTCTTGGGTCTCGGATAGTGTTTTACCTTTTTCATCCAACAACATCTGTTTTTTCTCATTTAGAAAGTTGAATTTTTCATTTCCTATTGAAATTCGCCCTTCATTGGCATGTCGATATAATTGAGATAATTCTTCCTCCAAACTGGCTATCTCAGCGTCAAAATACGTATCGGATTTTCTACTACTATTTTCGATCTTTTTAGCTATTACTTTTGAAAGCCCTTTTGACAACGACTTGTTGAAGATCAGCGCTTCCAGTGGTTTGATCAACGTGATGCCAATCAAAACCATAAAAACAATTCTAATAAGCAATGAGATTATATATCCAGCCATGTATTTTGGTTTATTGGCAGAAAGTGTAGATAGGTTTAGTTTATAAATATTGAAAATGATAATGGTCCATATGAATGCCAAAAGCCATGAAAAGGTTGGGATTTTAAAAATTCCGTTGAAAACGTAGCGGTAAGACAGAATCCCTATTAGGAATAACAATAAAAATAGAAAACCACTAATTGCAAAAACTGCTTGGGTTTTCTTTCCGCAGTGATCCAATATCTGTTCATCTTCTCCGACCACTTTCCATAAAAATCGATAAGTGCTGTCCAGTCTCATTTTGATTCTGAGATATAGGCATCTATATTTTCATCAATGTTCTTCTTTTCCCTTTCCTTCCACTTTTCGATTATGTGATCACTCAGCTCGGTCTGCGCAGCCATCAAAGCGACTTTTTCATCTATTTTGCGTTTGACCTGATGATTGATTACCAAATTTCTCTCTTGCCCCTTCTTGTCCTTATAGTATTCATATTTGATCTGGATCCCTTCTTCGGCTCGTATGAGTTCCTTTACATTATCTCTCATGAAATCATATGGGCTTTTAATGAGCATCATTTTGAAAAAAATGGGGGTCAACTCAATGACCACAAAAAGCAATGTGATGAAAAACGTTATCCAAAATCCAGCAATTTCATGTGCTAATTTTATCCGCTCCAACAGACCGTCCAGACCACTTGCAACTTCTTGGTTTTTTGCAAGCTCTCTATCAAGTTCTTGAGTCAATCTTAATCTTTCAGATGTAAGTCTGCCCATTTCAGCTTTATTGTCTTCATCAAAAGTTTTTAGTTTTTCTCCTAATAAATTCATAAGTTCCTTTAGAGCTGCCGCTTTTGGACCAGGCCTTACTATTCGAACCTCTTCTGTATATTGACTCTCTACTTCAGTCAATCTCTCAAGCAGTTTGTTTCTTTCCCCTTCTATTTTATCTATATCAGCATCAATGGCATTAAATCTAGTTTCATAGTTGGCTTTCGTAGCAATTTCATATTGCTTTCGTTTTTCCAATTGTTCTTGATGGAGCTCCGCATCAATCTCAGATTTGAACATTCGAATTTCCATAGGTTTCGAAATGGTAATGGCAATAACTAGCCCCATTATTATTCTTGGTAAAGAGTTAGTAAATTCTTGCCAAGTAATAGCTTCAGTTCCATCTCCCTTACCTGTAGCTGCGACTATGAACCTATCAATATTAAAAATGATAAGTCCCCAAATCACTCCAAAAGCACAAGACATAATTGCGGTTGGGATGTGCGCACCTCCATCCAGTGCAGAACCCTTGGGTTCAAAAATGGTATATATGGCATATCCTCCGGCTAAAGCCGCCATAAACCCGGTAGCTACTACAATACCACCTAAACATGCATATTTGACTTGATCTGAGTAGGTACTCTTCTGAAGTATGTAGCCATCGGAACCGGCAGCTTTCCAAAGCCATTGCATTATTTTGCCTGGTTTGGGGCTTTCGTAGTATTCTCTTTTCATGGTTGTTGGTTTAGTTGATAAATTCCTCTAGATCTCTTAGCTCTCGAAGGGTCTTGGTCTTTTGAAGCTTGGAAAGTCGATTCAAAATTTCCCTATGGGTTTCCGTCGATATTTCATGTGGAATTATGGGCTGCAGGAAAACTGGTTTTGACTCTAATACTTTCTCACTTAGCATTAAATTCTTCATAGCTACTTGGAAGGAGTTTTTTTTCAATTCTACTTGTTGATTCTTTGCAGAAACTCCGTTAAAATCACTTGGTTCCAGTTCGGTTATTTTGAGCTGGACATAAGCATTGATTCCTTTGCCAAGTCCGTAGCATTTCAATTCAAATCGGGTTTTATCTCTGGAAACTTTGAAAATATGCTCCCCTGATCCAAAATAAATCCTTGAAGAATTGTCCAGGGCAAGAAAGATTGCGTTCTCCACATTCCACGTGAGTTGATTTAGAGTTCCATTTATGCAGTAGTTTGCGCTACAAGAAAACGAATGGAGGTTCAGATTTCTTTTCTTTAAGGAGAATAGAACGTATCGGTATAGGATTTTGGGAGAGCAAAGAAAAATCAGGAAAGAGCGTTTTAGCTTTTGGGTATCTAATTTGAGATTAAGTCCATTTGCTTTCATAACACATAATACGTTAATTGTTTTCTTCAAAAAAGAACTCGTGAATATCAATCAAACTACCCCTCCCTATTTGAACCAAATCCTGAGTTTCTTTTAAAAAAATCCCCAAGGACCTTTCATTGTATATAAATTTCATCTCATCTGAATATTCAGTAACTACATACATGTCTCCAGAAAGCTTATAAAATGGAATGGTCATTTTTCATTTAACTCGTACCCCTTTGTTCACAATTTTACCTTGATCCAGGGTCTCTTCTAGATCATTATTTTCACGTTCGCCAGATGCAGCTCGTACGTAAGCCACCATCATTTTAGTCCATTCAACCTTGTCAATCAAAAACCACTTTATCTTATTGAAGTCTATTCCGTATTCATTGATCCAACCTCGACTAGAGAACCCTAATAAGACGAACTTTTGTCCATCTAAAACCGGATTATCCATTGGTATAAACTCTTGAATCTTAAAAGTGATTACTGACGTTGAAGACATATCCTTTAACTTCTTGCCATCAAAGTCAAGAGTTTTTAGAGAAAAGCTCGTCATTTCCGGATTGTTAGATAACAACCATTCTGTGGCGGTTAATTCGGCCTGCTCCTTCATTTGTTCAACTGCTGCAATACCCACACCAATAGCAGCAACAGCACCAACAGTGGCCGCAATGGCTGCTCCTTCATTTTGGGCATGATTATATTTACAAAACAGTAAGGAAGTGATGAGCAATAGCAATGTGGTTTTTTTCATTTATACGTTTCTTGTTGAACTAATTTTTAATAATTCCTAATCGAAGTCTTCATTCTTCATAATTACCTACGGTTGCCAAGAGTTCATCTTCGTATTGGTAGATTTCCTCCAAAGTTTTGAGTGCTTTTCGGGTCTCGTTCTTTTTGGCGTCAATAAGACCAATATACTTGGTTATACCATTGAAGCGGAGCCTACATAACGGCTTACGATTATTGTCATCCAATAGAATTCCAAAATAGGATTGAGTATCCCTATGGGTTATTCTTTGAACCGGGACTATTCTCCTTAAAATGGCAACAACAATCCGATACCCTTCCAATTCTTCCTCTGTTGTTTGTATTTTGTTTCTCTCTTCTGGGAGCTCCAAGGCCTCTTCTTGTTGCTTTTCTGCCTCTTTGTTCAATGCGGCGTTTAAGCGGTCATTTACCCGTTCACTTATGGTCTGGTTTAGGGCTTTATGCACTAAATCCTTGAATTCGGCCATCACTTTTTCCGTTAACCTTCCTGAGTAAACTTTCTGGGCAAACAATTTGACAAACCGGAAAGAAGGTTCTTGCAATTCCTCATGAATCAGCTTTTTTATTTCTTTGGTATATTTCAAAGAACTGGCATTATCTACAATTATGTCTATGTCAAAATTAGACTTGTGAAACTTGGCAATCTCTTGAATAGTACTTTCTTTGAGTTGATCAATTCGAAACTCTAAAAAGGGTTTTTCGTCCATTTTATTGGCCTGCTCCAAATCTGTAAAGAAACGGTATTCTATGCCGTTGGTGAGTAACGCAAAACGGGTTTTTGTTGTGTGGAAATAGCGAAATAGTTGAGAGTTATGTGCATTAAGGCTTTCATCCCAGTTTTTACATTCGATAATTAATATAGGTTGACCATTTTGAAAGATTGCATAATCTACCTTTTCACCTTTTTTGAGGCCAAGGTCAGCCGTAAACTCAGGAACTACTTCCAGGGGATTAAATGTGTCATATCCTAAAAGGTTAATGAAGGGTAATACAAAAGCGTGCTTGGTCGATTCTTCGGTGTTAATCTGTGTTTTGAGTTTACCTATTTTTTCGGCTAAGGCTTTGAGTTGGTTTTGGAGTTCCATAGCTAGATTCTTAATTTATTGTTATCAATTAACAAATGCTATTTAGTAAGCGTAGAGTTTTAGTTCCAATTTCTGTTGCATCTATTCTGGCGCTCCCATTCCATCGCTGCCTCTCGGGTAGTCGCATATCCCACTTGGACTATATGCCCATTCCTCCAATAGTACCTGACTCCATTATGATCCTTATACCTATTAGATTTTTGATGTTCACGTTCTCTTCTTTCAAGGTTATCTGTAATACCACAGTGAACTTTTAGATTCCCAACTTTAAACCAGTACTTATAAGTATCTCTCATAGTTCAAATTTTCATACCTGTCAAATCTATTTTTCATATTTGGGAAACCCTTGCGTTTTCCCGCAAAGCCCAACACTTATAAACCCTTCATTTAGGTTATGCCAAGCCTCCCCCAGGTCTAGACACTACTTGATGAAGGGTTGGCCAAACCTAGGTTCATCGTAAAAAATTTGCTTTCGGGTTTATGCAGAAGAAGTGGTTAAATAAAACCTCTTTCCATGGCTTGGGCTACCAGATGCACTGGTGTTTTAGCGCCGAAAATTGTTTTGAGTTTTCCAAGACGGTCT